>NZ_JBBWFK010000007.1:0-339378 GCF_052353105.1 Vibrio sp. YIC-376
TGACCCGTCCTGATATGGGTTGACACTTTTTAACTAAAACGCTCGATGTACTTCATCGGGCGTTTTGTATTTTAAAGCCGTATGAGGCCTCATTTGATTATAGATCTCTACGGATTCTGCTACCATCGTCCTCGCTTCTTCCAGATCTTTCGGTTTCCTCAGTAAGAACTCCATTTTGAGTATCCCATTTACTCGCTCTGCTAAAGCATTCTGATAACAGTCATAGCCGTCAGTCATCGAGCAAGTCACTTTATGTTTCTTATGGATATCTTGATATTCCTTCGAACAGTATTGTGAGCCTCTATCTGAGTGGTGTATTAGCTTTTCTTCACTCTGCCGTTGTCTGAGAGCTGAGATAAATGCCCGCTTAACTGATTGCGTTTTCATGTTGTCATCTACATAGTAACCAACGATCTTCCTTGAATAAGCATCCGTAACCAGGCTGACATAACTCTCTCCATTTTGAGTCGGTAAGTAAGTTATATCAGCAACCCACAGTTGTTCTGGCTTCGTTGGTGTCAGCCCATCTTTCACTTTGTTTGGATGGCAGAAGAACCGATGACGACTGTCAGTTGTTCGATGATAAGCCCGTCTTGTTCTCACCAACATACGATGCCTTCTGAGAAGCTCAAAGAGCTTATCTCGACCTATCTGAATGCCCTTTATCTCTGCTAAGAATTTCAGTTTCCGCGTACCAATGCGTGGCTGCTTCATTCTGACTTCATGGACAAAGCCAATAACAACATGCTCATGATGTTCACAACGAGTCTGAGTCTGGCACTGCTTGTAATAGGCTTGACGAGAGATTTGCACTAACTGACAAAACTTCGTGACGGTCAAACCTGTTATGACTTTCTTTTGGACAACGCTTCTTTTTGCTTTTTTGTCACTCTAACGCCATAGTCACGTTCCATAACGTTCACTACAGCTTCAAAGAAATCGGCTTTGAGCTGTGCGTCTTTGAGTTGCTTCTCAAGCTCTTTAATACGTTGCTCAGGTGTGGGAGGTGAATTGAACTCGGCCATAGAGTCTTCTTTGGACATAAAGTTAGGTGTCCCTTTAGACCAATCTAGTCGACCATGCTTACGAAGCCAAACTAAAACCGTGGAGCAACCTTGGATACCGTACTTCTCTTGAGCTTGCTTGTAAGTGAGGCTTCCTTTTTCAACCTCATCAACTACGGTGAGTTTAAAAGCGAGGGAGTAATCGCGCTGAGTTCTTTTAGTGGTTGATTTCATAACACTCTCCAATTTTTTGGGTTGGAAAGTGTCAACCTTATTTAGGACGGTACACTACTCAATTGAGAAAGGCTTGCGAGATGCAAGCCTTTTTATTTTTTAACGTACTTTAGAACTTAGTAAAAGGTACGCTCTTCACCCGCGCGAGTTAACAGGCCATCACACGGTGCAAAGCGATCGCCGTATTTCGATGCAAACTCGTTCATTTTCTCAACCAGTTCCTTCAAACCAAACTGATCCATATAACGGAACGGGCCACCCAGGAATGGAGGGAAACCAATACCGAAAATCGCACCGATATCACCATCGCGCGGCGAACGAATAATGCCGTCGTCTAAGCAGCGTACTGCTTCATTCAACATCGGCAGTACACATCGTAGTGCTATATCGCTATCGCTCAGCTTAGACTCTGGATCAAGCTTGAGTAGTTTGTAGACCGACTTATCGACTTCTTTCTTCTTCGCTTTGTAAGTATAAAAACCTTTGCCACTCTTACGGCCTTTTCGACCATCGTTAAGCAGAGTCTCGAATACATCAGGGCCTTTGAATCGCTCACCCAACTCATTAACGAGAATCGGCATGATCTTCGCACCAATATCAACACCTACTTCATCAAGTAGTGTGATTGGCCCTACCGGGAACCCGAAGTCGAGTAAAGCACCATCAATCTTCTCAATCGGCTCGTTTGCCAGCAAGATATGTGCAGCTTCGTTCATGTAAGGTGCAAGAATGCGGTTTACGTAGAAGCCCGCTTTATCTTTCACCACGATTGGCGTTTTACCCTGTTTCTTCGCTAACGCGACAACCGTAGAGATAGTTTCGTCTGACGTGGTTTCATGTGGGATAACTTCCACCAGCGGCATTTTTTCTACCGGACTGAAGTAATGCAAGCCAACGATATTCTCTGGACGTTCCGCTTTCTCTGCAATCTTATGAATTGGCAACGACGAAGTGTTGGTCGCAAAAATAGTTTCCGGCTTCGCATTGGCTTCAATATCCGCAACCATCTGCTGTTTCAAATCAAGATCTTCAAAAACCGCCTCAATGACCACATCAATGTGGTTGTAGCCAGTAAAATCTACTCCTCCTGAAAGCTGAATCATTTTTGCCTGAAGATCTGCTGTAGAAATAATGCGACGCTTACGTTGCTTTTCAAACAGCTTGTAGTTGTAGTTCAACGCATTCAAGACACCATCATTGCTCACATCTTTGATGCGAACTGGCACTTTGGCTTTCGCAACCGATACATGGCTAATACCAGCGCCCATCAAACCGCCACCCAGTACACCGACCTTTTTCACAGCAGAAGGCTTGGCGTCAGAACCGTGTTCTTTTTTCATCTCCGTTGTCGCGAAGAAGATAGAACGCAACGCTTTGGATTCCGCGCTCATGACCAGTTCACCAAAACGTCTGGCTTCGAGTTCCTGTCCCTTCACCAACCCTTTTTCCAGACCATGCTGGATAACTTCCAGAATCGCCACAGCCGCAGGGTAATTACCTCGGGTTTTTTCTTTGGTTTTCTTCGCCGCTTGCTCAAAGATAAACTTGCGCCCCAAGCTACTGCCTGACATCAGTTTCTCTTTAGCTGACTGCTTTTTCTTGCCTTTATTCTTACCTTTGTCGATAAACTGCTTTGCGACATCGAGCAGAATAGTCTCCGGTACACATGCGTCAACGACACCCAGCTTCTTCGCCTTTTTGGCACGAAGTTGTTTCCCGGTCAGGATTAAATCGAGCGAAGGTAACAGTCCAATTAATCGAGGCAAACGCTGAGTACCACCAGAGCCTGGCAACAAACCTAATTGCACTTCTGGCAAACCTAAACGTGTAATATCTGATTCCGTACAAACACGGTAATCACAAGCAAGAGCAAGCTCTAAACCGCCACCCAAACACGGGCCATGAATGGCAGCCACAACAGGATAAGGCAAATCCGACAATTGTTGGAAAAGCTCTTGGCCTTGTTTTGCCAATGCTTCAGCTTCACTTGCGGTAGTACATGCGTCAAGCATGCGTACATCAGCACCCGCAACGAAGTTATCTGGCTTCAGAGAATGAATGATCACCCCTTTAACGCCACTCGAGTCTTTTAGTTGAGTGAAGATCGCCATCATATCTTCAACAAAAGCCGCCTGCAGCGTATTCATCTTTTCATTAGGTACATCAATAGCCAACCAAGCAATGTTCTGCTCGTCGATCTTCAGACTAAATGCTTTTTGCTCGCTCATTATTCAACCTCCAGAATCATTGCTGCACCAAGACCACCCGCCGCACACGCGGTGTTCAATGCAATACCACCACCTCGACGTTTCAATTCACGCAGCGTCTGCGTCATCATGCGTGCGCCCGTTGCAGCAAATGGGTGACCATACGCAATCGAGCCACCAAGTACGTTGAATTTATCCATGTCGATTTCACCAATGGCTTTTGAACGACCAAGATTTTCTTGAGCAAACTTATCAGAGGCAAACATTTTTACGTTGGCTAACGCCTGTGCAGCAAAGGCTTCGTGCATATCAATCAAAGCAAGATCCGACAATTCCAGTCCTGTATTTTCCAGTACTTTAGCGGTCGCATAAGAAGGGCCCATCAACATATCGGTTTGTACACCAATAGCAGAGAAAGCGTAACCGCGAATGTAGCCCAGAATGTCCATACCGAGCTCTTTCGCTTTACCTTCACGCATTAGCATCACAGCAGCGCCGCCATCGGTCAGAGGTGTACTGTTGGCTGCCGTTACACTGCCGTATTGGCGGTCAAATGCTGGGCGCAGTTTTGCGTATCCCTCTAATGTTGAGTCATGACGAACGTTGTTGTCTTCAGAGATCCACTTCTTATACGGCTCAGGAAAGGCGGTCATGACTTCACCTTGAATCTTGCCCTCTTTCCACGCCAGAGAAGCCAGTGTGTGAGAGCGATGGGCTAGCGCATCTTGCTCAGCGCGAGAAATACCGTGTGTTTTCGCCATCTGCTCAGCCGTTTGCCCCATCGATATTCCAGTAGAATACTCAGCAACCGCCGGTGGGACTGGCATTAAATCTTTGAGGCTAATGTTTTTAAGTACATTGAGCTTTTGACCCAGCGTTTTGGTTTTGCTCAAAGCCAGTAGGTTGGCTGCTAATTTTTTAGACACGCCAACTGGAAGCACAGAAGAAGAATCTGCACCGCCTGCAATACCCACATCAATGGCACCAGCCATAATACTTTCCGCTACATTAACCGCAGCCTGAAAACTCGTCGCGCACGCTCGGGTCACGCTGTAAGCGTCCGTATGAACACTCATCCCTGTCCCCAAAACGATTTCACGTGCGATATTCGGTGCTTCTGGCATTTGTATCACTTGTCCAAACACCACTTGTTCGACTAACTTCGGATCAATGTCTGTGCGAGCAAGCATTTCACTCACTACCATTTTCCCTAAATCGACTGCGGGCACTTGGCTAAATTCAGTGCATTGACGAGCAAAGGGAGTTCGAAGCCCTGCGACAATAGCAACGCGTTCACCATGACGCGTTTTTACTTCCTGCTTGCCCATTGTTTCTCCTTAATTAACAAGAGGTCTGACCTGATGCATTGTAATCAATTTGTTAAATTTATCAAAGGCGTGTTTAGATAAACGTGAAGCAAGTAGATCAATTACTCTAACTAACTTATATTTATGACGATTATAACTAAGCCTCGATAACCCTAAGTCGCCTAAGATACCGATTTAAGTAAACTTTTAGTCTAATGTAGAATGGTTGATTGTGAATTTGATGCTCTTGTAAATATACGTCACCGGCTTTAATTCGTATGTAATAAATCATGCCTAGTGCGCCATTAACCGACAATGAACAGTGAAGCAAATTGAATAAAAATATGTTGGGAAGACAAAATTGAGGTAAAAAAAAACCACACAGAACTGTGTGGTCGGAATATCTATAAAAACAATTAACTTACGCCAATTGAACATTAATCAGTTTCCTGATTAGGAGAAAGTAAAGTCAGCCTTCAAAAGGAAGTGTCATCTTGCTCAACATGTTAGCCACAAGGACCAACGAGATGACAGGAGTAACTATAACCCCTCCACTGCTTGAGTTTTTGAAATAGATCAATTTTATATTGATTTTACCCTCTTTGAAGCGATCTATTTTTTCATGCATCCAAATAAGCCATGTGCTCGCCTGTTCTATTCACCTTTATATATGAATCGTAATAAGGGGGCAGAGTATCGAATCCGGGATTGATTTGATGAGACTGCTACACTCATTTTGTATAGCTGAATGACCACGATGCGGTTGTTTATTAGAAAATGGAGGCTCTTGCAGCCATGTTTAAAATATTTGGAAAGAAAAATTCCAACAGTCCGGTCAACTCTGATATGGACAAACAAAGAAAATATGAATCGCTCGTTCGGGGCTATCATCGTGATTTATATCGTTACGCTTACTGGCTAAGCAAAGACAAAGCCATTGCGGAAGATTTGGTTCAGGAAACCTGCCTTCGTGCATGGAAATCCCTAGATAGCTTACAGGACGAAAAAGCCGCCAAATCTTGGCTTATTACGATATTAAGACGAGAAAACGCGCGCCGATTCGAACGTAAACAATTTGATTTAGTAGATATCGATGACTATGGCAATGATGCGAAGGTCAGCGACGACCCTCATCATCAGCAAGAATGGCTTCAAGCACAGATCATGAAGTTAGACGTCGAATATCGTGAACCTTTATTTCTGCAAGTCGTGGGTGGTTTCAGTGGAGAAGAAATCGGCGACATCCTTGAACTAAACATAAACACCGTGATGACTCGGCTGTTCCGTGCTCGTAATCAACTTAAAGAGATGTTGGATTCTCAAGATACTAAAAGAGGACAAAAAAATGGATGATTTAGAATTTCGTCGCCGTATTTTGTCGGATCCAAAACATAAGGATGAAGAGATACTTAAAGCTTTGGCCGATAACAACGCCAACTATAGGTTTGTTGAAGATGTTCTGGATCTCGATGAAAAAATTAAACAGGCGATGAATGTAGAGGTTCCAGAAGATCTTGCCGATAAAATTTTATTCAGCCAAACCTCAAGCACGCTTGAAGAAAAAGTCGTGAGACCGACCTTTGCCCGAAGAGCGATGTCACTAGCTGCATCGGTCGCATTCATTGCAGGTTTGTTGGTTGGCCAAATAAATTGGAGCAATATTATCGTATCTCCTGCCCAGGCAACATTGGCGGATACCGCAATTGAGCACGTGATCAACGAAGAGCCTTTTGTTCGTCACCTGGACGAAGATGTACCGAGCACATTCATCAACGCAAAAATGTCGCCTCTGCGTTTTCAGTTTAACCAGAACTTTCCATACCACGTCTATTACTTAAATCACTGTGGGTTCGGAGCGTCCAATGCCGTTCATATGGTTTTCCAGGGAGCGAAAGGAAAAGTAACCATGTTCATTACCGGTATACCAAGCAAGCAAGCTGTCGACTTCAACAAAGAAGGCATGAGCGGTATCGTTCAACCTATTGGTAGCTCAAGTATGATATTGGTGGGCCAGCAAGGCGAGGATATCAACACTATCGCTCGTGAACTGACACCTCTTATCCAGCCTATGTAATAAATTGAAACAAAGTTAGCTTAATATCAGGTGCCGCGAGGTGTTATCACTCAGCGGCATCACCTCACCCTTAACACGCAAACGATTCCCCCGAATACATCATATAGAGCAATAACTCTAATTATTGCAGTTTAGATGCAATTTCCCTGCATTTAGCATCATTTCTGCAATTTTTCCTTAATTTTTAACAATGGTCGGATTTGTTTAGGGTATTCTACTGACTACTATCTGCGCCACTGAGCAAAAGCTCAAATTATCGTCCAAAGAGACGAATCTAATAAGGAAAAATAATGACTCATAATAAGCGTCTGTTCAAAAAGACTCTCTTAGCAGTAACGGTAGCTTTTGCCTCAGGTCAAACGATGGCAGCAGGTTTCCAAATTAATGCCCAATCGGCAACAGGCCTTGGCCGCGCGTTTGCTGGTGATGCTGTAATCGCAGACAACGCATCGGTAATGGCGCGTAACCCAGCAGCAATGGCTCTGTTTGACAAAATGGAACTGTCTGTCGGTTTTGAAACCATTACTTCATTAATTGAAGTAAAAAACGCAAAATACAGCGTTAACACTCCTCTAGGTTCTAGTACAACAACTGTCGGTGATGTAGACGATGTGGGTGACACTGCCCTTGCACCAAACATTCACCTGATTGTGCCAGTAAACGACAAGTTTGCCTGGGGTGTGAATGCCTACTCTAACTTCGGTACAAAAACTGAATTCTCGGATAACTATGTCGCAACGGAATACGGCGGTCTGACTGACGTAAAAAGCGCGAACTTTGGTCTTGCAGGATCTTACCGCCTAAACGATCAATGGAGCTTTGGTGCTGGCCTGGATGTGATTTACGGCAAAGGTACTATGAAGCGTGTAACTAGCGCTATGCTAGGCAGCACGACACTTCTCGATGTCGATTCAGCTGACGGCTGGGCCGTTGGCTTCAACGTTGGCACGGTTTACGAGTTAGACGAAAACAACCGTTTCGGTCTTGCCTACCACTACAGCCCAGAATTTGAAGCAAAAGACGATGATGGTCAAAAAATCACGTTACCTCTACCAGACATGGCTGAGTTCTCTGGTTTCCACAAAATTAAAGATACTCAGTTCGCAGTACACTACAGCGTTCAGTACATTGGCTGGAAAGACTTCGATCAAATTGATTTTAAAAACCTAAACCAAGGTGCGATAGCTGGCAACTACGCGAAAAATTACCAATGGCAAGACGGCTGGCACTACGCAATTGGCGGTACTTACTACCTAAATAACGACTGGACGCTACGCGCTGGTTACATGTACGACACCAGTGCACAGGACAATGTGACGTCTATTTCTGTACCAGATTCCGATCGTCAGTGGTTCTCGACTGGTTTCACTTACCACATCGACGGCAAGTCTAACGTCGACTTTGGCTTCACCTACCTATTGGGTGATGATGTTGACGTTGATGAGAGCATCGTTGTGGCTCAAGGTGTCTCTACTGGTGTAAGCGCGACGACTCACGCAGACGCAATCCTTGTTGGCTTACAATACAGCCGCAGCTTCTAATCGACAGTTACGTCATTATTACAAATAAACTTTATATAAAAGGCTGGATTTCCAGCCTTTTTTCTTATTTAAGATTTATTGTCCGTTCTTTTTCAGTGAACACGTGTATCTAAAAACCCTCTTTAGGACGCACAACTGTTCGCTGAATATTTTTCATAGCCCCTCGCCGAATAGTTTTTTAGCCTGTAACAAAACCAATAAAAGAATTAAATTCCAAAAACGTGAAAATTCCGGCTTTTCATTTCTAAAGTAAAAGCTCTATCTTTAAAATTTCGCATCACGTTTTTTAACAATTCAGCGAACATCAGAATGAAAACCAACAAGACCCTTCTATCGGTGACAGTAGCAATAGGCCTACTGGGAACTTCAGGCATGACTCAAGCAGCAGGTTTCCAACTTGCTGAGTTTTCAGCAACAGGATTAGGTCGAGCGTATGCTGGTGAAGCAGCGATGGCGGATAATGCGAGCGCACAATGGCGCAACCCAGCCATGCTTACTTACTTAGAAGGCACACAAGTATCTGTTGGTGCCATTTATGTGAACCCAAATCTTGATGTTGAAGGTGATGTGAATTTTTATGGCAGTAATATTCCAGCTTCTTCGGATGACTTCGCCCATGACGCGATCATTCCTAACTTCTACCTATCACACCAATATAATGACAAGTTCGCAATTGGATTAGCATTAGGCACTAACTACGGCATGGAGACGGAGCTTGGCACAGGCTTCTCAGCATCGCACTTTGGTAATGAAGCAAGCGTAACAACAATGGAAGCCAATCTAAATGCAGCGTACAAAATCAACAACGCGGTAAGCATTGGTGCTGGTATTCGTTACATTATTGGTGAAGGCAGCTTTGGGGCAACAGCACCGGCGATAAATGCGTTGGGACTTCCTCAAGATACGACGCTTAAGTACATGGAAGGTGACGACACTGCTTGGGGCTGGCAAGTGGGTACCGCCTGGCAAATTAACGAAAGCCATCGCGTAGGTTTCTCATATAAATCTGAAGTAGAGCTTAAACTTCAGGGTCATGCTGAAGGCATAGGTTTTGGCTTCGGTACGCCTTTACTACCGCAAACTCGCGATAACGGTTACATGTATCTCACACTACCAGCGACAGCAGAACTGGCTAGCTTCCACCAAGTCACTGATAAACTAGCGTTGCATGCAAGCTTTAACTGGACTGACTGGAGCTCGTTCGAGAAGCTCGAAGCACATCTGGAGACTGCCGGTACACACATGGTTAAAGTGGAAAACTGGAAAGATAACTACCGCTTTGCAATTGGTGCCACCTATCAGCTACAACCACAACTGGCATTGAGAACAGGTATCGCTTATGACACTTCTGCAGTGAATGATAAGAACCGTACGATTACTATTCCAGAAACGGATCGTACGTGGCTTAGCATCGGTGCAACGTATGACTGGACCAAAGATTTTAGCCTAGATACAGGTTTCACTTACATCCTCGCTAAAGATGCATCTATCACAGAATCACGTGGTTACGAATCTGATGACAGTGCAGAGCAAGTTGGTGGTCAGTTTGTCGGCGAAACAACAGGTAATGTTTGGTTGATTGGTGTTCAGGCGAACTATCGTTTTTAATTTTCCGAAAACGAAAAGGCTTAGCGAGTGCTAAGCCTTTTTTATCTCTATTGAATCACAAAGAAGAGGTTTAAAAGTCGTCTAAATATTCGTCCAGGTAAGCTTCTTCTTCTTGATCCACTTCTGTGACAGTCTCAATTTCAGCTTTAAAGTTTTGGCGCTGGATATAGATATCACGCGTTAATACATAAGGATCTGGTGAATTGTCTAGCTGAGCTTCCTGAGAAACGAGCAAAGCACGCTTTTCCATCCCTTCAAATGCCCATTTACCCAAGCTCGCCCAGAAATTGAGATAGGTCAGCGGTACATACATGCCGTCTACCGTATCCGTTACTTCACGTAGCGTATAAGGTCCGTAACCCGGAATCATAAAGTAAGGACCGTTACCTACACCGTAATGACCGACGGCATCACTGAAGGCTTTTTCATCGTATTTTGTAATCCCCGCCTTCGTCGCAATATCAACCAGACCTAAAAGACCAAAAGTGGAGTTAATCCAAAAACGGTTAAAGTGATCTACAGCTTTACTGCCGTTCCCCATGAGCAGGTTATTCACCATACTGGCTGGCTCATCTAAGTTAGCCAGAAAGTTAGCGATACCATAGCGGATCGGTGTCGGAGTATATTCCACATAGGCTAATGACACTGGGCGTACCAAATATGGATCTAAGTAATCGTAGTTGATATCCCACATGGCACGGTTAAAGCCTTCTAACGGATCGTACGCATCAGAAGTCGTTTGATTTGTTTCTTCTGTGACTGCCTCCTCAGGCGCACTTGAACAGCCAACCAGTCCAACTGCTAACAGCATTAAGAAGATGGATTTACCCTTGTTATACATTCTATGTTCCATAACAACTATTAATATACTTAAGTAACCTTGCTACAAAGTGCTGGTTTAAATATAGTTTAGAAAGAAGTCACTTAAGTATAAAAACAAGGCCAGCAAGTGCTGGCCTTATTCATTCTACTTGATAGTTTAGAGTCATACCACTACAGGGACATGACGAAGGGACGTTTAGTACTGTTTATTAATAGTAACTTCAACAGGTTGACCAAGTTCGACCACGCCACTTTCGCCGTGCCAGTCGTTATCTCTTGTTGATACGTTGCCGTCAGAATCAACTCGGACACGAACTACAAGCCTATCTAATGACGACAGCTTTTGACCTTGCAACATGGAGTTGCCATCATCCAATATCACTGTTCGAGGGAACGCCCCTAATGGGTAACGAGCGGCGGCCACTGGCATAGGGGAACCATCAGCACGGTGCACAGATACGATAAGAACACCATTCGGATCGACCTGAGCTTCTGGTGCCAGATTGATGGTAACTGCCACACTTTTATCTGGAGAGACTGGTGAGGCTGCTTCTCCCATCTGCTGGCGAGCACTGTCAATACTGCGAGAAAGCATCTCGTAACGGCTATCTTCAGGACCGATCATCTGCTGCATAATACCCCAGTATTTGATCGCAGCTGGATAATCCTGACGCTCAAAAGCATCAAATGCAAGTAGTGAGAACACACGCAAATCCACTTGATCTTGCTGAATTAATTTACCCAACAGAGAACGCGCTGTGTTCTGATCCATTTCCTCTTGAGAAAGCATCAACGCTTGTGCATAACCCAACATGATATCGGGATCTTGTGGTTCAAGATTATATGACTTCTCCATCGCATCAATCGCGGTGTTGACATCACGGTTTGCCAATGCGATACGGCCTAACAGTAACCAGCCGGTTGAGTCTTCTGGTTGGTAATGGAGACGTGTGCGCAATGCCAGCGTCAAATCCGCCATTTCATCATCACTCAAAGGCTCGGCTGAAGACGACATCAGTTTCTTCGATAGTGCTGGCAGGTTTGCTGACACTTCTTGCCACTTCACGACTTCTTGAGAAGCGCCAAATTTGTAATACAAACCATAGCTCAATGCGACCGTTAAAATCACAGAAGGAACGATGACCGCGACCGGGGAAACTTTTGTCTCCTGATGGCTTTTGTCTGCAGGAATATCATCCAGAAGAGATTGTTTCAGATCCGAGATTAAATCTTCCTTACTCTCGACCAAGCCTTCTTCAGCCTCTTCTTGAAGCTCAGTTAAACGATCTTTGTAAAACGCTTTATTGAGTTCGTCACGCAGTACATCATCATTATTCGCTTTTTGTTTGAGCAATGGCATTGCCACCAGTGCACAAGCAATCAGCGTAAGAACAACCGTAGAAATCCAAAATAGTGTCATTACTTGTTATCTCCGTTGTTCTCTTCCTCAAGCAATGCTTTCAGACGGGCTTCTTTTTGCTCGTCCCATTGTTCATCGCTATTTGCGACTGCTTTAGCTTTAGATTTACGACTACGAAGTACAATCAAAGCAAAACCGCCTAGCACAACAGCCAAAGGACCCAGCCACAAGATTGCCGTTGCAACCGTAAATGGTGGATTGTAGGTCACGAAGTTACCGTAACGTGCAACCATGTAATCTACGATTTCTTGTTTCGATTTGCCCTCTTTCGTCATCTCATACACCTTATGGCGTAAGTCTTGAGCTAACTCGGCGTTAGAGTCAGAAATCGTGTTGTTCTGACATTTAGGGCAACGTAGTGTGTGGCTTAACTCTTTAAACTGCTGCTCTTGTTTGAGGTTGTCAAATTCATACACCTCGATAGCAGCTTGAGCTGCCAACGAGAATGTCAGCGCAGCGAACACAGCTAAAATCATCTTTCTCATAGCTTCGCCTCCTCAACCAATTGGTTGTACAGCGGTTCTAACGTGTCATTCCAGTTACGCGGATTGACATCACCCACATGTCGGTAACGAATCACACCGTTGGCATCAATGATGAATGTCTCCGGTGCGCCATAAACACCCAGATCCAGACCGAGCATACCGCTGCCGTCGAACAAACTGATAAGGTAAGGGTTACCTAAATCATTCAACCAACCTACGGCTTTAGTACGATCATCTTTGTAGTTCATACCGATAATCTTCACGCCTTTACCAGACAGTTCATTAAGATACTTATGCTCGGCAAAACAGGTTGGGCACCATGTTGCCCAAACATTTAGCAGTAAAGGTTCACCCTTGAATATTGATTGGTCGTACTGTTTACCCGGCTCAGCGAGGTCCTCGAGGTGAAACGCTGGCACAGTTTTACCCACCAACACGGACTCAAGTTTTGTCGGGTCATCACCCTCTTGATTTCGCATCAACTGGGTTGCAAAGATCCCCGCTAAAACCATGAAAGCGGCTAAGGGGATAAATAAGACTTTCTTATTCATATTGTGCGACTTGCTCCTTTGCCTTAGCGCTCTTCTTAGATGATTTCCGGAAGCGGTAACGCTTGTCAGAAATAGCCAGACCACCACCGATGGCCATGATCAAAGCACCAGCCCAAATCCAACGAACAAATGGTTTGTAGTAAATACGAACTGCCCACGAACGGTTGTCCTCCAAACGCTCGCCCATAGCAATGTACAGGTCACGAGTTACGCCACGATCAATCGCTGCTTCTGTCATCATCGACTTAGCCGTTCTGTAAAAACGTTTCTCAGCATGCAGTGTATTGATGTAGTTACCATTATGCGTGACTTCAAAGTCAGCAATGTAACCATCGTAGTTAGGGCCATCTTTATCACGCAGGCCATAGAAATAGAAATCGTAACCCTGGATCTGGAAGTGCTCTCCAGGTGCCAAACGCACATCACGTTCGATACTGTAGTTTTGCACCATTGAGATACCGATAACCGTCACTGCAAGACCAATGTGACCAAGCATCATCGCCCAATGGCTGCGTGGTAATTTGCCTACGCCTTCGACGAAGCTATGACGGTGCGTCGCACGTTCGTGTAGCTCAAAACCATGCATCGCTATGATCCAAATCGCCATTACCCAACCGATGTAAGCCATGATTTGGAAGAAATCAGCGAACAGATATACGCAAACCGCTGCTAATACCAATGCGGTCACCCCAGAAACAACCATCGGTTTAACGATTGACGACAACTGGTCTCGTTTCCAGCGAATAAGCGGACCGATACCTAACAAGAATGCAAACGGCATCATCAACCATGCAAACAACATGTTGAAGAATGGTGCACCGATAGAAACAGATCCCAGACCTATTTGCTTGTGAACCAGTGGCAATAACGTACCAACCAGCACAACAACAAGCGCAGCGATGAGAAATACGTTGTTCCCTAGCAGGACATTTTCTCGTGATACCAGGCTGAAGTTACCACGCACTCTAACTGATGCGCCTTTTACCGCGAACAGTAGTAGTGATCCGCCGATCACAAATACCAGGAAGCCAAGGATAAACATGCCGCGAGCTGGATCGGATGCAAACGCATGTACTGAGACCAAGATACCCGAACGTACCAGGAACGTACCCAGAAGACTCAAGGAGAATGCGGAGATCGCTAGCAGTACTGTCCACGCTTTAAACGTGCCACGTTTCTCTGTTACGGCCAGAGAATGCATCAGTGCTGTACCCGCTAACCAAGGCATAAAGGAAGCGTTTTCTACTGGATCCCAGAACCACCATCCACCCCAGCCTAACTCGTAGTACGCCCACCAAGAACCTAGTGCGATACCTAAAGTAAGGAATACCCAAGCCGCTGTTGTCCAAGGACGAGACCAACGTGCCCAAGCCGTATCAAGACGGCCTGTCATCAAAGAAGCAATCGCAAATGAGAACGCTACCGAGAAGCCTACATAACCCATGTAAAGCATAGGAGGGTGCACGATAAGACCCGGGTCTTGAAGCAGCGGGTTCAAGTCACGACCGTCGACAGGGAAGAAAGGTAAGGTACGCAGGAATGGGCTGGACGTGAAGATGATGAACATCAGAAATCCAACAGAGATCATCCCCATCACCGCAAGAACTCGCGCCACAGATTCTTGTGGCATGCCACGGCTGAATGTAGCAACAGAAACCGTCCAGGCCGCTTGGATTAGCACCCAAAGAAGTAATGAACCTTCATGCGCGCCCCAAACTGCGGTTAAACGGTAGTACCACGGCAATTGGCTGTTTGAGTTACTTGCTACGTATTGCAGCGTAAAGTCGTTGGTATAAAAACCCCAACATAAAATAAAGAAGGAGAACAGCAGCATGAGAAACATCGACCAAGATAGAGGTCGGGCTGTGTTCATCAACATGGTGTTGTTATTTGATGCACCCCATAATGGCAGTATGCTCAGCAGCACTGCCATCGCAAGCGATAATATGAGGGCAAAGTGACCGATTTCTGCAATCATTGGCCGCTTCCTTGTGTCTGCTCAGAGCTGTACTTCATCGGTTCATGCGTCTTTTCCATCGCTGCTGCGATTTCTGGTGGCATGTAATCTTCATCGTGTTTTGCCAGTACTTCAAACGCTTCGATAGTCGTCGCGTCACGCAAAACACCTTGTGCAACAATACCCTGCCCTTCGCGGAACAAATCTGGAAGAATACCGTCGTAAATGACGGTCACTTTAGGGCCTATATCGTGTAGGTCAAAACTTACTTTCAGAGAATCAGGATCACGACGAACCGAGCCATTCACCACCATACCACCGATTCGCAGGCGCTGGCCGACCTCAGGTTTCGTTCCATCCGCTTTACCATTTACCAGTTCCGTTGGAGTATAGAAAAGGTCCATGTTCTGGTTAAGCGCATAAAGCATCAAACCGATGGTCGCACTAATACCGACAAAGATAGCCAGCACAATTCCCAGCCTCTTTTTACGTCTCGGATTCATAAGGTGTTCTCCATATTCTTCGCTGCGTCAATACGAGCTTGACGGTCAATTTTTGCTTTCACTTCATTCAATAACGCATCACTGCGACGAAGGCTGGTGATTAAAAGAATCAGCATCGAAAGAAAAGTGATGCCGAACGAGCTCCATACGTATGATGCGTAGCCACCCATGGCCAAAAAGTCGCTCAGAGATTCAAAATACATCGTTAGCTACCTCACTGAGTTTTTTCAGTTGCGATTTGACGAACCCAAGGGCGGTGACCTTCTTTACTGATGATTTCATTTCTGAAACGCACCATGGTCACGGCACCGAAGAAGAACGCAAAACCAAAGATGTTCAGCAACAGAGGCCATAGCATGTCGGCTGAGATGGATGGTTGTTCAAATTTCGTGATCGTTGCGCCTTGATGTAGCGTGTTCCACCACTCAACCGAGAAGTGAATGATTGGTAAGTTCACGACACCAACGATCGCTAAAATACCTGCCGCTTTTGCCGCTGTCTTTTGATCATCAAAAGCGTGGTACAGAGCAATTACACCAAGATATAAGAATAGAAGAATAAGTTCGGAAGTAAGACGAGCATCCCACACCCACCAAGTGCCCCACATAGGTTTACCCCATACTGCGCCAGTCACCAATGCAATAAAGGTGTATACCGCACCGATAGGTGCCATCGCCAGAGCAGCCATGTCCGAAAGACGAACTTGCCATACCAAGCCAATAAATGCCGCAATCGCCATAGACAAGTAGGCGCCCATCGACCACATAGCGGATGGAACATGGATGTATATGATTCGGAAACTATCACCTTGTTGGTAATCTGAAGGCGCAAACGCCAACCCCCAAATCGTACCAGCCGTTAAGCATACGAGGGCCAATACAGAAAACCAAGGCAGGAATTTACCGCTAAGACGGTAAGCTGCTTCAGGCTTAGCGTAAGGATGTAGCCATTTCCACATGTTTAGTTCTCACTCTTACTTTAAGGGGCACAGTCTAAAAGGTCGACACCATCGCTGTGCTTTAATCATTATGTAAGCCCTTATAAAAGGACTATTTGTTAATGTTAGTTAACACTAACCCGCAACGCTGCACTGATTGCAAATGGTGTGAATGTTATCGCACCCATCAGCATCGCACCGAGAATCGCTAGTTGGCCGTTATACGCTACACCAAGCGCCGCAGCATCAATAGCAGACGTTGCAAAAATCAGAATTGGGATATAGAGCGGGAGAACAAGTAAACTCAAAAGAACACCGCCCTTTTGTAACCCAACGGTCAGCGCCACACCAATGGCACCGATAAAACTTAGCGCTGGAGTGCCTATACATAATGTGAGCACAACCGCCAGCCAAGTATCGAAATCAAGAGAAAGCAAAACCGCTAACAAAGGGCTAATCAAGATTAGAGGCAACCCCGTCAACAACCAGTGAGCTATGACCTTTGAAATCACGACAAGTTGCAATGGAATTGGCATGAGCATCATTTGCTCCAAAGCACCATCTTGAAAATCATCACGAAATAGACGCTCCAATGATAATAATGCAGACAACAATGCAGCAACCCAAACAATGCCTGCTGAAATACGTGCTAACAAATTAGGTTCAGGGCCAATACTAAGCGGAAACAAAGTGATAACGATGATAAAGAACCAAAGTGGGTTCAAAATGTCGGCTTGACGGCGATAGGCAATCAAGAGTTCACGACGGATAATTGTGTTCATGGAAGAAATCATTTCAATCACCCAGTTTTATTTTTCTAAGTTTCGGGCTGTCGGAAAACATATCTTGGTGTGTGGTCAGAATCACAATACCGCCATTGTCTGCGTGATTGGCAAACAACGCTTCTAACACCTTAACGCCTTGCTTATCGATCGCGGTAAGTGGCTCATCCAGAATCCACAAGATCTGTTTGCTGAGCCAGAGTCTCGCCAGCGCTACGCGGCGTTGCTGACCGGCTGAAAGCTGTGCTACGGGAATATCTTCTCTCCCCGCTAACCCTACTTGCGTCAACGCGATAAAGATCTCGTCATCTGAGGTGTGATTATTATGAATGGACTGGTAAAAACGTAAGTTTTCTAATGCGGTTAGTTCACGCTTCACGCCAGTTTGATGCCCTAGAAACAGCAAATCCCGGTGAAAGACATCACGAGACTTTTCAACCTCTTCTCCCTTCCATTTGATGATGCCATCCTCTCTGTCACCTAACCCGGTCACAATACGTAGAAGCGTCGTTTTGCCTGTGCCATTTCGCCCTTCAATCTGGACTAGTTCGCCTGGTTTGATTTCAAATTTCAGGTTTTCAAACAGGACCCTTTCATCTCGGATCGCAGTAAGGTTAGACACTTCTAACATAGGGCTTCAACTAAATAATGAACGAGCGGTTATATTAGCACAGCTTAGTTAAGACGAAACAGGACAAGAGGTCAGAGATGTAAGTAAGTTCATGAATTTTTGTTAACTTACTTACACAATCCGATAAATTTAACTATAAATGGTTATATACCTTAATAACCATAGAACCTTAATTTCATAAGAGGCAAAAACGTACGGTTTTGGTGATCTGAATGAGAAAAAGAAGCCGAAGCTTCTTTTTATTCTAACGCCTTCTTCCATCTAGTGAATAACTTGGTTCTTCAGATGGGTGGCTACTTAGTGACGGAATCTTCTCTTTACCTGCCAGCTTTTTCTGCAGCGACAACATGAGTTCAGCTTCCGCTTTTGGCAGTTCGCACTCTTCGATCAGCTCGTTGATATCAGCGCCCAGCTGAACCATTTTAGAAGCACGACTATACATACGGCCATCCGTGTCAGCGTGTTCCAGCTCGCGGATGCGCTCATTAAGATGCTGAATAATGTCCTGTTGTTCTGTGACCTTTTGTCCAAGACCCACAACCACAGATCGAACTTCCAACAACTGTTTGTTCAGTTTCTGTACGTCTTTATCTACTTGCCGAGCTTGTACACGCTGCTGGTCAATTTTGTTTTTCAAACCTGCGCGAATAGGCAATTGCAAAACAAGCAGCACAAACACAATGAAAGCGACACCACCAGCAATGAAAGGTACAGATAAAAAATTCACTTCAGCCATGATCATTCAACCAATTACAGATGAGCCATATCATCCCATTCGTCATCCGTTAGGAGCTTATTCAAATCAACGAGGATAAGAAGCTTACCATCGCGGTTGCTGACACCTTGAATGAACTTCGCACTCTCATCAGTACCAACTGAAGGGGTTGTATCAATTTCAGAAGAACGCAGATAAACCACTTCCGCTACGCTGTCGACCAGAATACCGATAACCTGACGCTCAGATTCGATAACAATGATACGTGTATGATCAGTCACTTCGCCTTCTACCAGACCGAAACGTGAGCGAGTATCGATAACAGTGACTACGTTACCACGCAGGTTAATGATACCCAACACGTAATCTGGCGCACCTGGAACGGGTGCAATCTCGGTATAACGAAGTACCTCACGCACCTGCATCACATTAATGCCGTACGTTTCTTCTTCTAGCTGGAACGTCACCCACTGAAGAACTTCGTCATTCGTTGCATCTTTCTTCACTTCTACATTAAAAGCTTGAGACATAATTAACCCTCGTTAATGTCGTTCCCGACTTTATTCTAATTCATTGATTTGACGTCTAAACCAGCGTTTAGCATGTCAATAAGTGCCTGGACGTGAATCAAAGCACACATTTTTTCCTTCACCATGCCCGCTAGCCAAGGGCGCTTTCCCGCCTGTTCACGCCAGCGAACTTTGTCGACATTGAGCGTCTCAGTTCCCATTAACTGGTTACTGGCCAACCCCCACATGCTTTCACCAAGCATCACGACGTATTGGTAATTATCTTTGTATTGTTGATCGCGAAGCTTATCGGCCATCACCCACCTGGCCGTATCAACCACATCAAACTTGTGCTCGCGATTAG
This sequence comes from Vibrio sp. YIC-376, assembly GCF_052353105.1. Classification (NCBI taxonomy): domain Bacteria; kingdom Pseudomonadati; phylum Pseudomonadota; class Gammaproteobacteria; order Vibrionales; family Vibrionaceae; genus Vibrio; species Vibrio sp. YIC-376. Next base: position 19,652 of record NZ_JBBWFK010000007.1, read on the forward strand.
TCTGCAGACCTAAGTACCAAGAGGGTTTACCAATCAAATGGTTGAGTTCGGTGATTCGATGAATACCGCCCAGCTCATCAAGAGGTACCGCAAACATGACTTCGTTGACATCAAAGTAAAGAACTTGGAAGTTGCCCGTTCGCTGGGTGCTTTCCCTCGAGTATGGTAAGGCTGAGCCTGTTAGCGTTTCAGGCTCTGCAGCTACTTGTGGTTTGCTTTCGATGACTCGCTCAACATCTGGCTCTGTCACAAGAGTTTCTGGCTGAATTTCAGCAACCGGCTCTTCGATAACCCACTCCTGAATTTCCTCAGACGTGTCAGCCAATTGTTCAAACGATGGAATATCATCTGTCATCGCTGGCTTAGTTTGCTTAGTTTGCTTTGCAATAGCAGTGGTGTTCTGTGCAAGAATGTCATCGATGTCTAACTCGTCGACCACGTTAGTGGACTCAAGCTGACTTAATAAGCGTTCTACATCCTCTAGGTTTGGGGCTTCCAACTCCTGAGAGTAAGATTCCCGATATGGATAAGAGTCCCCCCCTGCAGACTCCAGTTCTATTTCTGGCTCTGGCTCTGACTCTGGCTCTGGCTCTGGCTCTGGCTCTGGCTCTGGCTCTGCAGATAATAATTCCTGAGCAAGCAAATCCAGCTCTTCTTCAGAATCGTCTGCTTCCAATTCTTCACCAAGCAAAGCGCAGAAGTAATCATCGAGCGCTTGCTCACTGGAAAGAACGTCATGATTACTCATCGAGCGACAACCTCTCCAAATAAATCAGCAACTGCTTGTAAGCAAATACACCACGACTGCCCGATGCAAAATGTGAAGCTGGTAAGTTCTTCAAGCTTGCATCTCGGAACTTGGTATCGATCGGCACTGCAGATGTCCACACCTGATTCGGATAGTCCTGTTTCAGTTGTGTCAGCGTCTGTAACGAAGCGCGGGTACGTTTGTCGTACATGGTTGGCACTATCGTGACTTTAAAACCATCCGGACGTGACTTCTGCATGATGGTCAGGGTGCGTATCATGCGCTCAAGACCTTTCATCGCTAAGAACTCAGTCTGAACCGGGATCAAAATACGGTCACTGGCAGCCAATGCATTGACCATCATCACACCAAGAATCGGCGGACAGTCGATCAACACGTAATCGTAATCTTTTGCAACGGCTTTAAGCGCACGCTTTAAAATAAGCCCCATACCACTGCGGTTACCCATAACGCGATCCAGTGTCGCGAGGGACATGTGTGCCGGTATGATGTCCATGCCTTCCAACTCAGTTTTTATGATCAACGGTTTCACCGTTTCTCGCGTGAACGCCTTGAGTTGAAACAGGTCGAACAAACTGGATGCCACATTATCTGAGTCATAACCAAGATACGTTGTCAGTGATCCATGCGGATCAGTATCGACCATAAGCACCCGGTGACCTTTCTGACTTAACAGACCGGCTAATGTCACTGTGGAAGTGGTTTTGCCCACACCACCTTTTTGGTTAGCTACACTCCAAACAATCATGATCTGTCCTACGCTAACCCCACTTCCACCAGCATGCGCTCAGCAATACGGTCGAGCGGTAAATCTTCAGATGAAATCCCCGCTTTCGCGACAGCTTGGGGCATGCCGTATACCACACAACTTTCTTCGTCTTGTGCCCAAATGGTTGCGCCCGCTGATTTCAACATGCGTGCACCTTCACGACCATCAGCTCCCATACCGGTAAGTACCAGAGAGAGCACTTTATCTCCGTACACTTTCGCAGCAGAGCCGAAGGTGACATCGACACACGGTTTGTAGTTCATACGGTCACCGCCATCAATGATACGCAGGCGAGCCGCACCAGCACGGCCATCAACCATCATCTGCTTTCCACCAGGAGCGAGGTAAGCAACACCCGCTTGCAATACGTCACCATCTTGCGCTTCTTTCACTTGTATCTTGCACAACGTGTTCAAACGGCTGGCAAATGCGGCGGTAAAAGTGGCAGGCATATGCTGGATCAAAACAATAGGATGCGGATAATTCGCAGGCAGATTCGTCAAAATCTTTTGCAGCGCGACAGGCCCTCCGGTGGACGTACCAATGGCTGTCAGATAATACCTTTTTCCTGATGCGCGAAACTTCGCAGCAGCAGATCGCGGTGCAGCGGCAGTTAAGCCCGGAGAACGGGTCGTAAGGGGCCGAACCGAAGATGTCGCCCCGACCGATACGGTTCGTGCGACGGGTCGACGTAAAAATGCTCGTTTGGACGCGATCTGAATGACGCGCTGCTGAAGTAGCGATACTGCTTCATCACGGTTACGTGCAATGTCTTCAAATTTTTTCGGTAAGAAATCCAGTGCGCCCGCATCGAGCGCATCAAGGGTTGCTTTCGCCCCATCATGTGTCAGGGACGAAAACATCAGGATTGGCGTTGGAGACACAGCCATGATTTCACGCACAGCAGTAATGCCATCCATAACTGGCATTTCAATATCCATGGTAATGACATCAGGCTTGAGAGCTTTGGCTTTTTCTACCGCTTCTCTGCCGTTAACCGCAACGTCAATTACCTCCAGGCGCGATTCTGAGTTGATGATTTCGCTAACGCGACGACGGAAAAAACTTGAATCATCAACGACTAGTACTTTAATCGCCATTTTATTCCTTTTCTAAACGTCAGCTTTGCTTAGATGCGTGAAGCCGATGCGTATCGCTTAAGTAAATCTGGCACATCAAGAATCAATGCGATGTGACCATCACTAGTGATAGTCGCACCCGCCATACCAGGCGTACCTTGCAATAATTTATCCAGCGGTTTGATGACCACTTCTTCTTGCCCTATCAGCGTATCAACGACAAAACCAACACGTTGACTGCCTATCTGAACAATGACAACGTGACCGTGGCCAGTACGCTCCTGAACTCGAGGAGACTTAGTCGCCAGCCAGTTTTGCAGATAGAACAATGGAATCGATTTATCACGAACAATAATCGTCAGCTGACCATCCACCACATTCGTGCGACTTAAATCTAAATGGAAGATTTCATTAACCGATGCCAACGGTAACGCAAACGGATGGCCACCGACACCAACCATCAGGGTTGGTAAGATCGCTAATGTTAGCGGCACTTTGATGGTAATTTTAGTGCCTTTGCCTAGTTCAGAATCGATATCGATGGAACCATTGAGGGTATTGATTGCGGTTTTCACCACATCCATCCCAACGCCACGACCAGAGATATCAGAGATCTTCTCTTTGCTTGAGAAACCCGGCGCAAAAATTAAGTTGAAACACTCTTTGTCAGTCAGGCGAGCAGCGGCATCTTCATCCATCATGCCGCGTTTGACGGCAATACCACGAAGTTTGTTCGGATCCATGCCGCCACCGTCATCGACGATCGCCAGCTCAATGTGATCCCCTTCCTGAGATGCAGAAAGAATCACTTTACCTGTCTGCGATTTACCTGCTTTTACACGGTCATCTGGCATTTCAATGCCATGGTCTACCGAGTTACGAACCAAGTGGATCAATGGATCGGCCAGCGCCTCAACCAGGTTTTTATCGAGATCCGTTTCTTCACCACGCATTTCCAGCACAATGTCTTTATTCAGGTTACGCGCCAAGTCTCGAACGACACGCGGGAAGCGGCCAAACACTTTTTTGATTGGCTGCATGCGCGTCTTCATTACCGCACCTTGCAGGTCAGCGGTTACAACGTCTAAGTTCGCCACCGCTTTCGACATTTCTTCATCGTTGCTATTTAAGCCAAGACTTAATAAACGGTTACGCACCAACACTAACTCACCGACCATATTCATGATGGTATCAAGCGTTGAGGTATCAACACGTACTGTTGCATCCGCTTGTGGCTTTTTAACCGCAGGTGCCGAAACTTTAGTGTCTTCTTTTACTACGACGGGTTGCGCTTGAGGCTGTGGTGCAGCAACTGGTGCTTTCGGCGTTTCTGCTTTTACGTTTGCAGATGCCGGCTTAGTCGCCATATCGAGTTCTTCAACCGACGGTCCTTTTCCCGTTCCATGCAGTTCATCCAGTAATTTCTCAAACTCTTCATCCGTCATCAAATCACTGTCACTGGAGGATACGTCACTTATTGGAGTCACAGGTTCCAGCGCTTTTGGTGGCTCAACTGGAGCTGTCATCGAATTCGATGGGCTCTTTCCTACACCATGAAGTTCATCAAGCAGACGTTCAAATTCGTCATCAGTAATATCACCGCTATCACTCACAGAGGCGCTAGCTTGTGCTGTCGCAGTAGGGACAGATTTAGCCACACCAGGTGCAGCGCCCTTTCCGTGCAGTTCATCCAATAACTTTTCGAATTCGTCTTGAGTAATTTCGTCCACAGAACCAACACTTGAATCTGCTGCAGGCGCAGCGTGCCTTTCAATAACAAGATCAGGAATCACTGGTTCTGGTGCGGAGACAGACGCGGTACACGCTGTGGTAAGCTCATCGCTTTCTGACTCTGGTTTGCATAAGCGGTGGAGATCTTCAAGAAGTTCAGGGTCTGCCGCGACAGGCACTTCACGCTCTTGTACTGCCTGGAACTGAGTATTGACCGTATCTAGCGCCTTTAGCATGGTATCCATAAGCTTTGGCGTAACGGAACGTTGACCATTTCTCAATACGTCAAATACGTTCTCCGCACCATGGCAAGTATCAACCAGCTCAGTCAATGAAAGGAAGCCTGCGCCCCCTTTTACCGTATGAAATCCTCGAAAAATAGCATTAAGTAAGTCTTTGTCATCAGGGTTGTTTTCCAATTCTACCAACTGCTCAGAAAGCAACTCGAGAATTTCCCCAGCTTCAATGAGGAAGTCCTGAAGGATATCTTCGTCTAAATCGTAGCTCATACGTTACCTTTAAAATCCAAGACTGGACAACAAGTCATCGACTTCGTCCTGCGATGAAACCGCATCTTCTCTCAATTCAGCATGAAGAATTGGGCCCTCGGCTTCACTAGATGGTTTCACCTTTTTATCGGCAGGTTTCGCCAAAACTTGAGCCTGTTCTTCTGGTTTGTTGCCAGAGAAAACGGTGAGGATATCGACTAAACGGCCTTCAACTTCATTCACCAATGTAATGACTCGGCGAATAATTTGGCCAGTTAAGTCCTGGAAATCTTGTGCCATGAGGATTTCAGTCAATTGACCGCGCAACTCAGTACTGTCACCTTCGACCTGAACGAGTAGTTCGTCGATCCGATGACAAAGTGATTTGAATTCGCTTAGCTCAATGCGACCGCGCATCAGTTCATTCCATTGAGGACGGACTTGTTGCAGGCAATCATTTAAGTTATCGGCAATCGGAAGACAGCAATCGACTGCATCCATCGTCTTATTGGCTGCCAGTTCCGTTTTCTCAATCACATAGTTCAGACGATCCCTGGCATCAGGGATTTCATCTTGCGCAATTTCGGTCATGCGCTGATCGAGATTGAACTGATTTAGTGAATCGTGAAGATCACGAGTTAAGGCTCCAATTTCTTGAAGCATTGGATTCTCGGTACCGTCATATAACGAGGCAACGAGCATATTAGCTTGCTCTTGTTGCCCGTTCTCTAGCATCTGAACGAGCGACTTCGCCTGCTCTAGTGAGATCATTCTGAATAGACCCTTTACGCTTAGTTCTTCTTTTCGCTTTGGGAAACGCTAATCGAGCCATTTTTGAGTATTTTTTATTTGGTATAAATGACTCGAATAACAAAGAGTAAGAGAGTTATAAACGCTCGAAAATTTTCTCTAGTTTTTCTTTTAATGTTGCAGCAGTGAATGGCTTCACGATGTAACCATTAACACCGGCCTGAGCAGCAGCGATGATCTGCTCGCGCTTGGCTTCAGCGGTGATCATCAGAACTGGAAGGTGCTTAAGATCAGCATCTGCTCGGATATGTTTAAGTAGATCGATACCTTGCATACCAGGCATGTTCCAATCCGTTACCACAAAATCGAAGTCACCTTTTTTCAGCATTGGTAAAGCAGTTAAACCGTCGTCTGCTTCCTGCGTGTTATTGAAACCCAAATCACGAAGCAGGTTTTTAACAATACGGCGCATTGTTGAGAAATCGTCAACAATAAGGATCTTCATGTTTTTATTCAAAATTGCCTCCACTGAATCGTAAGTCAGTGTTTTTAATTATTTTGTGTCCACGCACTGAGCTTGGTGCGTAAACGTTGCATCGATTGACTCAGTATTTGACTTACGCGAGATTCGCTTACACCCAATACATCGCCAATCTCTTTTAAATTCAGTTCTTCGTCATAATAAAGTGAAAGAACCAAAGCTTCGCGCTCCGGAAGCTGTTTTATTGACTCAACCAGTGCATTACGAAACGACTCATCGGCTACGCCTTTAAACGGGTTGCTGTCATCGCTTTCGTCAGCAGGTGAAATTACGTCATCCGAAACACCTAAATCCTCAATACCGACTAACTTTGAGCAGTTTATATCGGTTAATGCACTATGGTATTGATTTAGTGACATCCCGAGATGCGCTGCTACTTCCGAGTCACTCGGGTCACGATTCAGAATGCCTTCCAGCTCTGCGATCGCCTGATTAATTTCGCGATTATTTTTATGGACAGATCGCGGTACCCAGTCGCCTTTACGCATGTCGTCTAACATTGCTCCGCGAATACGGATACCAGCATACGTTTCAAAGCTCGCACCTTTAGTACCATCGTAATTCTGCTGAGCTTCGATAAGACCAATCATGCCAGCCTGAATTAAATCCTCTACCTGAACACTTGGCGGTAAACGACCTAAAAGGTGATGAGCAATACGCTTAACTAACACAGAGTAACGCTCAATGAACGCCTGCTGACTATTGAATTTACCGTGTTGGTTATAGGTTACTGCATTATTCACCAAACGGATCCTCTATGAACTCGCTACGACTTAGCAGCCTTTCAACAAAAAACTCCAAGTGTCCGCTCGGGGTTTTCGGAATTGGCCACGTTAACGCCTTGTTTGCTAATGAGCTGATCGCTAAAGCTGCTGGCGAGCGTGGATACGCATCTACGACAATTTTTTGTCGTTTAACTGCCTGCCGTACGTTATCGTCTAACGGAATACAGGCGACCAGCTCAAGACTTACACTCAAGAATCGCTCAGTGACAAGCGTCAGTTTCGCAAACAATTCACGCCCTTCACGGTAGCTACGAACCATGTTCGCAACCACTTTAAAGCGTTGAACCTGATGCTCTTTGCTCAGCAATTTAATTAACGCGTACGCATCCGTGATTGAGGTTGGTTCATCACACACCACCACCACTACATCTTGAGCCGCACGTGAAAAACTGATCACCATGTCAGAAATACCTGCCGCAGTATCAATCAGCAGGACATCCATTTCGTCTTCAAGACTACCAAAAGCACGAATGAGTCCGGCATGTTGAGCATGAGACAGTTCGGTCATGCTCTGCGTGCCAGAAGTTGCCGGGATTACCTTAATGCCGTAAGGGCCTTCAGCAATCGCATCTTTCAGCTCACATTCACCCGCCAGGACATGTCCTAAGTTACGCTTTGTACGGATACCAAGCATGACGTCGACATTAGCCAGACCTAAGTCTGCATCGAGAACCATCACTTTTTTGCCTTGACGAGCCATAGAGATCGCCAAACCCAGTGTTACGTTTGATTTTCCCACACCACCTTTACCACCAGTAACAGCAATTACCTTGGTCAATGATGGCTGTGTTAAGCGACGGAGGCCGCTTGCTTGATCATGTATCATATTCTCAGTCATAGTAATCCGCCGCCCTAGAGTCCTTCGCTGTCACTGTTCCAAAAGTGAGGTTCGTTCTCTGTCGACTTCTCTAACAGTTCATTTGCTTTCGCAAGCATGTATTTTGGTTGTGCTATCACAATGTCTTCTGGTACGCGCTGGCCATTAGCGATGTAAGCCACTGGCAGTGCATTCTGAATCACCACACTGATGAATTCGCCTAAACTTAGTGATTCATCAAGTTTAGTCATAATACAGCCCGACAGTGGAATACGTCTGAAATGTTCCAGCGTTTCTTGGAGAACGCGACGTTGTGCGGTAGCGGGCAAAACAAGGTAGCTGTGAATCACTTCTCCGCTCTCTTGCATCAGGGTATCGAGTTGCTCAGTCAGCCTCACATCTCGTTGCCCCATCCCTGCCGTATCAACCAAAATCAATCTTCTGTTTCGTAGCTGATATATTACATCGGCTAACTCTTTAGAATCTTTAGCAACTCTTACAGGACAACCCATAATTCTCCCGTAAATTGAAAGCTGCTCATGTGCACCAATACGATAAGTATCGGTTGTCACCAGTGCGACATTGTCTGCACCGTATTCCATGGCGGCACGTGCCGCAAGCTTTGCCACTGTGGTCGTTTTTCCGACACCAGTAGGACCAAGCAGGGCAACCACACCACCACGTTTTAAAATATCTTGCTTGGGAATCTGGATTTGATCCGCCACGAGTGAGAGTAACGCCTTCCATGCTCGCGCTGGTTTGGTGTCTTCTGGAATATAACACGCCATTTGATCCGCTAATTCCGGGGACACCCCCATTCGCTCCAGACGTTTGATAAGCATGGCTCTTAGCGGTTCACGACGCTCTACTTCTTGCCACATCAATCCCGAAACCTGATGCTCCAAAAGACGACGAATAGAGGTCATCTCTTCACGCATGTTTTCCAGCTCAGACACCGACTCATCACGTGAGTCAGAAGGTTTGCGTCTATCATAACGTGTTGGGTCAAGCTTCGGCGTCGGACGCTCAAAACGGTCATCCTGAGCAATCAGTTTTGCTAACGGGGAATCTGGTTGATAAGGAGCTGGCTTTTCTTGATTGTAACCATCGCGATGTTTGGTTTGACGTTGTAACAACGCTGACAAAGAGTCTTCGTTTTCTGCGACGTGCTCTCCAGAATCAGAACCACCGCCACTGTACTGCTTAAGCATGCTCGCAAAACGCTGCGTCATTGAACCTGATTTTTCGTTCGTTTTATTACTTCTCAGGCTAATTTTATCGTCATCTAAGCTGCGTTCCTGAAAACGACCAGTTAACGATGATGACATTTGACGATGTTCGTTAAAGCGATTCGATTGGGAAGCTCCACGATTCAATTGCGCAGAAGTATTGGGTAAAGACGGATTAGCATCGCTATCAATCGCCGCAACAATAGCTACTCCACCTGCCACTTTCTTATTCGACATGATTACCGCTTCCGCACCCAACTCCTCTTTTACTTGGAGCAGCGCTGTTCGCATGTCTTTGGCAAAAAATCGCTTTATTTTCAAACTATGAGTCCATTAATGATGCGTGAGATTAGTTACCCACGGCTTGCACAATTCTTATCTGTTTTTCATCCGGAATTTCCTGATAAGACAGTACCCGGAGATTAGGTATTGTGTTCTTCACAAATTTAGCCAATGTGGAACGCAGCACGCCAGAAGTCAGCAGAACGGCAGGTTCGCCTTTTAGCTCTTGCTCTTGCGTTGCCCGGCTTAGTGAAGATTGCATTCGCTCAGCAAGTCCCGGTTCAATGCCCGCAGATTCACCGCCTGATGCTTGCATAGTTTGATGCAATATTTGTTCCAGCTCCGGAATCAGGGTAATCACTGGCAACTCTGGCTCTATTCCATTGATTTCCTGAACAATTAGGCGTTTAAGACTGATGCGCGCTGCTGCCGTTAAGATGTCGGGATCTTGACTCTTACTTGAGTACTCGGCCAACGTTTGGACGATGGTACGGATATCACGAATCGGAATCGCTTCATTGAGCAGATTTTGCAACACTTTCACCACCACACCCAGTGGCAGCTGATCCGGTACAAAACTCTCCACCAGCTTAGGCGCACTTCGACCAAGCATCTCCAACAGGTTCTGGACCTCTTCGTGACCAATCAACTGCGCAGCGTTGTTGGTGAGCAGTTGACTGAGGTGTGTTGCAAGAACGGTTGATGAGTCGACCACCGTGTAGCCCAGTGCCTGTGCATGCTCTCGTTGATCTTCACGAATCCATACCGCTTCCAGTCCAAAAGCAGGGTCCATCGTCGGCTCACCATCAATCATGCCGTATACCTGACCAGGGTTAATGGCAAGTTCTTGATCCGGTCGGATTTCAGCCTCACCGACAGCGACACCCATTAAAGTGATTCGGTAGCTGTTTGGTGTCAGCTCAAGGTTGTCCCTAATGTGTACCGCAGGAATGAGAAAACCGAAATCCTGAGAGAGCTTTTTACGCACGCCTTTGACACGTTCGAGCAATTCACCACCTTGGTCCCTGTCCACCAGTGGAATCAAGCGATAGCCAACTTCCAAACCGATAATATCGACGGGTTGCACGTCGTCCCAGGAGAGCTCACGCTGGGAAATTGGCTCGCTACCATCTTGTGCTTTTTCCGGCAGTGCTGGCTCTTTCGCTTTCTGTTTTTGACGCTTGTCGATGAAGTAAGCGCCCGCTCCGGCCGTGACGGCTAAAGACAGAAACGCAAAGTGCGGCATTCCCGGAACAATACCCATCACACCGAGAATTGCGGCCGTGATCATCAGCGCTTTCGGATTATCGAACATTTGGAAAATCAACTGCTCGCCCATGTCTTCATCGGTGTTTTGACGTGTGACCATCATGGCAGCGGCAATCGACAGCAATAACGACGGGATCTGTGCAACCAGACCATCACCAATGGTCAGCAAAGTGTAGATTTCAATGGCGTCACCAAAACCCAAACCGTATTGCGCCATACCGATGGAAAGACCACCAATGATGTTGATAAACAGAATTAGGATGCCGGCAATCGCATCCCCTTTTACAAACTTAGACGCACCATCCATTGAGCCGTAGAAATCAGCTTCTTTGGTCACTTCAAAACGGCGGACGCGCGCTTGTTCCTGATCGATGAGTCCCGCATTTAAGTCTGCATCAATTGCCATCTGCTTACCCGGTAAGGCATCCAGAGTAAAGCGAGCACTTACCTCAGAAATACGACCTGCACCTTTGGTCACCACCATAAAGTTAATGATCATCAAAATGAGGAAAACAACCAGACCAACGGCGTAGTTACCACCAATCACAACGTTACCAAATGCCTCGATGACGTTACCTGCCGCATCACCGCCTTCGTGGCCGTGTAACAGCACAACACGAGTCGAGGCGACATTCAGTGCGAGACGCAGCAGTGTGGCGATAAGCAGTACGGTAGGAAATGCAGCAAAGTCTAGCGGACGTCGGGTGTAAACCGTCACTAACAACACCACCATGGATAAGGCGATATTGAAGGTGAAAAACATATCCAGCAAGAATGCAGGGATTGGCAAAACCACCATTGCAAGGGTGGCTAAAACCATAACAGGTGCACCAATAGCTGGTATTTCACGCTGACGAATTCGTGGCAATTTATCTGCAAATGGCAGGCTTAACTTCATACTGCTAGGTATCTCAATCGATTTGAAGCATCACGTCAGTTGTAGGCTTTTACGCGACGACTTTTGCCTAAAAGTTTAGGTATTGTTGATAGTTATGACATTTTAAGCAATCTACGTACCATGATTGCGCCAAAATAATGACTAAACACTCGGCAAGTTCACAAACCACTGAATATGCAGATTTTTATTTGACGTTCAGTCAACGTTAGTGACGATATTCTGGTGGGATTGGCAAATCGTAATCCTGAAGCTTAGGCCTTTGGCCACCACGCTTGCGATACTGTTTTAACTGGAAGACAAATGCCAGGACCTGCGCCACTGCGGTAAACAATCCATCCGGAATTTCTTGTTCCAGTTCCGTGCTGTGGTACAACGCCCTTGCCAGTGGCGGCGCAGGGACAATAGTAATGTCATGTTCACGTGCCACTTCACGGATTTTCATTGCCATATGGTCAGTGCCTTTGGCAATAACAACGGGAGCTCGATCCGTTTTCTGCTTATAGCGCAGCGCGACCGAGAAGTGCTCCGGGTTGGTGATGATGACATCCGCTTGAGGTACATCGGCCATCATACGGCGCTGAGCAGCCTCCCTTTGCAACATGCGGATTCGACCTTTAACTTCGGGCTTACCTTCCGTCTCTTTGTATTCATCTTTGACCTCTTGCTTGGTCATTTTCAGTTGTTCTGAGTGTTGCCAGATCTGGAACGGAATGTCTATCGCGACCACGATCAGCAGTGAACAACTGATCAGCAAGACAAAGTTCAACAAGATATCGAGAGCATGGAAAATGTTCTGCGGGTAAACATCCATACTTAACTGGATCAAATCCGCTTGCGAAGCCTGAATCAAATAGATGGCGATCCCAGTGACCAACACAACTTTGAGGATCGATTTAATCAGTTCAACCCAACTTTGCATGCCAACCATACGCTTGAGGCCGCTAAGCGGATTCATTTTTGATAACTTAGGCATTGCTGCTTCGGCGGAAAAGCTGATGCCACCGACGCCAGCCGCGCCGATCAAGGCCGCGACAAATAAGGTGATCAAAATAAGAAATAGCGGGAAAAGTAAATTTGTCATCGCGCCTAATGCGATATCAAACAACTTTGCGGTATCGAAGATTTCATCTCGGGTCAGGTTAAATAGCCGGCTCATAATGGAAAATAACGAGCGCGCTAATGCCTCGCCAAACCACATCAACGAGATCGCGCCAACGATCAGCACTAACGCCGATGCAAGTTCTTTGGAACGAGCGACCTGCCCCTTTTCTCTGGCTTGTTGTAACCGTCGGGGCGTGGCTTCTTCGGTGCGTTCCTGACCGTCTGACTCTGCCAAATCCTAGCACTCCAAACGAATGAGGCGGCAAACTTGCTCCTCACCCACTGCCCAGAACAATTCATAATGACTGTAAAGGCCAGCCAAAATGTACCAACAAAGTAATAACCCCACCATTAAGGCAAACGCGAAGCCAAGCGAGAAGATGTTTAACTGCGGTGCGGCACGGGTCATGACACCAAATGACAGGTTGATAGTCAGCAAAGCAATAATCCCAGATAGCGACATACTCAACGCGGTTTTGAACATGATGCCAAGCCAGCTCGCCAGCTCGCGAAAATCCACTGTAGTTAAAGTACCGGAACCGATCGGTAATGTTTTAAAGCTGAAGACCACCAGCTGCAGCATCTTTAAATGCCCGTCTGTCGAAAGAAAAAACATCGTGGTTAAGAACATGAACAACTGGCCGAGCAACGGCGTACTTTGTCCATTGGCGGGATCAACCATCGAGGCAAAACCCAAACTGGATTGCATGCCCAGAATTTGGCCAAGCAGAACGAAAGTCTGAACCATGAATTGAGTGACCATGCCCATCGCGATGCCGATAATCATCTGTTCCACAATAGTCATAAAACCGCGAAAAGAAACCAGCTCGATATCTTGTGGAACGGTGGGAATCGCGGGCATGACTGCAAACGTGATCGCCAGACCAAGGTAGAGACGTATTCGAGGAGAAACAAAACGCGCGCCAGTGACCGTCATCACCATTAACATGGAAGAGATTCGGACATAAGGCCAAAAGTAATTGGCGATCCAATCAAGGACGATATCAGCCGGGTATTCCATAAGTGCCTCTAGTACAACACCTGAGGCAGACGCTCAATCAAGCCGAAGAAGTACTCCATCAACATTTGTGTCATCCAGTGACCAAAGAGCATCAGAGCAAGCAAAGTAATAATCAAACGCGGCAAGAAGCTCAACGTCTGTTCGTTAATGGATGTCGCCGCCTGAAAAATTGCCACGAGAAGACCAATAAGCAAGCTCGGAATGATAATGGCGCAGACCATGATCAGCACCATCCACAGCGCTTCACGGAACAGCTCGACAAACATTTCTGGTGTCATGTTTTATCCTCTAACCTGCGCGAATCTAAAGGGCAAAACTGCCGGCGAGCGTCGACAATATCAAATTCCAGCCATCCACCAGCACGAACAGCATCAGCTTAAATGGCAGGGAAACAATCATCGGAGACAACATCATCATACCCATCGCCATGAGTACGGAGGCCACCACAAGATCGATGATCAAAAACGGCAAGAACAACATAAAACCGATTTGGAAGGCGGTTTTCAGCTCTGAGGTAATAAACGCCGGAATCAGCACGGCCATTGATACATCTTCTGGGTTGGTCACCTGCTCGCCAGACATATTGACGAAGGTTTCCAAATCCTTAATTCGCGTCTGCTTTAGCATAAAAGCTTTCATTGGCACCTGAGCGGCATCGAACGCTTCACGCGCTGTCACCTGCTCATTCAAATATGGCTGAATAGCGTTCTCATTGATCTCGTTTAGAACCGGTGACATCACAAAGAAAGTGAGGAAAAGTGCGATACCAATGATCACCTGATTCGACGGCGTTTGTTGCAGACCCATTGCCTGACGAAGTATCGACATCACCACGACGATTCGGGTAAATGAAGTCATCAAAATCACCATCGCCGGCAAAAAACCCAGCATGGTCATCAAGGCAAGAATTTGCAGCGTGATGGAATAGTCTTCGCTGCCGTCCGGGTTAGTCGTCATAGTAAAGGCAGGAATACCACCGCTATTCGTGACCGACATCAAGCGGCTGGCCCCCTTGTCACTCTGCATTGCCTGAACCGTGACGCTGGTGCCATCTGCCAAATTATCGGGTAGCGGAGATTCCTCCACCTGAGCAAACGAAAGTGAAGAAAACAGCATACTCATCAGCAGTATCAAGGTGCTAATGAGCAGGCGAATAGGATTACCCTTTGTCATTTTTTTTAATCAGTTGGCTAAATTGGTGGGCAAAAGCACTGCTCGTCAGATCTTCCTCTTTGAGCGGTTTTTCAAGCTTGGCTAACGTCTGAATGGATTGGCTGGTGATGCCGACTAAGAACTGCTCTTCACCGACATGAACAACAGCGATGCGTTCTTTAGGCCCGACGGGTAGCTGGCTGACGATACGTAAACCTTTTTGCTGTCCGAGTGCTGGCACTTTCATGCGTTTTAACAACCACGCAAGCAACAATATAACGCCGATGACCAGCACTAAAGAACCAAGCGTGGTGGCTAAATCGAGATTCGTTGGTGCCGTTGAAATGGGTGCTGCAGACAATGCATGAGGCGCACTCAGCATTAAGCCAAGCGCCCCCAAAAGTTGCTTCAATCGCAGTTTGGCTGAATTGACCACCATTAGCGCAGCTTCTTAATGCGTTCTGTCTGACTGATAACGTCAGTCAAACGAATACCAAACTTGTCATTCACTACAACCACTTCTCCGTGAGCAATCAAAGTACCGTTAACCAAGACATCAAGAGATTCGCCAGCCAAACGGTCAAGTTCGACCACCGAGCCCTGATTCAGTTGCAGTAGATTACGAATACTGATTTGGGAGCGACCAACTTCCATAGAAATCGTCACCGGGATATCCATAATCGTATCGAGTTTACGACGCTCATCATCTGAGATTGGGCTCGACGTATCTCTCAACTCCTCAAGCGGTGCTGCCAAAACTTCATTTACATCAATAGACGGTGCAGACGGATCTTCGCCAAGAGCGGCTGCCCATTCATCTGCAAGCTTTTGATCGTCACTTCGTTCCATTTTACTATCCTGTGCTTAGCCTTACTCACGCCATAACATGCGATTTCAGTAAGGTATCTTAATCTTCTGTGTCATTGTCTTTCTCAAGCTCAGACATGATGTCTTTACCCAAGAAGGCTAAATCTGTTTTCACTACATGAGGGCGTTGAATTTCTTGTGAAATCTGTACGGCCATTTTTTCTTCCGAACGGCCCATTTTGACTCGATAAGTCGGCAAATCTTCGACAAACATGGTCGCATGTTCCGGCATTTCAATTGGGATGATGTCCCCCGGTTGCAGTTCCATCAAATCACGCAGTGAGATGTTTTTTTCCAGTAGGTTCACACGGAAGTTAACCGGGCAATCCATGATCTCTTCACGCAGAGCTGAACTCCAGCGAACATCGGTTTCCATCTTGTCCGACTGCACGCCCGCATCCAACAGTTCACGGATGGGTTCAACCATGGAGTAAGGCATCACCACATGAAAGTCTCCGCCGCCCCCATCCACTTCGATATGGAACGAACTGACGACGATCACTTCCGTTGGACTGACGATATTTGCCATACTCGGGTTCACTTCAGAGTCGAGATACTCGAACTCCACTCCCATCACTGGCGACCATGACTCCTTGTAATCTTCGAAGACGATTTTCAACAAAAGCTGGATAATGCGTCGCTCAGTAGGAGTAAATTCACGGCCTTCAATTTTGGCGTGGAAACGACCATCACCACCAAAAAAGTTTTCTACCAGAATAAAAACCAGACGGGCTTCCATGGTGATCAGTGCCGTGCCTTTTAGCGGACGGAAACGAACCATGTTTAAACTGGTTGGCACATACAGCGTATTTTGGTACTCACCAAACTTCATCATCTGTACGCCGTTAATCGACACTTCTGCCGTTTTGCGTAACATATTGAACAGACTAATACGCATATGGCGGGCAAAACGCTCGTTGATAAGCTCGAGCGTCGGCATTCGGCCGCGTACAATTCGGTCTTGAGACGAAAAATCAAAACTGACGGCAGCACCGGGGTCGTTGTTTATGGATTCGTCAATGTCATCAACATCGTCAACGCCATGCAACAACGCATCAATTTCGTCTTGGCTTAATAGATCGGTCACGTTTTACCTATTGAATAACAAAATCTGTAAACAGTACTTTTTCAATCACTGGCTTACCGACGGCAGCGTTCAGTGCCGCTTTGATGTCTTCCGAAGCGCGAGTGCGTAACTCCACTCGACCAGTTGGCGAACGCAGCTGTTCAACCGTTGCAGAAGCAAACGTCGACAGTAAAGAGCTTTCAATCAGTGGCGAATGGTAACGCGCTAACTGCTCATTTTCAGAACCACGAACCATTAACTGAGTTTTGATTTGTACCAGTCTGTCACGGCTGTCTCCCGTTACATTGAAAAGAAACGGTTGTGGAAGATTCACATACACAATCGGATTGACTGCTGTCGTCGCTTGAGTTTGTTGAGAATCCGATTCTGCCGTTTGAGCAGGCTCATCCGCACCCATGAAAAAGAACGCCGCTGCACCACCTCCCAGTAACAGGACGACGACCGCGATGATAATGATCAGTAGCTTACCTTTGCCTTTTGGTGCGCCTGCCCCTTGTAACTGTTCTTCAGCCATTCTTATCTCTTATTCTTTGTTTTATGTTATCTGCCCGAAAACCAGACATATCTGTGTTCTACAGACCACTTCATTGACGCTATGCGTAGAAACTAATTCCATCACGCGGTGACGTTACCTTCACATTCAGTTCGATGTCAGCATCAACGTTGTCGTCTGACTGACCAGAAGAGAAACCTCGGCCAACAGTGCCCTGCCTATTCTGTTCTGTCGCTGCATAACCACTCTGTTGCTGACCACTGCTTTGCTGCTGCACCGACGATTCGGCCAACTGCATACCTTGCTGAGCCAGCATTTCTCGCAGGCGAGGCAGTGTTTGTTCAATGATCTCCCGAGCCTGTGGATTGGTAACGGTAAAATGCACATTAGTTAAATCACTGTTCATCGTCATCCGAATCTGCATTCGGCCAAGCTCAGGTGGATCGAGACGAATATCGAGGTTCTTTAAGTTCTTCGACATCATCATTTGCACTTTTTCCGCTACTTGGTCATTTGCCAACTCTTTAGTCAGCTGTAACGGTAATTGCGCTTGCTGCGCAGCATCGACGGCTCTAGCCTGCTGAGGCGTCGTTACGCCTTGCTGGTTAACCGCTGCCTGCAACTGACCAGCCAAACCTTGCTGTGGTTCGGTTGTGTCATGCTTGTCCGTTGTGGTTTTTAGTACTGTAGTTTTTAGTGAACCGGCAACCAATGCAGCGTTCATGGCTTTATTGCCGACTTCGGTATTAACCACCACCTGCTGCATGGCAGGATTCAGGCTTGCCGTTGCTAATGCTTCTGGCGTGACAGGCAAAGCCGCTTTGTCAGCAACTGTCGGTTGTTTCACATCCGGAGTAACCACTTGCTGGCTCTGCTGAGTCATCGCCGCTTCTGACGTTTGACGCATCGCACTATGTTGAGTGGTAAGCGATTCTGAAAGCACCACTTTTACCTCATCTGGCAGAGCAGCCAACTGAGCGAATGTTTGCTCCGTTAAGTCAGCAACTAACGTTCCGCTTTTCAGCTCCTCAATGATTTCAACCTCATGACTGGTGAGCGGTTTCCCCTGAGCCAGTTTGGTATCAATCTCTTCTATGTCTTCTATCGAGATGCGCTGAACCAACTTAGAATCAAAATCATCAGAAACGTCGCGAAGTATATTTGTCACTTGCGCGATGCCTTCAATTTCCTCGCCATGTTGCTCCAAGCCAGATTCCGTTTGAAGCTCCTGGACATACTGTGGTTGCCATTCTGGCAGTTCAGAACCCGACTCTGCAGGAGCAAAACCCGTCGCTTTGCCACCCAGTTCCACTTCATCAGAACTCTTGATGCTTTTGTTGTTAGTGTCGTAAGTGTTAGAAAAACCACCGACAATTTGAGGGGGCAAACCCTTGCCGCTGTTCGCGTCTTGGCTATGAGGCTTTAATGTTTGCTGCGCTTGTTCAATACGCCCGAGTAATTGCTGACCTTCATCCATCGATCGCTTCACATCGTGAGCGTCAGCTTTATCGCTCTTGGCGTCCTGTTGATCTGATTTGCTGATCATTGTCTCAGAAGCATCATGGTCAGAGTCCGCCGTACTCTCCACCTCAGCAGAGTTTTTCGCTGCTTCCGCTTTGCTTTCGGTTTCGCTATCTTGCTTTACCAAGGCAACGACTTGATCGTCAGAGGTTTCCTGATCACTCTCTTTCGCTAACAAAGCATCGGTCGACTGATTTTCATTTTTGCCTTCAACAGTGACTGTTTCTTGACTTTCGCCTTGTGACTGCATGAACTGGACAGAGGATGAATCCTCTACTTCATTTGCTTGTATTACGGGATTAGCCAGAGAAGCTTGGTTCTTTTGTGAAACTGTGAAAACGCCCGCCAAGGTTTCCAAAAAACCTTTGCTTTCTGAACCTTCTGCTGACGTTTTTGCGCCAGACTCGGAAACCGATGCCTTGCTAGTCGCAGAAACATTAGTCAAATTCACATTCATATAAATCTTCTCGTTCTTGGCATCACATAAAACGGCGCAGGCAAATTGCAAATCAGAGGTCATTTGAATTACTAGAGGGGAATTAGCAAAAATCACGCCAATACATAGCGTTAAAATTCTGACACTATTTCTTCTGACAATGTAGGAATGCAGTAAAGGCAGGACGAGCGGCATCTAAAGCAATTTAAAGTGGTTTTAACTTGCGGCTATAGAGCAGGGTCGAGAATTCATCCATTTGTTTCTGCTCACGTCTGGCTTCCAAAACTTGTTTCTCTTTGACGCGCTTTTCTATCATCCATT
Organism: Vibrio sp. YIC-376; assembly: GCF_052353105.1. NCBI lineage: Bacteria > Pseudomonadati > Pseudomonadota > Gammaproteobacteria > Vibrionales > Vibrionaceae > Vibrio > Vibrio sp. YIC-376. The sequence continues at coordinate 39,058 of NZ_JBBWFK010000007.1, forward strand.
CGTATGACATTCGCTCTTTACGCATTTTCAGCCAATACTCTTTGCCGTTTTCAACCTGCTCTTTGAAATGGCTTTCCGCTTGTTTTTGCTTGGATAACGTTTCATCAAGCTGAGTAAGAAATCGGTTCAGATGACCATATTGACTTGCCGTTAGCCCTGCTTGCCCCCGGTCAACTAACTGCTGGCAGTAGTCGAGACGATATTTTTCAATCTGCTCAACTTGGCGGTAATAACTCTCAAGCTCCGAACGCGCTTTATTCAGAGCTAGCACCGCTTGATCTTCTCGCTCTTTGGCTTGTTCAAGCAAGAATTCCATTGCATTGTTCATACGCTATTACCCACCTAATATGCTTCTCAGCATGTTGACGCACATATCATATGGCACAGACTCTTTCATGCGCTGTTGCAAATATTCATCTAACTTTGGCTTGAGCGTGAATGCACTATCAATCACCGGATCGGTACCCGGCTTATAAGCGCCGATGGAAACCAAATCCTGATTTTTACGGCAAATCGACAACACCTGGCGTACGGCTTTCGACATCAGAACATGCTCTTCGGTAGTGATCTGCGGCATTACACGGCTGACGGATTTTTCGACATCAATGGCCGGATAGTGACCCGCATCGGCCATTTCTCGTGACAACACGATGTGGCCATCGAGGATTGCCCGAGACGCATCGGCAATCGGGTCTTGCAGGTCATCACCTTCTGTCAGAACGGTGAAAAATGCGGTGATTGAGCCCTGTTCTGCACTACCGTTACCAGCACGTTCGACCAGTGCGGGTAGTTTGGCAAATACCGATGGTGGATAACCTTTAGTTGCAGGAGGCTCACCTACTGACAATGCAATTTCACGCTGAGCCTGAGCAAAGCGTGTCAACGAATCCATTAATAGCAGTACATCCAAACCTTGGTCGCGGAAGTATTCTGCGATGGTGAGTGCGGTCTGACAGCCTTTTAAACGCATCAAAGGAGAAGAATCGGCAGGCGCGGCGACCACTACCGAGCGGCGACGCCCTTCTTCACCCAAGATCTCTTCGATGAACTCTTTTACTTCTCGTCCACGCTCACCAATCAGCCCAACGACAACGACTTGAGCGGTGGTGCCTCTGGTCATCATACCCAGCGTAACCGATTTACCGACACCAGAGCCTGCGAACAAGCCAATTCGCTGACCTTTACCAACCGTCAGCAAACCATTGACCGCCTTTAAGCCCACATCAAGAGGCTCCGAGATAGGTTTACGTGCCAGTGGGTTGATGGGATCGGCATTAAATGAAGCACGACGATCAGTGTAGATAGGACCAAGTCCATCAAGTGGATTACCAACACCGTCAATGACACGCCCAAGTAACTCCATCCCAACAGGCAGGCCTGCATCACTGGTTAATGGCGTGACTTTAGCGCCGGGTAAAATCCCGGTGATTTGCTCACTCGGCATTAAAAACAGGTTGTCGCCGGAGAAACCCACCACCTCAGCTTCCATATGTCCTGACATGGTTTCGACCAGACATAAACTGCCGATAGGAGCCCGGCATCCTGTGGCTTCTAACGTCAATCCGACAACACGTACCAGCTTACCTGAAGCAACCGGTCGCGTGGTTAAGCCTTCTACTTTGTAGTTTTTTAAACGGTCGGCCAGCGCTAACATGGGTTACTCACCCTCTTGGTGGCGGTTTGCGCCGCAAAAACTATGCAGCACGTTTTTAATGCGCTCTTCCATACGGTAGTTGATGCTCGACTCACCCGCTTCGATCTGCACATCACCACGATTGAGAGACGGTTCAGAGACCAGTGTCCAGTTACGGCAATCTAAATCTTGCTCCCCATACGCTGAGCGAATGATGACCACATCTTCCGGATTAAGGTGCAACGTAATTGGATGGCCTGAGATCGGCAAGGCTTCAGCCGACTGCTTGACGGTATCGAGAATAATTTGTGGGTTGGTCTGGACTTCTACGTGCACCACTTCTTTCACGAGGCACAACACCATATCCACCAGCTGTTTCTCTACCTGAGCGTTCATCAGCTCCAGTGGCTGGGCAAACTGATTAGCCAGGTTCATAAAGACTTCTACCTGCTGTTGAATGAACGCTTGCCCTGCACTAATCCCTTCGGCTTTACCAAGCTCTAAACCTTCAGCATGACCAGCTTGTAGGCCTTCTTCTTTGCCTTTGTCATAACCTTGTTTAAAGCCCGCTTCCTGACCTTGATACAACCCTTCCTGATAAGCGCCTTGCTTGATTAATTCGATCTGCTCTTCGGTCAACTGCAGAACTTGCTCTTCTTCTGGTTCGTCAAAGCTCGGTATCCAGCCGGGGTCGTAATTCAACGCAGTCTGTCTGGCTTGCTTGGCTTTTGGCTCACCATAGTCAGGAAGTCCCCAGCGTTGCGGTTCGATCATCGCATCATCTTCGTCGGGGCGGATAAATCCACGTTTTCTATCGCCAGCCATGGGTTACCTATTTATGTTCGGTTATGTGTATTCGATTTTGAAGGGAAGATGCCCTGCAATAGGAGAACGCAGGGCAATAGGGATTACAAGAATTCGTCTGCGCCGCCAGACAACATGAGCTCACCAGCATCTGCCATACGGCGAGCAATCGCGAGAACCTCTTTCTGCGCCGATTCCACATCGGCAACCCGTACTGGTGGCATCGCTTCAATGTCATCACGCATCATCTCAGCGGCACGTTTCGACATGTTCTTAAACACTTTCTCACGAAGGGAATCGTCTGCACCTTTCAGGGCTTTCTGCAACACATCTTGTGGTACATCACGCAGCAGTCTCTGAATACCTTGATCGTCAACTTCCGCCAGATTTTCGAAGACGAACATGAGATCCTGAATTTGCGTCGCCATGTCTTCGTCCTGATCGCGGATTTGCTCCATCAAGATACCTTCGACGTTGTTGTCCAGGTAGTTCATGATCTCGGCTGCCGCTTTCAGACCGCCAATCTTCGCCGCTTGTGCACCCGCCTGACCTGCGAACTGTTTCTCCATGATTTCGTTAAGCTCTGCCAATGCTGATGGCTGGACTTCTTCAAGGTTGGCAATACGCATCATCAAGTCCAGACGCACACGCTCCGGGAATTGTGACAGGATTTCCGCTGACTGATCCGCATCTAGGTACGAAAGAACAATCGTTTGGATTTGTGGGTGTTCGTTGACGATGATGCTTGCCACCTGACGCGGATCCATCCATTTCAACGAATCCAGACCTTTCGAGCCGGTGCCAAGCAAAATTTGATCAACTAAGTTGTTCGCTTTGTCTTCACCCAGAGCGGCGATCAATGCATTACGCATGAAATCTTCGCTGCCCATACCGATGTTGGTGTACTTCTGAATGTCTTCTAAAAAGGCACGGTGAACCGCAGATACTTTTTCCTGACTCAAATCTTTTGCCCGAGCCATCGCACTACCGACGCGCTGCACCTGTTTTGGTTCCAGATGGCGTATGATCCCCGCCGCATCTTGCTCGTTAAGACTTAACAACAAAATGGCCGCTTTATCATCACCACTAATGGTTGATGCATCAAACGTAATTGGCATACCAGCGCCACGTTCATCTTGAGGTACGATATCGTTAGCCATTTTCATTCATCCAGTTTTTCACAACTTGCGCTGCCAGTTCAGGCTCGTTTGCAACTAGTGCACGGACTGCTTTCAGCACATCTTCATCTTTATGTAAGTTAGGCAGATCAATACTTGAGCCGAACTCAAACAACTCACCGCTTTCGATGTCGCTGCCCAGTAAGCTAGTTTCACCATTCGCGCCAATTGGCAGACCATCAGGTCCATACATTTCGTCTTCATCATCGCCGGTTGGGTTAAGCAGTTTCCTCATCGCCGGGCGAACAAGAACAAGCACAACTACGATGATGACCAAAGCACTGGCAAACCATCGAACCCAATCGTTGAAGTTCGGATGTTCCCAGATTGGTTGATCGACAATGAGCTCAGCTTCCGGCTCTGCAAACTTCACACTTAACACGTTAAGTAAGTCACCACGTGACTCATCAAAACCGACCGCACCAATCAACACCTGACGAATCGCATTTATTTCGGCTTCAGACGCTGGCGTGTACGTCACTTCACCAGTATCAGGATTAACCTGGCGACGTTCTTTGATCGCGACTGACACCGTCTGGCGGGCAAGGGTTCCCGTTTGTTTACGCTCGTGGCTGATCGTGGTGTCTAACTCAAAGTTACGTGTGGATTCTTTACGCACTGAGCCTTGTCCCATCAAAGAGCCATCTTTCATCTGCGCTACGTCTTGTGGAATCGAAGCATCCGCCGGTGGCTGGTTACTCAGCGCGCCTGGAATACCGGCAACCATGTTGCCGTTGTTGTAATCTTCCAGTGCGTATTCACTGCGTGTCGCCGGTGTATTTGGGTCAAAGCGTTTACGCGTTTGCTCCACGGCGCTGAAGTCCATTTTGATATCGACCTGTGCGGTATAGTTGCCGACGCCTAAGATTGGCAGCAGCACCGAATCAATTTTCTCGCGAAGTGCCTGCTCTTGATTACGCTCCAACTCTTGTTCTTTACGTCGAGCGGCAGAGGCAGGGTCTTCCGATCCTGAGCTCAGCAGACGACCATGCTGATCGGTCACGGTAATACGGGAAGTTTTCATTCCCGGTACGGCACTTGCTACCATGTCAACGATGGAGTCGACTTCCTGCTGCTTAAGGTTTGCACCAGTAGATAAAGTCAGGAAAACAGAAGCAGAGGCATCTTGGTTATGACGAACAAATACGCTGTGCTTTGGCAACGCCAGTAGTACGCGAGCTTTACGAACCTGCTTCATCTCTTCAATAGCTTGAGCGAGTTGTCTCTCACGACTGAGTTTCAGTCGCTCTTGCTCCAGGCGCTGAGAAACCCCAAAGCCCATATCTTGCAGCAAGATATCATCGCCAGCTTCCGTTGCCTGATTGACACCGGCACGTACCATCCCAAGCTTGATAGAGTTGTAGTCACTCGCTTCAACGGACACAGTATTGCCGTCCAGCTTGTAATCGATTTTTTGCTGATCGAGATAATCAAGAACCGGGATCAGTTCTTCCGTCTGGTAAGCGCCAAGCGGACGCATCTCTGGTTCTTTCACCCAGAAGAATAGCATCACGATCAAAGCAACACAGATAGAAATCGACAGCACGAGCACGACCTGACGAAGTAAATCCAGGTCGCCGACTGCCATATCGAGCTTGGAAGCACTGCGCTCTTCTAGATCTGGATTTTGGCTTTCCACATCAATTCCAGAGTTCGCAACCAGAACACCATCTGCACCGCCATTAGTGACGGTTAAATCTGTAGACTTGTCTGCCACACTTATTACCTAAATTACACTGGCATATTCATGAGGTCTTTATAGGCCTCGACGAGCTTATTGCGGATTTGAACAGTGGCGTCAAAAGCGACACTGGATTTGTTACGGGCAATCATAACGTCAGAAAGGGAAACATCGGCATCGCCTCGGTCAAAGCGAGTCTGCAGATCACCCGAGGTTTTTTGAAGTGTGTTTACGTTATTGATGGCCTGAGTCAGAAGATCACCAAAATCTGCCCCAACTTTCGCACCTGTTGCCGTAGGAGCGGTGTTAGTTGCCTCTACCATCATGGCGCGCATATCTGCCTGAATACCATCAACTTTCATTACTACCTCGAAGCCAAAAGTTTGACTATTAATAAAACTGTTCATTATCAAAGCAATTAGCGTGCCAGAAGGCGGAAGCATATTGTCTACTTACACTTTCGCCTTGTGACTTGGCATGCAGAAAATTAACTAGGAATATCGATGCCGGCATCACGCATTTTCGCCAGTTTGTACCGTAGGGTTCGCGGGCTGATGCCAAGTTTCTCGGCCATCTCCTTACGGCGACCATTACACTCAACCAGCGTATCGAGAATGATCGTATATTCTTGATCACGCAGTTCGCTGCCTAACCCTTCTCCGCCTGACACGATACGACTCACGCTTTCTGTCTGAGCAACAGGCTTAACATCCGGCACCAATACTTCAGCGTTTTGTATCACTCGCTGAAGGCTATTTGCGTCTTGCCAATCCACACCTTCTAAAAGAATGTGTTCAGCACTAATGTCGCCATTTTCACTCAGGATAAGAGCACGTTGAACGACGTTATCGAGTTCGCGCACGTTACCTGGCCATGAATATTCGAGCAATTTTGCTACTGCAGATACAGAAAGCTTCGGTACTGGCATACCCATCTTGCCACAATGACGCTCAGCAAGATGTTTTGCTAATGGCTCAATGTCACCTTTGCGCTCACACAGTGCAGGCCATGCAATCGGGAAGACATTGAGGCGGTAATATAAGTCATCGCGGAAGTTACCTTCCGACACATATTGTTTAAGATCGCGGTTACTGGTTGCCAAAACTCGAACATCCAGTTTAATGCTCTTACGACTGCCTAATCGCTCGACTTCACGCTCTTGCAGTACACGCAGTAGTTTTGCCTGAAGGTTGAGATCCATTTCACTGATTTCATCCAGCAAAATAGTCCCGCCCTGCGCTTGTTCAAATTTACCCGGACACGCTTGTACTGCTCCGGTAAACGCGCCTTTTTCGTAACCAAACAGCGTGGCTTCGAGCATGTTGTCCGGGATAGCAGCACAGTTGATGGCAACAAAAGGACCATCCTTACGGCTTGAAGCGTTGTGGATGTAACGCGACATCACTTCTTTGCCCGAACCACTTGGTCCCAGAATCATGACGTTGGCGTCAGTGCGTGCCACACGGTCTGCCAGCGCTAATAGTCGTAGACTTTTTTCATCGGCAACCACAGCATCGCCGCTGTCATCACTTTTGATTGGCGCATAACGGCTGACCATATTAAGCAACACTTCCGGCGCAAATGGCTTTGCCATGTAGTCAATCGCACCGTCTTTCATCGCAGAGACCGCGTCTTCAATATTGGCATACGCCGTCATCAGCAAAACCGGCAGATTCGGCCAGTTCTGTTTGATGTTTTTTAGCAGCGCCAGACCACCCATTCCGGCCATTTGTACATCGGAGACGACAATGTCCACTGCGTTTGATTTTAGTTTCACTAGTGCGTCTTCTGCACAATCTGCTTCCAGCCACTCATAGCCTGCCAGAGCCAGAGTATCCACCAGGGCTTCACGAAGACCTTCGTCGTCTTCTACGATCAGCACTTTGCTTTGCGCCATTCTGATTCTCCAGTAATTGTTATTGGCAGAAGCCGCTTATTGCGCTTCTGCTTGCATTCGCTCTAGTGGAATGCACATGGTGAAGCAGGCTCCATCACCCTGCTCTGAAATGAGTTCCAATCGACCGTCATGGGCACGGCAAACCATTTGAACTACGGCGAGTCCTAACCCTGTTCCCTGTGAACGGGTGGTAAAAAATGGCTCCATAATTTTGCTTTGCAACTCTGTAGGTACACCCGGCCCGTTGTCCTGCACAGAGATGCGCAGCTCGCCGTTTACCGGACGGAAGAAAACATCGATTTGAGACTCTTTACCCGACATCTGAATCGCATTCATGACTAAGTTGCTCAGTGCCGATGCAATGGCGTTCGCGTTGCCAATCAGCCCTGTATGCTCTTCTTCTACTTCAAGAAAGTAATCAATGTTGTTGTTTTTTAAGGCTGCTTCAACCATTGGCTGATATTCCGCAACCAACTGAGCAATCGTAAATGGCTTAATGACTTTGTTATCACCACCTTTTGCAAAGAGCAGCATGTCATTCACCTGCTTTTCCAGATCATGCAGTCGATCCATTAATTTGCTCTGAAATCGGTCTCGCGTATTTGGAGGAAGATTCGGTGCAGCCAAGTTTGACGCGTAGAGCATCGCGCTGGATAAGGGAGTTCTGACCTGATGAGCAAGAGATGCCACCATACGCCCTAGTGACGATAAGCGTTGTAAGTCACTCACACGGGCTTGCAACAAGCGGGTCTCAGTTAAATCCGTGATCAGGATAAGCTGGCCAGTTTCGGACGCGGAAATCGCTAAACGAACTTTGCGACCATTTCGCAGGGATACTTCATGGCCGTCATCTTCACGCGGATCAAATGCCGCCTGAATGACGTTAAACCACTTCTCGTTGACTAATGGAATTTCAAGGATGCGGTGTGCTTCCGGGTTCGCTTCGCGTACCACACCAAACGTATCAAGCAGGATCACCCCGGCCGGCATAACATCCAGTACCTGCTTATAGCGTTCGACTTGATTTTCTACTGAGTCCAAATGGGATTGGTTCGTGTTATTTTCCATTAACTGCCTGTCGAAATATCGCCACTAAATAATAAAATAGCTTAGTAAGCAATTAGCATACCAAGCTATATTTTTATATTTATCAGTAACTTATATTGCGACAATAAGTTGACACAAAATTGACACAAGAATGTAGACGGTTTGGTGTTCCAGAAAACAGTCCACCGGAGTGAAAATTCCAGTCGCTTAGCGATTCTTTTAGGGTCATTCCAGCGAGCCTTAGCGAGACTAGGAATCTAATATCAGCACGCTGAGAATAGTTAGAAAACTCTTTGACAACAACGTGCTCGGATAGAAGATCCTGAATCACGCTCCTTCGTCGCTGTCCAGGATGTCGGTAAACTGGAATATATTGACCGCTGTTAAGTGAACGGCATTACACCGGATTGCAGCTTTAACGTTGTAAGTTGTACTTACGCATCTTTTCAACCAATGTAGTGCGGCGCATTCCCAGCATGTCTGCGGCTCGTGCCACGACACCAGCTTGCGCTTCAAGCGCCTGGCTGATCATGTTGACTTCAAGCTCAGCCAACAGTTCCTTCAGGTTGACGCCTTCTGGTGGCAGTTCCTGTGGCGCATTGGCGTTATGATCTAAATCACTTAGCTCATCGAAGCTGAAATTTTCAGAGAAAATGTCTTGGAACACATCACGCTCTTGCTCTTCAATCGAAACAAAAGGATTACCTTCCGGCTGAAATTCCGGAATGTCGCTGTAACGATACTTGGTTGGCAAGTGATTCACATCAATCAAGCTGTTTGGGTACAAAATCACCATGCGCTCAATAAGGTTTGCAAGTTCACGTACGTTGCCCGGCCAGTCATGTTCCATCAAAGAGTTAATGGCACGTGGAGTAAAGCAGATTGGTTGACCACCCTCTGCCTCTAAGCGCGCCATCAATTCTTGCAGTAATAAAGGGATGTCTTGTTTACGCTCTTTGAGAGCTGGCATCTCAATTGGGAATACGTTGAGACGATAAAACAAGTCTTCGCGGAACGTATCTTCTTCTATCATGCTCTCTAGATTGCGGTGTGTTGCAGCTACCACCCGAACATTGACCTTAATGGTATTGTTGCCACCCACTCGCTCAAAACAGCGCTCTTGCAGCACGCGCAGTAACTTTACCTGCATTGACATAGGCATATCGCCAATCTCGTCAAGAAATAGCGTACCGCCGTCGGCCAACTCAAATCGACCTTTACGAGACGTCAATGCACCAGTGAAAGCACCTTTTTCGTGGCCAAACAGTTCACTTTCTAAAAGCTCAGGAGGGATCGCACCACAGTTAATTGGCACGAACGGACCATTAGAGTAGGCGGAATGGTAATGAATATTGCGTGCTACAACTTCTTTACCTGTGCCAGATTCACCAAGAATCAGAACGTTCGCTTCGGTTTTCGCGACTTGCTCAATAAGGTGGCGAACTTCCTGAATACCGCGACTCTGACCGACCAAACTGCGGAAAAGTGTATTTTTTCGCTCACTTGCGATCACGTTCACACCTTTACGCCCGAGGAAGTCTTTGCAGTGACGCAACGCATTACTAAGCTGCGGGTAGTTTAGAGGCAGTTCCAGCTCTCCGACAAAGCTTGGCAGGTCGTCAACTGACAACGGAAAGCTGCCCATGATAAGCAGTGGAATATGGTATGCATCATTAAGATGAGCCATAACGGTGGTAGCCGCCGGATCTGATGAAATGTTACCTACAATGCATCCAGACCATAGATCAGACCAATCAACGTCGCCTAACTGTTCAGAGCTAACAGCTTCGCAACTTTCTCCAACAAATTCCAATATATTGCTTAAATTTAAACGACTTGAAGCGTCGTCATCAATTACAAGCAGCTTTGCCAAACCATGCATAAGTAAGAATGATTGCCTTTATTTTGGGGTGTGTTGCGGCCAAACCTTGATGAGCCCAATGAGTGTTTAGAAGGGCAGAAACGTCACACTCAATTCACGAGAGGCATAGGATAATCAGCAACAAAAAAAGCCATTAGGGCTACTAATGGCGTCTATTTTATTTGAATAAAAAAATAAGGCAACCAAGCAATAGAGAGCTCTGGGCGTGATTGTGACCTTGCTGCACAACTTGTTGCGTAAGTGGTCAATATACATTCAAGTCAATATAAATATTTGTTTTAACTATCAAATACCAACTTCAGCTGCAGTTAGGTTATGGAACTCTGTCGGGATCTGATCCCAGGCCGATTTTATCTCTCGGATAATGTCGATGACATCATCAATAGATTGCGGATCATTTTTATGGTTAGCCGAAGAAATCTGCGTGATCATAAATTCATAAAGTGAATCTAAGTTTGAAGCAATCTCACCACCATCATCCATCGACAAACAGCTACGTAACGCGATGATAATATCCAGTGCTTTACCCAAACGCTCACCTTTTACAGGAATGTTACCTGCTTGCATGGCTGCTTTACCTTGAATAAGGCGCTCAATCGCACCAGCCATTAGCATCTGAATGACTTTGTGCGGAGAAGCCGCGCTTAGCTGGCTGTCGACTGATACCTTTTTGTATGCTTGCAAAGATCCGCGCATAGTAATCCTCTTTTTAAATAAACTTTTTGTACTGCTGAAGCGAACGTTGGCCATAGCGCAACTTGTGCAGCTCTTTTCCGGCCTTTAACGTTTCTGATTTCATCAGCTCAACAATACTTTGGGTACGAGCAAGCAAATCTTGCCACCCTGCATCCTGCTTAACCAAAGGATTTTGTTGAACAATTGGTAGCAGGTTTCGCAATAACCGTTCCCTGATATCGACCAGTCTTAGAATTTCTTCAGTATTTATCTCGACTTTTTGCAGTTCATGGTTAATGCGTTGATCTATATCATGAATTTCTATAAGTTCAGTTCGCATCTATTAACCCAGCGCATTCATTAGAGCCCCAAGCTGACCTTGCATCTTTCCGGTGGCATCTTGCATGGCGGAGAACTTCGCATGGGTACGTGTTTCCAAGCTTTCCATGCGGCGATCAAGCGCCACTTGATCATCATTGAGACGGTAATTTTGTTCAGTGAGGCTTCTTTCTCGGGTGCGGATACTACCGGTAATACCCGTAATTCCGTGGATAGCATCTTCGATTCGTTTCGCAAAACCCGTATTGCCGCCAAAGAACTTCTCCAGATCATTGAAGTTGTTATTCAACTGTCGATCGAGCATGTCGTAATTGATTTCGAGTGTCCCCTGACGCGTGGTAGTAATACCAAACTCGGTGAGTGACTTCAGATTTTCTGGAGCTTTCTCTATCTGGGTCGAAAAGACCGATTTCAGCCTGGCATCAGCACTTCGTACTGTGCTATCTCCCGATAAAGGGCCTTTTTGCCCAGTAAGCGGGTCGATATTCGCTAATGCCTGAGAAGTCTGGTAGAACGAGTTATAAGCAGCGACAAAGTTCTCTATATCGCTACGAACGCCCTGGCGGTCATACTCAACACCAATCTCTGCTGGTGTTTGATTGGGGTCTGACTTGCCTTTCAAGGTCAGATCGACACCCTCTATCGCGTCTTCAATCACGTTGTTGTGACTGGATAACCTCGCAACACCATCGAGCAGTACAACAGAGTCCTGCCCCGCCTGAACTTCAGTCATACCACGATAACCGTCAAACATCGCTTGTGCCTGAGCGATTTTTCCTTCGGCAGACTCTATTTTTTCAAGTCGCTCGCGCTCTTCTGGTTTCAGTTTCGCCCGATGAATCTGCTTCGCTTGAGCTTCTGTCAGCTCACCACGCTCCACTTTTTCATCAAGTTCTTGCTTTTCATCGGCAATTTTTTGTTCTATTTCCGCTTTCTCTTGAGCAAGGAGTTGTTTGGCTTCTTTAGTGGTTACATAAGAGTCGGTCAGCGTACCAGAAGCCGTATTGCTCCAGCCCGGAACATCAGGAGCCTTGGCAATCGCCGTTTCATCCAGCTCGAGTTCTGGCTCCTCGTAAGAATCGAGTAATGTGCCAGATGCCGTTTCAGTCCAGCCGGGAATACGATCTTCTGGACGCCAGCTCGCGCGCTCATTCGCTCTATCCAGTGCGGCTTGGCCAGCTTTCGCTGCTACAGTGCCCGCGGCAGAAACAGGCTCATTAGATGCGCTGTCTTGCTGACCATTAGCCCCCTTTTCAGAGGATTGCATTTCAGCTGGTAGAGGATTACCGCTCTCGTCTAGTACTACGGATTCATTGAGCTGTTCTGGCGCTTTTAGGGGGCCTAACACTTCTTCAGCCGCAGCGCGTGCGTCTTCCAGCGTCCGAACTCGGTCTTCAAGTGTCTGGTATGCGAACTTTTTCAGTGGATTACTTTGTTCAGTATCCACGGTGATAGTAATTTGATGGTCCTTACCAGAAAGGTTAGAGGCAAGGATAAGGCGTGGCCCTTCAACGTCATTGATGAGGGAGGCTCGTACGCCGGGGTTGTCTTTTGCGCCGTTAATGCCACGCACGACATCAACGATCTTAGCGCTTGAACGGACATTAATGCTAAAGCTGTCATCACCAAGCGAAATATGCAGCTTACCCGGGCCAAACTTCGCGTCTTGGGGCAAAACATCAGACGCAATTTTATGACTCTGCGCAAGCTGCAACACATCGACAGCATATTTACCAGCTATAGCATCGGTAGTTGCTGTAGCAGATACGATCTTATCGTCCGTGGTCTCAACCGTTCGAGCGGCAAAGGCCTTCTCCTGACGAAAATTCGCCATGAGGTTTTTCATCGTATCCAATGATTCTCTGAGTCGTCCATAGGCACTGATGCTGGCATCTATTGTCGTGCGTTCATTGTTGATGCGTTGCTGCTTTGGCACACGCTCGGCATCGACAATTTTGCTGACCATGGAATTGATATCCATCCCGCCAGACATCCCTACAGGGCCTAAACTCATTAAATCACCTCAAAAACGACTTACACTTTTTCAACTAACAAACCGCTGTTAGCTGTGTGCTCAGCTAGACGACGCAGCACCACCAGCATGTCTTCATCAGGAATTTGACGAATCACGTCGCCGGTTGTGGCTTCGTAAATCGTCACAACGTCTCTGCCGGATTCTTCATCCACACGAAACGCTAATCCCTTGTTTATGGAAGTCACAAACGCATTCATTTGTGCCACCATTTTTTCACGCTCTTCCCTGTTTAGCTCCTGACGGCTTTCCGCCATCTCTATAGCAGCCTGAACAGAGAAGTCGTGTTCGGTGCCTTTCGCTTTTTGCAGCGAAATATCACCAACTGAACTTGCTGGGCGCGGCACGCCTGTGCCATAGCCATTTTTACTAGCAACTTTGGTGCCATCCTCTGCACCATAAGACTGGATGTTCGATGTGTAGGAGGATATTTCCATTACAATCTCCCTTCCAACTTAGTGAGCTAACGATAGGTTCTATCGCTTTGGCTGAGTCAGCCTGATTAGCCCAATAAGCTTAACGCTGCAGATGGTGACTGCTTCGCTTGTGCCAGAATAGAAGTACTCGCTTGCTGAAGGATTTGCGACTTAGTCATTGCCGTGGTTTCCTTCGCGTAGTCAGTATCTTTAATACGGCTCTTAGACGCATTAACGTTTTCATTAATGTTGTCTAGGTTACTGATTGCGTGATTGAAACGGTTTTGGAATGCACCCAGAGACGCACGTTGGCTGTCTACTGATTTAAGCGCACCGTCAATGACAGCTACCGCTTCCTGAGAGCCAGCAACAGACGTGACGTCGATGTCTTTAACGGTGACATCTTTTGCATCATCGAAACCAATTTCATCAGCCAGGTTGCCAGAGAACTCGACTTCGCTGGTTACTTTCTGAGTAGAAGCAAACACTTGCAGCTTACCGTCTTCGCCTACTGACGCTTTCACGTCTTCACTTTGACCGTTAATGTAAGTCGCTAGCTGCTCGATATCGTCGCCTTGTTTCGCATCAATAGTCAGCTCTTGCTCTTCGCCTTGTTTGTTGGTGTAGCTCAATGTTAGCTGAGTGTTTTCACCGACTCTCCAAGACGCATCTTTGCCTTCTTCTGCTGCATAGCTCTTACCACCCATTGCAGAAGTATCAGAACGCAGACTGCTCAAAGACAGCATCACCGCTTCACCTGAGTCAGCACCGATTTGGAAAGATTGAGTACCGTAAGTACCGTTAAGAAGTTTGTTACCACCAAATGAGGTCGTTTCCGCAATACGGTTTAGCTCGTCATTTAACGCTGTAACTTCTTCTTGAATCGCTACACGTTCTGCTTTTGAGTTTGAGCCGTTCGCAGATTGAAGCGATAGGTCACGCATACGTTGTAGGATATTAGTAGATTCATTCATTGCACCTTCAGCAACCTGTGCAATAGAAATACCGTCGTTCGCATTTTTCACCGCCATGTCCAGGCCACGGCTTTGCGCGTTCAATCGGTTTGAAATCTGTAGACCTGCAGCATCGTCTTTCGCGCTATTGATTTTATAACCCGAAGACAAACGCTCCATTGATTTTTGTTGACCTTCAGCCGCCTTATTCAGGTAACGCTGTGCGGTCATTGCAGAAACGTTAGTATTAACGTTAATCGCCATAGTTGATCTCCTTAAGTTTGCCAATATACCGTCGTGTCTCTCACCTCACTTAGGTATATCTCATTTCTCTCAGTCTCTTTAACGGCGACTGATGCATATCCTTTAGGAGAAATTTCCAATATTTGCGATTAATTTCCTCTACTTAGCGAAATGTGACGGTCATCTCCCGTGACCGATTAATTCGTCCCTGCTCTTTCCACAGACAGAAAAAACCCAGCCGAAGCTGGGTTTACTCGCTCATCTCTCACCACGAGCCAATAAGGTTCTAGTCTGAGATTAATGTTGGTATGGTGCTTAACCTAGCAGACTTAGCGCGGAGTTCGGCGCTTGTTTCGCTTGCGCAAGGATTGAGCTTGACGCCTGCGATAGAATTTGTGACTTGGTCATTGCTGTCGTTTCTTTCGCGAAGTCGGTATCTTTAATACGGCTCTTCGACGCGTTCACGTTCTCGTTAATGTTATCCAAGTTGTTGATTGCATGGTTGAAGCGGTTCTGGAAAGCACCCAGTTCTGCACGGTGGCTGTCTACGTACTTCAGAGCGGCATCAATGATCGCGACAGATTCTTGCGCGCCACCTACTGATGTTACATCGATAGTATCAACGGTTACGTCCTTACCGTCACTCAGACCCAACTCACCAGACAAACCGCCAGAGAAAGAGACTTCCCCTTCGACTTTGTTGTTACCAGCAAAAATTTGTAGCTTGCCATCTTCGTCTACAGACGCTTTGACCAGATCAGTTTGGCCGTTAATGTATGTCGCCAGCTCTTCGATATCGTCGCCTGCTTTTGCGTTAATCGCGATCTCTTGCTCTTGACCAAAGCTGTCTGTCAGGCTGATTGTCAGGTCTGATTTATCGGCAGAAACATTCCAGTCTTTACCTTTGCCATTTTCAGCCTGGTAGCTCACGCCACCCATCATTTTGTTATCAGAACGCATGTCTTTTAGCTGAAGCATAACCGCTTCACCATTGTCCGCGCCAATTTGAAACGATTTAGTGCCGTGTGTACCGTTCAGAAGTTTGTTACCACCAAACGATGTGGTTTCAGCAATACGGTTCAGCTCATCGTTCAGAGCGGTCACTTCTTCCTGAATCGCAACACGCTCTGCTTTTGAGTTAGAGCCGTTTGCAGACTGAAGTGACAGGTCACGCATACGTTGCAGAATGTTAGTTGTCTCATTCATCGCACCTTCAGCGGTTTGTGCAATCGAGATACCATCATTCGCGTTACGAACAGCCACATCCAGACCACGGCTTTGTACGTTCAAACGGTTCGAGATTTGCAGGCCAGCAGCGTCGTCTTTTGCACTGTTGATTTTAAAACCCGAAGACAAACGCTCCATTGATGTTTGCTGCGCTGAGTTTGCGTTGTTTAGGTAACGCTGAGCGGTCATCGCTGATACGTTTGTGTTTACATTTACTGCCATGGTGATTTCTCCAATTGATTTTCCGATGTAGCGGTTTCCGACGTCTCGGAAAACCAAGTAGTTCTCTCAAAGTTACTTTTATTAACGACACATGGTCTGATTTCTTTAGGAAAAATCTTAGATTTTTTTAAAAAAGTTCATTTTGAGCGGGGATCTTGACGAAATTGATAAAAAACCAAAAAAACTTTAAATTTTCGCTAAAGCTTCTTTTTTACCTGTCGATAAAGGCAGATTTTTCTCTGTGTTTCACTCAACCAAGTAAGGACAAAACAAGATTTGGTGCTTGTTTCGCTTGAGCAAGAATAGAAGTGCTGACTTGTTGCAAAATCTGCTGTTTTACCATTTGCGTGGTTTCTTTGGCATAGTCCGTGTCTTGAATGCGGCTGTTCGACGCTGCCACGTTTTCTTGGATGTTATCTAAGTTGTTGATCGCATGGTTGAAGCGATTTTGGTAAGCACCCAGTTCGGAGCGGTGACTATCCACATACTTCATCGCTGTATCCAGAACCGCAACCGCTTCCTGTGCCCCACCAACGCTGGTGATATCGATATTGTCGACCGCTTGGTACCCTTTCAGCCCCATACCTAACTCAGTGGCCAAATCGCCGGAGAAAGAAATCGTCCCCGATGCGTCTTTGCCCGCCATAAAAAGCTGCAACTGCCCTTTTTCATTGACGGAGGCGGAGACTTTGTCCGTTTGACCATTGATATAGGTGGCTAACTCTTCAATGTCGTCACCGGCTTGAGCTTTTATCTGGATTTGTTCCATCTCACCCAAGCGGTTAGTAAAAGACATCGTAAGTTCGTTTGCATCACCCTTAACTTTCCAATTGGCCCCTGCTCTTCCCTGAGAGACATAACTGAACCCGCCCATCTCTAAGCCATCCGTGCGCATGGATTTCAGTTCAATTTGTACCGCCTCTCCTGAAGCAGAGCCAATCTGAAAGGCCGATTTGCCAAAGGTGCCATTGAGCAGTTTACGCCCACCAAAAGAGGTGGTTTCCGCGATACGGTTCAACTCATCATTCAGTGCACTGACTTCTTCTTGCAGGGCGACACGCTCTGCTTTGCTGTTCGAGCCATTCGACGACTGTAACGACAGATCTCGCATACGCTGCATAATGTTGGTGACTTCATTCATCGCACCTTCTGCGGTCTGCATGATCGAAATACCATCGTTCGCATTCCTAACCGCCACATCTAACCCACGCATCTGCGCTTGTAAGCGATTAGAAATCTGCAAACCAGCAGCATCATCCTTTGCACTGTTAATACGCTTCCCTGAAGACAAACGCTCCATGGATTGATTCAACATGTCAGTCGCATTGCTCAAATGACGCTGCGCAACCAAAGCTGAAATATTGGTATTAACGGTGATAGCCACAAGTAAGTATTCCCATGAATTGAGTTGTTGAATACTTATCGGCCGAATTAGCGGAAGGTTTAGCGGTTTTAAAAACGAGAAAAGAGCAAGACAAAGAAAAGAACGCAGAGACAAAAAACCCTCCAGAAGCGGAGGGTTTGAAGAATTCGAACTGAGGTTTATTTGATAGCCAGTTCTGCTAGCATTTCCTGAGACGGAGCAAAGAAGTACGCACCAGTTACCGCCTTAGTAAAGCGCAGCAGTTGGTCAGTCTTACCATCAGTAACGCCGTACATGCTCTCTAACATCACTTTGATGTTGTGCAGAGTATGGCAGTAAGAGATGAACAGCAGACCGTGAGCGCCAGTCACTGTACCGTATGGCAAACTGTGACGAACAATCTTCAACCCTTTACCTTCTTCTTTAATGTCTACACGACCAACGTGTGACGCAGCTGGGACATCCTCCAACTCAACAGAATCTGGCTTGGTGCGACCGATAACCTTTTCTTGTGCTTTTACATTTAAACGGTTCCATGCCGGAAGGTTATGCTCAAAGCGTTGCACCATCACATAACTACCACCAGCAAATGGACCTTCTTTGATCAATGCTACGTCGGCACGAGCATCGCCTTTCGGGTTTTCAGTACCATCGATGAAGTCCGTCATATCACGCGCATCAAGGTAACGATATCCGTAAGTTTCATCAACCACAGTTATATCTTCAGCGGTATCTGCAAGAAACTTACGCAGTACGTAAAAATGCAGGTCGTGACGTGTAGAGTGGCAGTGAATTAACACATCGACGTCGCTTGATGGTGCGACAATGTCGCCTTCACCAAGCTGCGGAAAATCAATCAACTCTTCTGGCATTCCAACGTTTAAGTGCTGCCAAAATGATTTTGTGAATGCGATGGAAAGTGTCAGGTCTGCACCTGGCTGGCTGTTATTTAGCTCTTTAACCAGCTCCGGAAGCGCTTTGAGTTTCGCCAATACGTTGTCACGGTTTTGGTTCACTTTGAGTTGAGTGTAGAGTGCAAATGGTGCTGCTTCTGGCACAATTGCCGTTTGAGCTTGTAACATTAAGTTTTCCTCTAAACTTTGCCCCTTTGCGGGAAATTATTGATTTTTAATTCTTTGAAGCCTGTTCTTTATTATGCTCAAATTGTGGAACATTAAAACAGTCTTTTACCCACCTTCCGTTGACAAGGTAGATCATAAACCAGGTTATTAAGGTGATGGTAAGAGCGTTTGCCCAATTGAATACACCGTGTTCGAGATACACATGATAAGTGGTCTGAGCAAGTTGGATACCACACAAGATCAAAGTCATCTCACGGCCGTAGCTCACTATTTTATTCACCCACCTACGTTCAGGCTGACGTAATCCCATTAGCCACATCAACAACAGGCTCGGGATGCCCATTAATAAACCTAAATATAGCGTGCTTGAATCTGGGTAAACAATCGACAGCAATTTGCTCCCGCTTTCACGACTGACCCCCGCCATGGCGAATACTACCCAGGATCTGGCAAGAAACATCCATCCTAGCCAAACTAAAATCGGCGCTTTCAAAAAGCCATGAGCGTCATATTGGTCAAATGCGTAGCGCACAATATCTTCTTCTTTAATCACTTACTGCGGTCACTTTACCTGATCGCCAAGAAACTGCAATGCAGCAGCCAGTACATCAGAAAAGTCGTACCCGCGCAGAAGCTTGCTCAGAACTTGGGGACAGCAGTTCATTTCAACCCATTTGGAAGGTAGACTATAACTAAGTGACTTCAAGATGCAGGCTCCTGTAAGCCGGAGTGATTAAAAACCATGAAAAAGAATAACCCAGCAGCACCCGTGCCCTCTTTAGAAACCCAGAATGAAGCAATGAGCATTGCCAGAGCAACCCAGAAACCGGGACAGACAAAAGAACAAACCAAACTGATCGCTCAAGGGATAGAAAAAGGAATCGCGCTATATAAGAAGCAACAAAAAGAACGAAATCGCCAAGCAGACAGAGCGAGAAAAAAGCAGCTTAGAGATAGACAACGTCAGACCGACGACGTGACAGATGCAGACACGCAAGGCGTCGTAGAATCGAAGTCGTCTAAATCATCACTGCTTCCCTGGGTATTGCTTGTACTCAGTTGGATCGGTTTCGCAGCCACCATTATGATGGGAAAATAACATGCGTCACATGATTGTTGTCAGCACGATGATATCGCTGTTTGGTTGCTCATCTACATCGCTCATTTCCCATGACATAAGTCAGCAGGTTGAAGTCCGGATTGATAGTCAGTTTGACCCAGCTCAGTGCGAGTATTTAGGAGAATTAACTGGCAGTGAGGGACACTGGTACAACTACCTGTTCTACTCGAATGACGACATGATCAAAGGTGCAATCAACGATTTAAAAAACAATGCCATGGCCATCAACGCGGATACCGTGTTTATGATTTCTCCGCAATATTTCGTGACATCGTTTAGTGTGTTAGGCACCGCCTACCGTTGTAAATAATCCACGGTTTCTGCATACCCCATCTCATGGCTCAGTAGATAGGCAGAAAAAAAGCCAGCGACTGCTGGCTTATGCACGAAATCCTAGGCTACTAGCGATATCGGTCTCTCTCTCCAGAACCCATTGACTGTCAAAAGGTCCCCAATCCGACAGTTGGTAATAGCCGTCATTATGACGTCGACCATCTTGAACGAATATGAGTTCAATACCGATTCCAGGTAATGCCTTGAGTACATCTTGAATTGTACGACGAGGCCACCCCGTTTTTTCGATTAGTTTTGGTACATTTGGCCTTTCCAGGTTTTCGACCAACAAGGCCAAATATAACCGCCTTGCAAAAACAGGACTCAACTCCATTGACACCTCCTCAAATTGTGCTGAATCATTATTTCGTTTTTGCACCACAAGATGTTGCGTTTGATCAATAACTCGACTTTTCCAACCGAATTTGGTGTCATTTTACTCAAATTCCTACAAATAGAGTTCTATTTAGGCCCATTTTGTAAGTTATTAACTCCTACATCCCGTCACTTAGAGACACAAATCTACGCATAAATTATTCTCTGTAGCATTTTGTCAGTTCGATTGCTTCTTGGTAGGATGCGTGAACAGCCGAGAATTGCTTGAGCACATTAGGTGCCTAAGACCAAATAAAAGAGAAAAGGAAACATTATGACGATTACCATGTTCGGTATTCCAAACTGCGATACGATAAAAAAAGCCAAAAAGTGGCTAGAAGCGCAAAATATCGCGTATGAGTTTCATGATTATCGCAAACAAGTTGTGGATGCCGCTTTGGTGACGGAGTTTTGTGATGCTTTGGGCTGGGAGACTGTACTCAACAAACGTGGTACAACTTACCGCCAACTGACGCAGGAACAGAAAGATTCTCTCAGTGGAGAAAACGCCGTTGAACTGTTGGTAGAGAATCCAGCCATGATTAAGCGCCCTATTCTAAAAGTGAATGACCAGCTCCACATAGGTTTTAAAGCTGATCAATACGCTACTATTTTTAACTCATAATTTAAGGAACACTCAAGGATGACAGACAGTCCAGTACTGGCTCTTGCTAAAGACCTAATCAGCAGACAATCCGTAACGCCTGAAGATGCAGGTTGTCAGGACTTAATGATCGAGCGCCTTACAGCGCTTGGCTTTGAAATTGAAGTCATGGTGTTTGAAGATACAACCAACTTTTGGGCTCGCCGCGGCACACAAGCTCCTTTATTTGCATTTGCTGGTCATACTGACGTAGTGCCTGCTGGCAAACTTGAACAATGGGACACTCATCCATTTGATCCAGTCGTAAAAAATGGCTATCTGCATGGTCGGGGAGCAGCAGATATGAAAGGTTCTCTTGCGGCGATGGTCGTTGCTGTTGAACGCTTTATCGCAGAGCACCCTGATCATAAAGGCTCTATCGGCTTTTTGATCACATCGGACGAAGAAGGCCCTTTCATTAACGGTACAGTACGAGTCGTAGAAACCCTGATGGAACGTGGCGAGATCATTGATATGTGTATCGTCGGTGAACCTTCAAGTACAGAGATCGTTGGTGATGTGGTGAAAAATGGCCGTCGTGGCTCAATTACTGGCGATCTTACGGTAATTGGCACCCAAGGGCATGTGGCATACCCGCACCTTGCTAATAACCCGGTTCATTCCTCCTTGTTAGCAATCCACGAGCTGGCGACAACAGAATGGGATAAAGGTAATGATTACTTCCCGCCAACCAGCTTCCAAATCCCTAATGTATCTGCAGGCACTGGAGCTTCAAACGTTATTCCGGGTGAATTCAATGTTCAGTTCAACCTACGTTTTAGTACAGAGCTAACGAACGAAGTGATTGTTCAACGAGTCACTGAAACGCTGGATAAACATGCTCTGAACTACGAACTTAACTGGACATACAACGGCGACCCGTTCCTGACGGATACCGGTGCCTTGCTTGATGCCGTCGTTGCAGCCGTTGATGAAGTTAACCACACCAAACCAGCATTGCTGACAACTGGTGGTACTTCTGATGGTCGCTTTATCGCTCGTATGGGCGGACAAGTTGTGGAACTTGGTCCAGTTAACGCAACCATTCATAAGGTCAACGAGTGTGTGAAAGTTGACGACTTAGAGAAGTTAACAGACATGTACCAAAACACGCTGAAGCACTTGCTGGCAAATTAATCGTTCGTTAGTTACTAATTTATGAGAACACTATGACGCCATCGCAACTCACAGGTACTACCGATTCTCACCTTCAATCAACTATGGTGGGTCAGAAAGCCTTTTTGCTTCATCCAGAAGTGGCGGACGACCTACTTAAAATGATTGAGGCAGCGAATGAAGCTGGATTTAAAATGGAAATTGCCAGCGGATTTCGTGATTTTGCTCGCCAGCGTGCGATTTGGAATGGGAAGTTTTCAGGTGAGTTGCCTATTCTTGATTCAGAATCAAAGCCAATGAACAAGGCGCACTTGAGTGATGAAGAGAAGGTAATGGCGATATTGCGCTGGTCTGCTCTTCCTGGCGGAAGCCGCCATCATTGGGGCTGCGATTTCGATATTTATGCCCGCAACCTATTGCCTGAGGATGCAAATCTTCAGCTTGAGCCGTGGGAATATCTACAAGGCCACCAGCACGAGTTCTATGTGTGGCTCAAAGATCATATCAATGAGTTCGGTTTTTTCTTCCCTTACCAAAAAGATATCGGAGGCGTCGCGATTGAACCCTGGCATATTAGCCATAAGGAAATCGGACAACAATGCTTATCACTGTTGACTCCTGAGCTACTTAGAAGTGAGTTGGTTCAACAAAATCAACAGCACAGCATTGCAGGAATAGAATCTATCTTGAATAATTTAGATAAGATTGCGTCTACGTTTATTCATAACATTACACCACCACAGGAGGCACTATGATAGAGCTGTTATCTAACCCGTGGGTTATTATCATTGTGGTGTTAAGCGTCATTATCGGTAACATCGCCGCCCTGAAATACACGGCTAAAATGAAATTTAATCAAATGGATAAAAGCCGTAAAAACGAATTGGATCGATTGAATGAAATTGACCGGGAACGTTATGGGGATAAAGACGGAAAAGACGATGATTCACAATAAGCGCTGAATTTCATGAACGATCAAAAAAGGGACCGCGCGGTCCCTTTTTAACTATCAGCCTACCTTGCTGCCTTCAAGAATGAAAACCAGTTGGCGACTACTGCTTCACCACTTCAGCCAGAACAGGCACTAGTGATTTCAGGAATTCTTCTTCAACTGGTTTGCCCGCTGAATCTGTAATATTGATCGACGTTCGGTTACCTAAATCGCCCAACAAGAAGGTATATTTACCTGCCTTCAGATCGACTGGTTTAACGCCAATATCATTCCAGAAATCATCATCCGGTGAAGCGTATTTCGCCTCAACCGTACCTTGAGACTGAGTGCGGTCCTCAACTGTAAAACCGATTTTAGGGAGAATAACTGGCAGACGTGGCCACAGTACATCATATTGAGCGCGAGCAATGATGACTGGAAGACCGCTTCGGTCTGTGCCCATTGTAATAGGGATCTGTTTCACCAGTTCCTGAGCTTTGCGCTGAGCGTCTTCGCGAACTTGCTGATCGTATCGAGCTGTCACTAAGTTGGTCATGAACACATTGTAGCGCTCACGATTTGTTGGGGTAACTTCTTTAACTTGGTTGCCTTCACGCCAGTCGATTAGGCTGACTTTAAAACCATATCGACCACCTGATTCTGTACGAGTGATCTCGTATCGGCTGCCGATCTCCATATCTTCATCGGCAGAGTCCCAAGTGACCCAACCCGTTTCGATACGAGAACTCGTTTGGCTTTCAACCGGAATCTTTTGAGCTTCAACCATGCTCTGAACAGTTTGCCAAACCTTATCCTGCTCATCCTTACGCAACAACCATAAGGTCACTTCACCATCTGTCCCGCGATCCAAACGCGCTCCTGGGATCAGTTCCAGTACTTGTTGTGGAGGTCGAATATCGACGTTTTTACCTACACCACCGACGTAATTGCCTTGAGGAATTTCGTAATTTGGATAGAACTGAGGCTGAGCACCTTGTGGGGCATTCCACTCACCCAGTGTTGGGGTGTTTAAATACTCGAAGTCATCTTTTGCCTGACGACGTTGAGTGGCACCACCTGAACAGGCAGTCAATACTAATACAGCTAATGAACTTAACACTAACTGGCTTGAAAGCTTCATTTATACTCCTAAAACACTGAGGGCTCATTGGCCCCCAGTATGAACGTCAATCCTAGTAACTCAATCTAGATAAATACGGGCGTCCCTTAACGCCTGTTCCACGATCGGCTGCATTTTTTCAGAAAGCGTGGTTAGAGGAAGACGCAAACTACCATCGTCGATCAAACCAAGCTTTTGTGCCGCCCATTTAACTGGGATTGGACTCGCTTCGACGAATAGGTTCTTGTGCAGCGTCATTAAACGCTGGTTAATTGCCTCTGCTTCTTCGTACTTACCTTCACTTGCCAAATGGAACATGTCTGCCATGTCTTTAGCAGCAATATTGTTGGTTACCGAAATAACACCATCGCCACCAAGCTTAACAAACTCTAAGCCTGTCGCATCATCACCACTTAGTAAGATAAAATCTTTGCCACAAAGTTCACGATGAATAGCAACTCGGCTTAAATCACCCGTCGCATCTTTGATACCGACTATATTATCAATCTTTGACAAACGCGCCACTGTCTCAGGCAGCATATCAACGGCAGTACGACCTGGTACATTGTACAAAATTAACGGAATCGCACTCGCTTCAGCGATTGCTTTATAGTGCAGGTACAAACCTTCTTGTGTCGGTTTGTTGTAGTATGGCGTTACACTTAGGAAGCCAGAGATACCAGAATCAGCCAGCAATTTACTAAATGTCACTGCTTCGTGAGTTGCATTTGCACCCGTACCAGCGATCACTGGAATACGACCGTTGGCAAACTCTACAGTCTTATTAACGACCTTTACATGCTCTTCAATCGTCAAAGTCGCTGACTCACCGGTTGTGCCTACTGCCACAATACCGTCTGAACCTGATTCAATATGGTACTCTACTAACCTTTGTAAACTATCAAAGTCTACTTCACCATCTGCTTTAAATGGCGTAATCAGCGCTACGATACTTCCTGAAAACATGTTTATCTCCCTTATTTAGTTCTTTCTGCATGGTACTGTAATGCGATTGAAAAACACAAGAGCGTAAACTCGCTTACAAAGTACAAATGAGTGAATAATTATCAGATGTTAGAGATCTCGCAACTTAATTGCCTGGTTTGACCTGACTCTAGACAAATTTGATAATGGTGTCAGTTAAATGGTTCTATCACTGGTTAATAACATATAAACAAAGGACCGATCTCATTTTCACTATGCTCAGAAATATACTCTTTGGGGCGCTTTATCAAGTCATACTTGAGTGAATAAAAAAATCATCTTGTAAACAAAAGCTGACCGAAGGCGTGGTAATAATAAATGGCATGGTTTTAACATAACCCAGAGCGTCAAATGGGCTTACTGCCTTTGCTAGCTTCCAGGTTGTCCCTCCCCTTCAACCGTTGATCAAAACGTACAACAGCAAAAAACCAAAAAAAGAACTGACTCGATATTTCTCTATCATATCTGTGCTAACATCTTTCTATTGAAGAAAGGACAAGAAGCTCATTTATGAAGCAACATCTGGTACTTACAGCAGTTGGAACGGACCGTCCAGGCATTTGTAACCAAGTCGTCAAGCTCGTTACGCAAGCTGGCTGTAATATTGTTGATAGCCGCATTGCTATCTTTGGTAATGAATTTACCCTCATCATGCTGCTGACTGGTAACACCAGTAACATCACTCGCGTCGAAACACAGATGCCTTTATTAGGGCAGGAACACGACCTGATCACGATAATGAAGCGCACCGCCGCTCACGAGTTACTTGATAACAGTTACGCTATGGAAGTCTTTATTGAGTCAGATGATCGCCCGGGACTAACCGAAAAATTTACCCAGTTCTTTGCCGACCAGCAGATCGGATTGGATTCACTTAGCGCACAAACCATCAGCAAATCTAAAATTCAGGCCGATGTCGATCAATTCCACATCGCCATTACTGCATCGGTCTGTGCCGATTGTAATCTCATGCAGCTACAAGAAGATTTTGATGAACTTTGTAAGTCGCTCAACGTACAAGGTTCTCTGAATTTCATTAAAAACACACCATAAAGTAAAGGAAATCATAATGAACACGCTGACAGCGGGCTCACCAGCGCCAGCCTTCTCTTTGCTCGACCAAGACGGCAACACTGTGACTCTTGGGGATTTTAAAGGCAAGAAAGTACTTTTCTACTTTTACCCTAAAGCCATGACTCCAGGTTGTACTGTACAAGCGAAAGGTCTGCGCGACGTTAAAGCAGAACTAGAGGCGCATAATGTCGTTGTTCTAGGCGTCAGCATCGACCCTGTAAAACGTCTCGGTAAGTTTATCGAGAGAGATGAACTTAACTTCACTCTGCTTTCTGACGAAGACCATGCGGTTGCAGAACAGTTCGGAGTCTGGGGCGAGAAAAAGTTCATGGGCAAAGTCTACGATGGACTCCACCGAATCAGCTTCCTAATCAACGAAGATGGCGTGATTGAACACGTGTTTAATAAGTTCAAAACCAAAGATCATCACGAAGTGGTTTTAAATTATCTGAACGAAAACGCGTAAGAATAACGTATTCGTAATACAAAATGCCCAGCAGTTGCTGGGCTTTTTATTCTTGTGAGTACCGGGTAATGGCTTACTTCATCGCCTCTGAATTATTCTTGCTCGGTTGGCTCGTGCTCATCAGGGCTAGGTAACGCATTCCAAACCGCTTTGACCAATGTCGCTAGAGGGATTGCAAAGAATACTCCCCAGAAGCCCCACAGGCCGCCAAAAACTAGCACTGCGACAATAATGGCGACTGGATGCAGGTTTACCGCTTCAGAGAAAAGAACCGGAACCAGAACGTTCCCATCGAGTGCCTGAATAATACCGTAAGCAACAAGTAACCAGTAGAATGGCGGAGTTAATCCCCATTGGAACAAACCTACGATCGCCACTGGCACGGTTACCGCCGCAGCACCAATGTAAGGAATAAGAACGGATAAACCCACCGCAACCGCTAACAACGCGGAGTAACGCAAATCCAAAATCGCGAAAGTGACATAACTGACACTCCCAACAATCAATATTTCAAGCACTTTACCGCGAATATAGTTCGAGATTTGTTGGTTCATCTCATGCCAGACTTTGTTCGCTAACTTACGGTTTTTAGGCAAAATACCACTGGCCATACCGAGCATCACTTCTTTATCTTTTAGCAAGAAGAAGATCAGTAAAGGCACCAAGATTAAGTAGACCGCTAACGTTGCAAGACTGACTAACGAGGCCAGTGATCCCTTAACCACACTTTCCCCAAGACTTACAGCCTGATTTTTCGCATTCGTTGCGATTGTTTCAACGATTTGCAGGTTAGCCAGCTCTGGATGGCGCTCAGGCAATGAAACAATAATCTTCTGTAAGCCATTGTACATATTTGGAATATCGTTAATTAGGTTTCCGACCTGATTCCAAATGGTAGGCACCAACCCAAACAATGCGATCAACATCAAACTGATAAAAACCAGCAATACGATGATCACGGAGAGCGTGCGGGGCATTCCTAAACGACACATTTGCACCACTGGCCACTCCAGCAAATATGCCAATACAATCGCCACGAGTAGAGGTGCAATGAGATGACCGAAGAAATAAATGGTGATAAAGCCAAATAGCAAGATCGCTACGAGGCTCACAGCATGTGGGTCTGAGAATCGACGTTGATACCAACGATTTACCATTTCGAACATCTTAAACGGATTCCTTATTGAAAACAGTCAATGTGTAGTGATCTGATGTTGGTTGGCAATCAACCATGTATCCCTGAGAGTTTAGGTATTTCACAATATCTTGTTTAGAGCTGTTATCCATCACTTTAATGACAAGCTTATGATGCTGCTTTTCTCCCTGAAAGGCCTCTGCAGTGTGACGCTTAGCGAGTAACAGTGCCATGGGGCAGCGTTGCTCGCGCAAATCAAGTAACATGGATTCCATTGTATTGCTCTGCACTTATGATAGGGTTGTATTGTAACGGCTTTTTGAGCTGGAGCTAGCAATTCTGACACTATTTAACCGGAAACTGAAATCACTCAGATACAGAAAAATTTACGAAACCAATTCGTTTAATCCCGGTCTTATTGCTAGCGCACTCATCCGACAGGATGACCATAAAGTATAGTGGTAACGTTGAGAGGTACTCTACCTCCAACCACTTGCTTAGGTATTTGGGAGAACCTTTAGAACGTATGTTAAAACGCACTCGATCGCTAGTTTGCTTATGTATTGCTGCTGCAATTAGTTCGCCGACAACCTACGCCAATAGTATCGACTTACCAGATATTGGGACAGCTGCTGGGAGCACACTATCGATAGACCAAGAGTTAATTTATGGTGATGCTTATATGCGCATGCTCAGAGCGAGTAAGCCCATCGTTAACGATCCCGTTATTAACGAGTACATTGATTCTCTCGGCCATCGATTAGTCGCCAATGCGGCCGATGTAAAGACACCGTTCCACTTTTTCATGATACGTGACCGTAATATCAACGCTTTTGCGTTTTTTGGCGGTTACGTTGCTTTGCACTCAGGACTTTTTCTGCATGCTCGCAGCGAAAGTGAGTTAGCGTCCGTTATTGCTCACGAAATCGCTCACGTCACCCAACGCCACCTTGCTCGCAGTATGGAAGACCAAGCTAGACGCTCCCCGGCAACACTGGCTGCGTTAGCGGGTGCCCTGCTCCTCTCAATCGCAGCACCAGAAGCAGGCATAGCGGCAATAACAGCGGCGACGGCGGGAAACATGCAAAGCCAGATAAACTACACCCGCGCGAATGAGAAGGAAGCCGACCGTTTTGGCATCTCGACACTGGCAAAAGCAGGATTCGATGTGCAAGCCATGCCACGTTTCTTTGGGCGTTTAGCTGACGAGTATCGCTATGCAAGTAAACCGCCTCCGATGCTGCTGACCCACCCATTACCGGAAGACCGCGTTGCGGATAGTCGACAACGAGCACAAGCTTATCCACCGATGCGTATCGCCCCATCGATTGATTACCATCTGGCTCGAGCACGGATCGTTGCGCGTTATGCAGGCATTGATGGACCTGCCGCGTTAGGTTGGTTCGAACGTACACAGAAAAATGCCTCTGCCGATATCATGCTTGCGTTCGATTACGGACGTGCATTGGTTCATATGGACAGCAAACGCTTGTCTCAGGCTGAGCCAATCCTAAAAAAGCTGTTGGCACAAGACCCAGGAAATCCGTTCTATCTTGATGCGATGAGTGATCTCTATATCGAAAAAAAACAACCTGAAAAAGCTGTCGAAATGTTGAGTAGTGCGCTCGCTCGTAATCCTCAAAACACAGTCCTGACCATTAACTATGCGAATGCCCTGCTTGAGGCAAAACAATACGAACAAGCTGTACGCATTCTTCAGCGCTACTCACATGATCGCCCTGAAGATACCAATGGTTGGCAGTTATTGTCGAAGAATTACCATGAACTCGGACGCAATGACGAAGAGTTAGCAGCACGCGCTGAGATTTTGGCATTGCAAGCAAACTGGAATAAAGCGATTCAATATTATAGTGAAGCGAGTAAAATGGCCCAGTTGGGCAGCTTAGAACAAGCTCGATACGATGCTCGTATTGACCAACTCATGATCCAAAGAGATCGATTCATGGCATTACAATAACGAAATGGAGAAAACCATGTCAGTCGTGATTTATCACAACCCTCGTTGCTCAAAGAGCCGTCAAACTCTTGAACTGCTTGAACAAAATGGTGTTACACCAGAAGTCGTAAAATACCTGGATAACCCACTTAACGTAGATGAACTAAAAGCCCTGTATGCTCAACTCGGTTTCTCATCAGTTCGTGACATGATGCGTACTAAAGAAAGCGAATACAAAGAATTAGGCTTAGATGATGAGTCAGTCAGTGATGAGCAACTGTTCGAAGCAATGGCACAAAACCCAAAATTGTTTGAACGTCCAGTAGTGGTAGCAAACGGCAAAGCAAAAATCGGTCGCCCACCAGAGCAAGTGTTGGATATTCTATAAATGGATTGCCAGATCCTTATTTTGTATTTCAGCCGTCATGGCGCAACAAAACAACTGGCAAGACAGATAGCAAGAGGAGTCGAATCGACTCCTCAATGCCAAGCAATTTTGCGAACAGTTGAAGAATTGTCACCTCACTCACATACCCCTTCCGATCCAATTGTTACTCTAGAAGAACTGAAAAATTGCGACGGCCTCGCGTTTGGCAGTCCTGTTTGGTTTGGCAATATGGCAGCGCCTCTAAAGCACTTCTGGGATCAAACCACTCCTTTGTGGGTGAGCGGTGACTTAATTGATAAGCCAGCTTGTGTATTTACCTCATCATCTTCGATGCATGGTGGGCAGGAAACGACGTTACAAAGCATGATGACGCCATTATTGCATCACGGGATGATGCTACTTGGCATACCTTATGTGGAACCCGAACTACACTCAACGATCTCTGGTGGAACACCATATGGCGCAAGCAGTGTAGGAAAAGATCCAAGTCTTACCAACGACGAGGCTCGTCTGGCTCAGAAACTGGGTAAACGACTGGCAACAGCAGCATTAAAGCTCAAAGGCTGTTAGTAAATTCAAGGATAGTAAATCGATGTCTGAATCTTTTGACCAACCTGCACTTGGTGCCCAAACTAAAAGCTATCGATATCTGGCTTTATTTGGCAACTTGGCTTTATTAGCGTGGGTAGCAATCTGGCAGCTCGCTTTATCGCCTCACCCTCACTTAAGCAGCACAACCTTAGCAATTGCATGGTGTATACCCTTATTACTTCCTCTTCCGGGCATCTTGGCTGGAAAACCTTACACTCATGCATGGGCCAACTTCGTGCTAATGCTGTACTTCCTGCATGGACTAACCATCCTTTACGTCGATGATGGGGAACGTTGGCTAGCGGTAGTTGAACTGGTGCTGACTACTTTTGGTTTCATTGGCAACATTCTGTTTGCGCGAGCGAGAGGCAAAGAGCTCGGGCTTAAGCTCAAACGCTTATCCCAAGTAGAAAAAGAAGAAAAAGCCAAATTCAATAAATAAGCAATTTCAAAGTGTCAAAAAAAGAGTCGCGATTTGCGACTCTTTTTATTATTTTAGAATCATTAGTATTTTAAGAACGTTGGCTAGCGGTCCACTCGTAGATTACATCATACTGTTCTTGTGTTGGCGCGATAATGACAGACTCTGATTCCTGCTCCTCTTGAACCGGCACTTCAGCCGTCACAACGTCTGAATTTAATTGTTCTTCTTCCGCCAATGTTTCCGTTGGTATTGGCTCTTGCGTCGCCTGCACAGGACGTACCTCTTCAACTGGCTTAATCGGCTCTTCATACACCGCTAACTGAGAAATCGATGACGCTTCTTGTTCAAAGGCCTGTTTTGATGCCAATAGATGAAGCCTAAGCGTCAACTCATTACCTTGAACACGTTTAATCTCGCTACCCGCAACAGAGTTGAGCTTCTTCAACGCACTTTCTAAACGGAAGAAATCTGAGGCAGAAGTAATGTTAACGACTTTCATCGTAATGCCCTCAGAAGACTCGCCAGAGACTACAACGGCACTCTTGCCTGCGTAATAATCGGTAATGCCATCTACCGTTGTTGTAATGGCATCAGCCCCCGAAGCAGAACCACTACGTGGGGTGCGTTGAGAAATAATAATTGCAGATGGTGATTGATCGTAAAGAGTCCAGCGGACTTGATCGCCTTGTGCACGCAACACAAGTACGGCGTCAACTGGGTAACGTTGGCTGGCCTTAGCAATTGGTTCAACAAAACCGCCCCAAAGATCGGACACATTCACGCCCGTGACATCTTCAAAATCGCCCACAGGAATGGTGATTGGTAACCCTCTCGCTTCTGCAGCGGAACGCAGCGCCGCAATGTTTGAAGAATCTGAGTGTTCCCAGGCAACGGTGCGATCATAAGCCTGCTCTTCTACTACCCAGACAAGGATATTAGGGCGGTGAGGTGACCACGAAGGTAATTGTGCTTGCGTTAGAAGAGAGTGAATCTGGCCACCATTAAAGCGCATCTTTAAACTTGATTGACCATTGACTTGCCCGTAACCAAGTTGAGAAATGTAACTGGAACTGGAGTTCAAAGCTTTTTGAATAACCGGGTTGCTTAAAGAAGATTGTGAACCAGTTGCTCTAACAATCACATCTTTCATACCCTGTTCTCTAGCCAAAGACTCACCGTTTTCCTGTTCACTATCGATGACGACTTCGGCATGATAGATATCTACCTGAGTTGATGCATACACTGGCAGGGACAACCAACCTATCAATAAAAGAACTAAATAGCGCATAGTTTTCATTTTCCTCTAAACAAGAAACTGCATAATAAGAAACTATCAAACCCGGAGCAAGGCGACCCAAATGTAAATAGCTTGAAATATGACCAACTTAGGCCACTTTCGGAACGACCTTTAGAGTACATTAACTAGCCACCCTTTTTCCTTAAGTGCCTGATTGCTTATTCGGGAAACGAATGAACACATAAATGTCTCCACGATTACTTATCTAATGCAAGAAACGCGACATTACACCCTTTTCTTTGCGGCGCATCTAACAAAATATGAATTTCAGCTCATAAAACAGACACTTTTGCAAACTAGCCACTCTCAAAACATACTTTGTCCACTTAAAATCATCGAAAAATTTGATCTGAGCATTGTCGCAAACGTTTGCTGAGTGATACTATTCGCCGGATTTGTCTGCGTATCTTTAAATAGGAAATGATTATGAAAAATGCGTTACAAGGCGCTCAGATGCTCTTTGTCGCTTTTGGTGCTTTGGTACTCGTGCCCCTTCTGACAGGACTCGATCCAAACGTAGCACTCTTCGGTGCCGGTGTCGGTACCCTCCTCTTCCAATTGATCACTAAACGTTCTGTCCCAATTTTCCTTGCCTCTTCTTTCGCGTTTATTGCTCCTATTCTGTTCGGTATCCAAACATGGGGTATCGGTGCAACAATGGGTGGCTTAATGGCAGCAGGTATGGTGTATATTGCACTTGGCGCAATGATCAAAATTCGTGGCGTAGACTTTATCCATAAGATTCTGCCACCTGTGGTTGTTGGCCCAGTTATTATGGTTATCGGACTTGGCTTAGCACCAACAGCCGTTAACATGGCGATTGGTAAAACAGGTGATGGCGCCGCTCAACTGGTCAATGGTGATGCCGCCATTATGATTTCATCAGTGTCACTGCTAACGACCATTGCATTGAGCGTGTTTGCGAAAGGTTTCTTGAAGCTAGTACCAATTGTTGGTGGTATTTTAGCAGGTTACTCTGTGTCTCTCGCATATGGTGTGGTCGACTTTACTCCAGTTGCTCAAGCCGCGTGGCTGGCAATGCCAAACTTCACAACGCCAGAGTTCAACATCAACGCGATTCTATTTATGATTCCGGTGGCGATCGCTCCCGCGGTAGAACACGTGGGTGACATACTGGCCATTTCAAATGTGACTGGCAAAGACTACCTTAAAAAACCTGGCCTGCACCGCACAATCGCGGGTGACGGTTTAGCGACTATGGCTGCAGCTATGGTTGGTGCGCCACCAAATACAACCTATAGTGAAGTGACCGGTGCAGTTATGCTGACGAAAGCATTCAACCCGGTGATCATGACGTGGGCAGCGGTGACGGCTATCATTCTGGCTTTGGTCGGTAAGCTAGGCGCTATCCTACAGACAATCCCTGTGCCTGTAATGGGTGGCATCATGATCCTACTGTTTGGTTCTATCGCAACTGTAGGTTTGAACACGCTGATCAAAAACCACGTGGACCTGCACAAATCTCGTAATCTGGTTATCGTTGCTGTTACGCTAGTATTTGGTATCGGCGGCATGGCTTTCGGTATTGGCGAATTCAGCCTGCAAGGCGTTAGCTTGTGCGGTATCGTGGCGATCATTCTAAACCTGATTCTTCCACACGACCTAGGTGAAAACCACGTTGTAGATAACGCTCAAATCGAAGAAGACAAAACAAACTAATTTGCCGAATCAACTTAGACACATACAAAAAAGGCTTGGTATTAACCAAGCCTTTCTTCTTTGTTCACAACTGATTAAGCGTGTTTTGTGCGCTTATTTAGTACCAAAAATCTTATCGCCCGCGTCACCAAGACCAGGAACGATGTAACCTTTGTCGTTCAGCTTCTCATCAATTGCCGCTGTGTATAGTTCAACGTCTGGGTGTGCTTTTTCCAGCGCTTCGATACCTTCTGGAGCCGCAACCAGAACAAGAACTTTAATCTGATTACAACCTTTCTCTTTCAGAAGGTCGATAGTCGCGATCATCGAACCACCAGTTGCCAGCATAGGATCAACAACCAGCGCGATACGCTCATCGATGTTAGACGCAAGCTTGTTAAAGTATGGTACTGGCTCTAGTGTTTCCTCGTCGCGGTAAATACCGACTACACTGATACGTGCACTTGGCATGTGCTCAAGAACACCATCCATCATACCCAGGCCAGCACGAAGGATTGGCACTACTGTTACTTTTTTACCTTTAATTTGGTCAACTTCTACTGGACCATTCCAACCTTCGATAGTAACTTTCTCAGTTTCAAAGTCTGCTGTCGCTTCGTAAGTAAGTAGGCTACCGACTTCTGTCGCTAATTCACGAAAACGCTTTGTGCTGATATCACCTTCTCTCATTAGACCAATTTTATGTTTTACTAGAGGGTGCTTTACTTCAACAACTTTCATGTCCATCTCCGGCTATAGTTGGCTATATTTAAACAAACCTTCAGATTATACACGATTTCCACTAGGAAATCAGGATATATGACTAAAGAAAAAAACTCGCGCAAACGTTTGCTATCTGTAATTAAGCACTGGTAGAATAGCGCCGTTTTCATATCCAACTTAAATACCGAGGACTTCCCTGTGAGTGGTAATAACTCTTCTCTTAGCTATAAAGACGCTGGTGTAGATATTGATGCAGGCAATGCGCTTGTAGATCGTATTAAGGGTGCGGTTAAACGTACTCGTCGCCCTGAAGTGATGGGTGGTATCGGTGGTTTTGGCGCTTTATGCGAATTACCGACGAAATACAAACAACCTGTACTGGTTTCTGGTACCGACGGTGTAGGTACTAAACTTCGCCTGGCACTGGATATGAACAAGCACGATACCATCGGCATCGACCTTGTTGCTATGTGTGTAAACGATCTAATCGTGCAAGGTGCTGAGCCATTGTTCTTCTTAGATTACTACGCAACAGGTAAGTTAGACGTAGACACAGCGGCAGATGTTGTTTCTGGTATCGCGGATGGCTGTGTGCAAGCTGGTTGTGCACTTATCGGCGGCGAAACGGCTGAAATGCCTGGAATGTACGAAGGCGAAGACTACGACGTTGCTGGTTTCTGTGTTGGCGTGGTAGAAAAAGAAGATATCATCGACGGCACTAAAGTTGCAGTCGGTGATGCCCTTATCGCTGTAGGTTCTAGCGGTCCACACTCAAACGGTTACTCACTGGTTCGTAAAATCCTTGAAGTTTCTGGTGCTGACAAAGATGAAGTACTAGACGGCCGTACTATCGGTGAACACCTTCTTGAACCAACTAAGATTTACATCAAATCAGCACTTAAGATGATTGAGAAGCACGACATTCACGCTATCTCGCACATCACTGGTGGTGGTTTCTGGGAAAACATCCCTCGCGTACTACCTGAAGGCACTAAAGCAGTGATCGACGGTAACAGCTGGGAATGGCCAGTGATTTTCCAATGGCTACAAGAAAAAGGTAACGTAGAAACCCGCGAAATGTACCGTACATTTAACTGTGGTGTTGGCCTAATCGTTGCCCTACCTAAAGAACAAGCTGAAGCAGCAGTTGCACTTCTACAAGAAGAAGGCGAAAACGCATGGGTGATTGGTGAAATCGCTCAAGCGGAAGCAAATGAAGAACAAGTTGAAATTAACTAACTTGCGATTCTCGCTCAAAAAATAAAAAGAATGAGGACACTAGGTCCTCATTCTGCTATCTGGAACTCGAAAACCATTTCAATAGTAGGTAATTTAGAAAACCTACAATAGTAAGGCAGTCTCAACATCATGAAAAACATAGTGGTCCTCATTTCTGGTAGTGGCAGTAACCTACAAGCGATACTGGAAGCATGTGAAGCGAATATGCCTAACGCACAAGTCGCTGCCGTTTTCTCAAATAAAGCGGATGCTTACGGATTAGAGCGAGCGAAAAAATTTAATGTTGATGGCCATTTTGTCGATCCAAAGGCATTTGAATCACGCGACGCATTTGATGCTGAGTTAATGAAACAAATCGATCAGTACAAACCTGACGCTGTCATTCTGGCCGGTTACATGCGCATTCTCAGCAGTGAGTTTGTCCAGCATTACATGGGCAAAATGATCAACATTCACCCTTCCCTGCTGCCAAAGTATCCAGGCTTGCACACCCACCAGCGTGCAATTGATGCAAAAGATAAAGAACACGGCACCAGTGTTCATTTTGTGACGGAAGAGCTAGACGGTGGCCCAATTGTTCTGCAAGCAAAAGTGCCTGTTTTTGAAGATGATGATGCGGAAACACTGGCAGCGCGCGTGCAAACTCAAGAGCACACCATCTATCCAATTGTGACTAAGTGGCTGGTTGAAGACAGACTGAAGATGCTCAATGGTAAAGCTTGCTTAGATGGAAAAGAACTCGGTGAGCACGGCTACGCCGCCGCTGAAGATGAAGAGTAGTCCTCTAACTCTTTCTCGCAGATTCAAAAAATCAAAAAAGGCAGTCTTGATGACTGCCTTATAATTAGCTAGAAAGAATTGATTATTCTAGCGGTTCGGTCGGAGCTTGATTACCCGGCTTTGGCGCTGCAAACGGCACATTGGTGAGCTCATGAGCATTGTTCTTCATTAGCTCTCCTAAATGAAACAGACCATATTCGCCTGGCTTCATTCGCTGCCATGCTTCATTACCTGTCAGAGGTTGAGTAGCAATCACTGACACAATATCGTTCGGTGTGGTCTCTTCCTGGAAGTTAATCTCCACATCTTCATCAAGTAATGCGGCTTTACCAAATGGTGCGCGTCGCGTGATCCAATACAGATGATTAGTGCAATAGGTCATCACATATTCACCATCACTGAGCAGCATATTGAACACGCCTTTCTCTCTCAGCAGATCACAACATTCAGCAATATAAAGAAAGACCGATTCCATATCCTCAGGAGGCTCTGGATATCTTTCTTCCATTTGCTTAAGCAACCAACAAAACGCCAGTTCACTGTCGGTCTGACCTACCGGACGATGCCGTCCTGTGTAGAGATCCTGATAATCAGACAACTGACCATTGTGAGCAAATGTCCAATACTTACCCCACAATTCGCGTGTGAATGGGTGAGTATTTTCTAAATTGACTCCGCCACGATTCGCCTGACGAATATGACTGACAACCGCACGGCTTTTGATCGGATAGTTCTGAACCAGTTCAGCTATTTTGGAATCGCAACTTGGCGTAGGATCTTTAAAAGTCCTAAAACCTTTCCCTTCATAGAAAGTGATTCCCCAGCCATCACGGTGTGGGCCAGTTCTGCCTCCACGCTGCATCAACCCTGTGAAGCTGAAACAGATATCCGTTGGAACATTGGCGCTCATGCCGAGCAATTCACACATGGTTTAACGAACTCCTTACCTATACAGCCCAAAAGAGGCTGCGAAAAACTTATTCCATCTCTTTCTCAATTAGTTGAATGATGATGTGAATAATCTTAATGTGCACTTCCTGAATACGGTCAGCGTAGCCAAAGTGAGGTACACGAATTTCAACGTCGGCCAGACCCGCCATTTTTCCGCCGTCTTTGCCCGTCAGTGCAATGGTCTTCATGCCTTTTGCTTTAGCAGCTTCAATTGCTTTAAGAATATTGCCTGAGTTACCAGATGTCGACAAACCAAACAAGACATCGCCTTTACGGCCAACCGCTTCAACATAGCGAGAGAATACAAAATCGTAGCCAAAATCGTTACTCACACAAGAAAGGTGGCTCGGGTCAGAAATCGCAATACCTGCGTAGCCCGGACGATTGTCACGGTAGCGACCTGTCAACTCTTCAGCAAAGTGCATTGCATCACAATGTGAACCACCGTTACCGCATGACAGCACCTTGCCTTCTTGTTTAAAAGAATCCGCAATCAATTTCGCAGCCGCTTCAATTTGAGCAATGTTATGGTCATCGCTTAAAAATTTGTTGAGCACTTCAGCAGCTTCGTTCAATTCACTTCTAATCAGATCTTGGTACATAAGACGTTCTCTTTATTATTTCGACCATCGGCGTGCATCCGCATTACCTTGGAACAGTGTTCTGATGCCAATCTGGCACCGGACATTTCGTTACTGAGAGTTTACCCATAAACGAGAATTAGTGTCGATAGCGAAGCAACAGATTTGGATTGGTGGAAGTAATAAACTTAGTAAAGTGCTTAAGAAAACAGCACCCAAATCGCAATTTTAGACTTTTTACTCTACATGGATCACTTTTTATCCAATCTCGAGTTTTACATTTTATTAATATTCTGATTACAATTATAAGAACTGGTTAGACCTCTTATCAGAATACAGACGTACAACACTTATAAAGTCTGAAAAGGAAAACACATATGGACATCTTGCTTTCAATCATTGCGATGACAATCGTCTTAGGGATTACGCTCTATCACCGAATGCCACTCGTAAAATCCGTCAGCCTTCTAACCGCTGCAATGTTAGTGCTGACAATCGCTGGTGCTGTTGGCTTTATTGGCTGGGCAATTTACATTCTTGCTCTCGCCGTTTTTGCTATATCGGGAGTTCGCCAATCTCTTATCAGTCGTAAGGCTTTGGCGGTTTTCAAAAAAGTCCTGCCGGCTATGTCTCAAACAGAGAAAGAGGCCTTGGATGCGGGAACCGTTTGGTGGGAAGCCGAGCTCTTTAAAGGTAAACCTGAATGGCAAAAACTACATGCTATCCGCACACCTAAACTGAGTGCTGAGGAGCAGGCTTTTCTAAATGGCCCGGTCAACGAAGTGTGCGCTATGGTGAACGACTTTCAGGTCACTCATGAGCTTGCTGACTTGCCACCAGAGGTATGGCAATACCTGAAAGACAACAAGTTCTTCGCCATGATCATCAAGAAGAAATACGGTGGTCTGGAGTTCTCTGCTTACGCACAATCACTTGTTCTACAAAAGCTGACTGGCGTTTCTGGCGTTCTGTCTTCTACCGTTGGTGTTCCTAACTCATTAGGTCCAGGTGAATTGCTACAACACTACGGTACAGAAGAACAGAAAAACTACTACTTACCTCGCCTGGCTGAAGGCAAAGAGATCCCATGTTTCGCCCTAACCAGCCCAGAAGCTGGTTCTGATGCGGGTTCTATCCCAGACTACGGTGTTGTGTGTAAAGGTCAGTGGGAAGGCAAAGAAGTATTGGGCATGCGCCTGACATGGAATAAACGTTACATCACCCTCGCACCTGTGGCGACCGTGCTTGGTCTTGCTTTTAAACTGCGCGATCCAGAAGGCCTACTTGGTGACAAAGAAGACCTTGGTATCACTTGTGCGCTAATCCCAACCAACGTGAAAGGCGTAGAGATTGGTAACCGCCACTTCCCGCTTAACGTCCCATTCCAGAACGGCCCGACACGCGGTAAAGATATCTTCGTTCCTATCGATTTCATTATTGGTGGTGAGAAGATGGCAGGTCAGGGATGGCGCATGCTTGTTGAGTGTTTGTCCGTCGGGCGTGGTATTACCCTGCCTTCAAACTCAACCGGAGGCATCAAAACAGCGGCACTGGCAACGGGTGCTTACTCACGTATTCGCCGTCAGTTCAAACAGCCTATCGGACACATGGAAGGCATTGAAGAACCATTGGCACGCATCGGCGGGAACGCTTATGTAATGGATGCAGCTAGTAACTTAACGGTGGCTGGTATCGACCTTGGAGAGAAAC
Source organism: Vibrio sp. YIC-376 (assembly GCF_052353105.1). NCBI lineage: Bacteria > Pseudomonadati > Pseudomonadota > Gammaproteobacteria > Vibrionales > Vibrionaceae > Vibrio > Vibrio sp. YIC-376. The sequence goes on from NZ_JBBWFK010000007.1 coordinate 79,329, forward strand.
CGTCAGTCATTTCAGCGATTGTGAAGTACCACTGTACTCACCGCGGACAACAAAGCATCATCGATGCAATGGACATCGTCGGTGGTAAAGGTATCTGCATTGGTCCTTCTAACTTTCTGGCACGTGGCTACCAAGGTTCACCAATTGCAGTGACCGTAGAGGGTGCCAATATTCTCACTCGCTCTATGATTATCTTTGGTCAGGGTGCAATTCGTTGTCATCCATACGTTCTAGAAGAAATGAACGCGGCATATTCTGAAGAAAGTAATGCCGTTGAGAAGTTTGATAAAGCGCTTGCTGGTCATGTCAGCTTCACCATGAGTAACCTTGTACGAAGCATTTGGTTTGGTTTGAGCGATGGCCTTGGTTCATCATCACCAACCAAAGACGCGACCAAGCGTTACTACCAGCAACTCAACCGCTACAGCGCAAACTTAGCACTTATGTCTGATATTTCTATGGCTGTGCTTGGCGGTTCGTTGAAACGTAAAGAGCGTCTGTCTGCGCGTCTTGGTGACATCCTAAGTCAACTTTACTTGAGTTCAGCAGCCCTAAAACGCTTTGATCAAGATGGCCGCCCGGTGGAAGATTTGCCATTAGTTCACTGGGGATTGCAAGACAGTTTGAAGCAAGCTGAAATTGCAATTGATGAGTTCCTGGCGAACTTCCCGAACAAAGCGATTGGCCGAGTACTTCGCGTATTTATCATGCCATTTGGTCGTGTGCGCAAAGCGCCAAGCGATAAACTCGACAGCAAAGTCGCTCGTATTCTGCAAACACCGAGTGCAACACGCTCCCGCATTGGTCGCGGTCAGTATCTGGAGCCAACAGAGCACAACCCTGCGGGTAAGATTGAGTTGGCACTGTCTGTGATTCTGCAAGCGGAGCCTGTGTTTGACAAAGTCTGTAAAGCACAAGGCAAACGTCGTCCGTTCTTGCGCCTGGACATGATTGCAGAGGAAGGATTGAAGCAAGGTATCATTACTGACGAAGAAGCTGAGCTGCTAAGAGAAGCAGAGCAGCACCGCTTAGATACCATCAATGTCGATGACTTTGCTCCTGAACTGTTGGCAGCAAAGCCAAGCTATCCTCAGATGGATAACGTTGCCTAAGTACATCAAGTATTGTTCAATAAAATAAGCGGGAGCCAAGTGGCTCCCGTTTTTGTTGTGCATTTGATAACGTCAATGATGATGAAAGAATTCATCCCCCACCATGCAAAGCAATGCGGCTATGGTTCTATGAACGTTTATCAATGAGAGCCAATATAATTATCAGTTCCGACCTAACGCTCTCTAGCGTTACTCTCTCACTTGAGATAAAACCGTCCAAACGACATTCACACGAATTGACTGATAAACAGCTCACAGAAGGTTCTACAGGACGATGTATACTTTACAGTAACTTAACCACACATAGGGTAAATCTATTGGTCAAAATATTCTTCTCCCAGTGGTTTCCAGGTTTCCAACAACTCAAGAATTACCAACGTGAATGGCTCACAAATGACATTCGTTCTGCTTTTTCTGTCGTTGCTGTTGCCTTACCCGTCGCTATCGCCTATGCACAATTAACCGGTGTTTCTGCTATTGTTGGCCTCTATTCATGCGTGTTGCCAATGTTGGTTTATGCCATGATGGGCACATCCCGACAACTCATCGTGGGCCCTGATGCTGCAACCTGTGCGGTGATTGCAGCTGTCGTTACACCTCTTGCTGCAGGCGATCCGACCAAACACTGGCAGTTAGTGATGACCATGACGGCAATGACCGGCATTTGGTGTGTGCTGGCGAGCCGCTTCAAATTGGGTATTTTTGCTGATTTCCTCTCTCGTCCAATACTTCTTGGCCTGCTCAACGGTGTCGCGCTCACCATCATTGTTAGCCAGTTTTCGAAAATAGTCGGATGGCGATACGAGCAACGTTACCTCTTGGAACGCTTGTGGGAAGCACCTCAACGCTTAGCTGAACTTCACTGGCCAACAGTAACATTAAGCATCTCTACTCTTGTTGTGTATCTGGTCACCAAGCGCTTTCGACCATCCTGGCCTGCCGCAATGCTGGCTATTCTGATCACGACCGCTTCCGTGTGGTTGCTGCATTTACAAGACATGGGCGTTTCCGTTGTCGGACTCACTCAAGGCGGTTTTCCTCAATTTCAAACGCCTAAATTTGAACTGGGTGAAGTGCGTGAATTAGTCGTACCCGCCTTGAACCTTGCCATTGTAAGCTTTGTCAGCATGATGCTCACGGCTCGCAGTTTCGCAGCAAAAAACGGTTATGACATAGATGCCAACAAAGAGTTCAGAGCCCTAGGGTTTGCCAATATTGCTTCTGCGTTTTCACAAGGCTTCGCTATCAGTGGTGCTGACTCTCGCACCGCAGTAAATGACGCCAATGGCGGGAAAACACAACTGGTATCCATCATTGCAGCACTCACCATCGCGGTAATTGCTGTTTTTATCTATGAGCCTTTACAGTTTATCCCTATTGCTTCACTCGGGGTGGTATTGATCATAGCGTCGTTGTCGTTACTCGATCTTAAAGGGATATGGACGTTAAGAAAGCGCGACAAAGACGCCTTTTATCTCGCAGTCACCACTTTTGTTTCCGTGTTGGTGATTGGCGTGATTCCGGGAATTACGTTAGCCGTACTTTTGGGACTGTTTCAATTTTTGCGTATCGTCATGCGTCCCAGCGATCAGATCCTTGGCTTAGATGACGAAGGTACCATTCGCTCCGTTGATGACACAGGCAAAGCGACGCCAATTCCGGGAATGGTGATTTATCGTTTTAACTCACCACTTACCTATTTTAATGCCGCCTACTTTAAGCGCCGTATACTAGAGCAGGCAGAACATACCAAGGATGTAAGTTGTGTCATCGTGGATGCGGTATCAAGCTTTACCCACCTAGATTTAAGTGTGATGGCAACATTATCAGACATTCACGAAATCTTAAAAAAACGGGGGATACGTTTAATTCTGGCTGGGCGTAAACGACGTTTACGTCAATGGTGCGAACTAACGGGCATCAGCACCAGCGAAGGCGGCATCTTACTCCGTGCAGATATGTATCTCGCGATAAAACTCAGTGGCTGCTACATCAATGCCGTCGGCGAAGGACAAGTACCCGCCGTGCAAAAAGAACCCGATTTGGAACCAACTCCGAAGCCGATCCCCGAAGTCGCTTAATTGCCAATATTGTCATTAAAGCGCTACTTTTAATCAACGAAGAGAACGTAAATACACTCTAAAACAAAAGCGGAACCAATAGGCTCCGCTTTCTTGTATCTAGCTTTTCGGCATTTGTAGCTGCATCTCGGGTATGGCATCTCTTTTGGCTTTCAGCTTACGCCACGCCAGCCAAACCAAGATACCCAATAGCAACATCACCACGTTACCGACAGCAATAATGATCACGCTGCGCTTCCGTTCGGCCTCACGCTCGGCGATGACGCGCTTTTCTCTCTCGATTCGGTGCTGCTCTGCAAGTTCGGCTTCTTTGGCTTTACGAGCCGTTTCTAGGTCAACTTCATCAACCACACTGAATGTTTGTTCTTGGATTGGAAAAACCAATGCACGTTGCGTGGCGAAATCAGTTGCGAAGATATTGCCATGCCATGAGTACTTACCCAACTCGGAATCGTTATCTAAATTCAGTGTAGTTTTCATACCATCCTGAGAAACGATACCTTGGCTATAACTTTTAAAACCATCAGGTGCGTTCTGTTCAACACTCACCGCCAACGAGCCAGGTGCAATCATCCCCTGCTCTCCACTGACCACCAGCTGATGGGCTTGGTTAACATCACGCGATTGAATGAAAGTACGAGATATCGGATTCGGATAGACCAGCACCACCTGCTCTTGGGCGCGTAAAAACACACCGTTCCCTGAAGTAATACGCGCGCGATATTTTCCCGGCTCCACTTCAATAGGCAGCTGGACAGTAAAGACGCCATCGCCAGCTTGTTCGTCTAAATCACGGCCATCATCGGTAAACTCACCAACGACTAATGGTACGGGGCGAGCTTCTTTAATCAGCTCATCTTCGTTTTCGATAAACTTAGTGAAGGTCACGCGCAGGTTTACACGGTCGAGAAAGTCTCTGAGAACAAGTGGTTTATCATCTGACGTGAGGCGAGCGGTAAACTTAATCGCTTCACCATTATATAGGTGGTTAGGAAAAACGTCTGTACTTAACCTTAAATGAGAAATTAAACGGACGTTGTTTTTGGGAGTGACTTTACCTACCGCTTGCCAGGGGCCTGCCATCGGCTTATCAATTGAGACGATATCGAGCGAGGGTTCCTGATACCAGCGCACATCATCGTATGCTCCCCAGGCATAATATTTTTTACCGTCAGGGCGCACTAAAACAACAGGTTGAGAACTTTGTTCACGATAAACCAGAAAGGTGATTTGTTCGATACTTGGATCGACACGAAAGCGGTTATCTAACAAAGACATGGTGGACTCATTCGCAGCACTTGCAAAACAAGCCCAGATAGCCAGAACTGCAGCCAACAAAGCCCTCAACATAGCTTCTCCTATTGATGCCAGAGACAATTATTCACCAGTTCTAATCTTTTCTGGTGTGCATCTAATTCATCGGCACTTGCTCGCAAAACCTTTAGCGCTTTTCTTCCCTCAACACGGCGAACGCTTTCTACACCACCCTCTTGTTTGTTGGCGTTAAATTCAAGGCTTGTTTGGCCACCGGTCATTAACAAATAAACGTCAGCCAGAATCTCCGCATCGAGCAAAGCCCCGTGAAGGGTTCGGTGAGAGTTATCAATGCCGTAACGTTCACATAAGATATCGAGGTTATTTCGCTTACCCGGGAAGATTTTCTTCGCCATGGCCAGCGTATCGGTCACCTTACAGAAATCATCTGTTTTACCGATTTTTGGATCGAGCATTTCGAACTCGTAGTCCATAAAGCCGGTATCGAAGGGGGCGTTATGAGCAACGAGCTCGGCACCTTTGATAAAGTCGAGGAACTCTTGGTGAACGCTCGCATAATCGGGTTTATCAACCAAGAATTCATCAGTAATACCGTGAACCTCAACCGCTTCTGATTGAATTTCACGATCTGGCTTTAAATAGACGTGGAAGTGACGGCCAGTCAGTTTACGGTTAATGATCTCCACGGCACCAATTTCGATAATTCGGTGCCCCAAGTAGTGAGGGCCACCTTCTTGGTTCATACCTGTGGTTTCGGTATCGAGTACGACAATGCGACTATGTTCAGAATTGCTGCTGGTATTCATAAGGTTATGTATGTCAGACTATGCTTTATTAAATGTTTCGGCTAATAGTACCAAAAATATGACCAAACACGTTGAGATTTTCACTGACGGATCTTGTTTAGGTAACCCAGGACCTGGTGGTTACGGCATTGTTTTACGCTACAAGGCAGTGGAAAAAACACTTTCAAAAGGCTATACGCTCACGACGAATAACCGCATGGAAATGCTGGCGGCAGTCGTTGCACTGCAGACCCTCAAGGAGCCTTGTAAAGTCACCTTAACTACCGACAGCCAGTATGTCCGCCAAGGGATCACCCAATGGATACATAACTGGAAAAAACGTGGCTGGAAAACAGCCGATAAAAAACCGGTAAAAAATGCCGACTTATGGCAAGCACTAGATAAAGAGACCGCGCGTCACCAAATAGACTGGCACTGGGTAAAAGGCCACGCAGGTCACAGAGAGAACGAAATTTGTGATGAACTCGCGAGAACTGCAGCAGAGAACCCTACAGACGAAGATACCGGTTATCAAGCGTCTTAACGCTTATCACTCGATAACTTTTTCACTCCAGCCCCCTCTCGATTCATCACACCCAGCGGCGTGAGTTTTTTCTTTAAACGCCAGTGTGGCTTGATAGGTTTGAGAGGGTAAGTTCGTTTGCGGGCAACAATGTAGTATAAACTGCCCGCTGGTGATGCCCAATCGCCTAAACTGTTTTCCAACCACGTCCACATCGTACGATAGCGTGTCATTGGGAAAAACGAATATCGATCACGATGAATCACCTGATAGTTCAACAGCCCTAACCAGTCCTGTACCCGGTTAGATGAAAACATTCGTCCACTCCAGGGCAAGTTATTTTTTCGCCAAGGAAACAGACTCGCCAGGCCAGTAAAACTAAATGGGTTAAATCCGGTAATAATCAAGTAGCCATCATCCATCATGACTCTGTCCACTTCCCTCAGCAAACGGTGCGGATCACTTGCGTAGTCAAGCTGATGAGCCAAAATTACTACATCAAAGCTTTTCTCCAAAAAGGGTAATTCGTAACCATCTGCAATCACATTATGCAACGGGTTCTGGATATCTACGTTGACTTGGTGTTGAATATTACAATTACAGCTGGTTAGCTCACAGCTCAACCCGCCCAGTTTGAGCATATGGTAACCGAAGAGTTTCGGACACCACTCATCAAACCGGGTTTGGATTGACTCAAGCACCCAAGGACCATTGTTCATATCAGACCAAGTCGACGGGTGCGGTAAAGTTTTGTTGCTGAGTGCTGGTTTCATTAACCACCTGACTAATTTGGGTAACGGAGAACGAATCGTGTTAGATATCAAAAGCATACCCGCATTTAATGATAATTACATCTGGCTGATACAAAATAACGATAAGCGCTGTGCCGTCGTGGATCCGGGTGATGCAAAACCTGTATTAGAGTATTTGCAGGCTAACGAGTTAACTTTAGAAGCAATCATGATTACACACCACCACAATGATCACATTGGCGGTGTTTCCGATTTGGTTCGCGCCTTTCCTGACGTAACAGTTGTAGGTCCAAAAGCAGAACCAATCCCGACATTATCCGCTCCGATGGAAGAAGGCGACAAGTTAGAAATCTTCGGTGAAATATTCATGGTTCTGGGCTTGCCGGGTCATACGTTAGGTCATATTGGTTACGTAGGTGATGGCAAGCTATTTTGTGGTGATGTGCTATTTTCAGCAGGTTGTGGACGCATTTTTGAAGGTACGCCAGCGCAGATGTTTGAGTCACTGAGTAAAATTGCAGCTCTGCCGGAAGAGACCCAAATCTACTGTGCACATGAGTACACAGCGAGTAACGTTGCCTTTGCTCTGGCTGTCGAGCCAGATAATGAGCAACTTCGCCAATATCGTGATGATGTAAACCGACTACGTGCGATGAATATCCCCACTCTTCCGACAACATTACGTCAAGAGAAATGGATCAATCCATTTTTGAGAACCACTACTCCAGATGTCATTAAATCTGTGACAACTCGCATAAAAAATAGCGATCCATGCTCAGTTTTTACTGCATTAAGAGAGTGGAAGAACGAATTTTAACCAATTTTTACTTGTAAGTTTACAAGACCCCAGTATTATCATGGATTGTTTTTCCAGAGAAGCGCCATTCATGCTTCTCTGTGTTTTTGGGATAGCATATAAAACTATTTACATGCCATCCATTGCATACAAAGAGGCTTTTAACCTCTTTTATTAGTGTTTAAAGAAATATGTCTATTATCTTGCGATTGCCACGTAGCACATGCTACGCGACAGGCTGGAGAAGATAAAAAGGCCCTAAATAGGCTGAATCCATGCGTTTGAAGTACAGTTTGGCGTTGGCGTTATTGCTATCTGGTTGTCAGATGACATCTCCAGATTCAACAACAGCAACTCCAGAAACCAACAAATCAGAGCTAGTTGCAAAACAAAAAGCAGCTAAGGAACAAGCACAAAGTAAGCAATCTTTGACAAAGAAGAATGTCAAGGCTACGCCGAAGGTGCTTTCTCCTCAGGAACAAGAAGATGTATGGCAACGTATCGCCATGCAACTTGAAATGGACATCCCAAACAACAAGACGGTGAACTACTACCGTACTTGGTATCTAAAACACCCTAATCATTTAAAAACAGTGTCACAACGTGCAGAACCGTTTCTGTACATGATAGCGGAAAAGATTGAAAAGCGTGGCTTACCAATGGAGCTGGCCTTGCTGCCAGTAGTTGAGAGCTCGTTCGATGCTTTCGCCTATTCACACGGCAGTGCGGCTGGTCTTTGGCAATTTGTTCCAGGCACAGGAAAAATGATGGGCCTTGAGCAAAATTACTGGTATGACGGACGCCGCGATGTGGCAGCCTCTACCGAGGCCGCATTAGACTACCTTGAACAGTTAAACAAACAATTTGATGGTAACTGGGAGCATTCAATCGCTGCATACAACAGCGGTGGTGGCCGTGTAGCAAAAGCAATCCGTAAAAACAAAAGTAATGGTAAGTCGCTTGACTTTTTCTCTTTGGATTTACCAAAGGAGACCAGCAGCTATCTGCCGAAACTATTAGCACTTGCTGATGTGATCGCGAACCAGGATAAGTATGGCCTTAACATTCCGGCTATCCCAAATAAACCTGTACTAACGCTTGTCGACCCTAAAGAGCAGCTCGACTTAGCTATTGCGGCGGACTACGCAGGTATCGGTGTAAAGGAGCTGCAAAGCTATAACCCGGCTTATAACCAGTGGTCTACCTCACCAGATGGCCCACAAAAGCTGTTGATTCCTGTAGAAAAGAAGGATGTGTTCCTCGCTCAGGTAAATCAAAACCGCGGTAAAGGCGTTAAAGTTGCTCGTTACAAAGTAAAATCGGGTGACTCACTTGGTCGACTAGCTCAGAAGTATGGCACTACAACGAAAGTGATCCGTCGTGCTAATGGTCTGTCGAATGATAATATTCGCATTGGCCAAAACCTACTGATCCCAACATCGACTAAAGATGATTCTAAATACGCATTATCAGCGGATAACCGTTTAAGCAAGACACAATCTAAAGAACATGGTCAACTGAAACTGACACATGTGGTGCAGTCAGGTGAAAGCTTATGGTCAATTGCTCATGACAATAGTGTCTCGTACAAATCTCTTGCTAAGTGGAATGGCATGGGACCAAAAGACACCTTGAAAAAAGGGCAAAAAATCGTAATTTGGAAGAATGCTTCTGATGACGCGGTTATTCGTACCGTTTTCTACAATGTGCGTTCTGGCGACACCATCAGTGGTATCGCAAGTAAGTTTAAAGTGAAAAGTAATGACATTGTGAAATGGAATTCTCTTCAAAAGAAGAAGTACCTAAAGCCAGGTCAAAAACTAAAGTTGTACGTTGATGTAACCAAGGTAAGTGTATGACCCCATCAAGCAATCCGCTTGTAATGTTGTTAGACATATTCCGTTCACCAACATCATGCTTCTTAGCGTTATACCAACGTGGCGGCTGGGGATGGCAACCTTTCATCCTATTGATGATCAGCCCATTCTTGTTTTGGGGTGCGTACTTCTCAAACGTTGATTTCACTTGGCTAAGTGAACAACTTACCGCTCAATTCCAACAAATCGATCCTCAGCAGATCGATTTGTTGGAGCCAAACACATTAATGGCTGGGGCGATCATCAATGACGTTGTTAATCGCTTGGCTACGCTACTGCTACTTGCACTTTGGTTCTTCCTTGCGACCAAAGCAAGCAAACAGCAGTACGGATACTGGAAGTGGTTTGCCGCTTCTTGTGCCATTCTGTTTCCGGCAGTGCTTGGTGACATTGCAAGCTACGCAAGCTTGTTACTTAAGCATGGTGAAGTGATGACATACGCTGCGGATCTCAACAGTCTGAATGGCTTACTGAAGTTGCCGCTAACCAATGAATGGTGTCACTTTGCAAGCTCTCTGCCATTGCTATTGCCTTGGTACGTTGTTTTAGGTTACGGCGTCGTACTGACCTGGACTGAGTTTGAACGTGGACAGGCATTGGTTATTGCCAGCCTGCCATGGGTGATGTTCTACGTGATTTGGGCGCTTTATATCGTCGCAACCTAATCGTCCAGGGTAAACGACACCATTAATGGATTATGATCGGAAGCGTCGCTCTGTGGCGCTTTTGCGTTTTTCAGTACTAAACCACGATAAAAGACATGATCGAGTCGCTGCCCGGTAATGAACTGCGTTCTATGATCCGGTTCAAACGTTACTTCTTGCAGGTCTGCCTGTTGTAAAGCTTGCTTCATCGCATCCAATCGGTATTCGTTCCAACTGTTGAAATCGCCAGCAAATAAAATAGGACCAGTGTGTTGTTTGACTAATATCTCAAGTGCGGAAATCTGAGAACTGTATTCATCCGTGCCAACGGTGAAGTTAATCGCATGTATATTAACAACCGCGAGAGTTTCACCATTGCTCAATCGATACTGACTGTACAGTGCAGATTTGGGTAAGCGTAACCACGGCTCTGTTGATGTATATGCGCAGGCTTTCTCAGGCAGTTTTTGCGCGACATTAATAACACCAGCCCCACTCCCCAATGCTTTAAACGCACTTACCTGATTACTCATCCAGTGACCATCCACCAGCCACTGTTTAAACGACTCTGTCATGCTGGCTTCTTGCAGTAATAACAATTGCTTATCGGCAGACAGTGCATCAAGTGCACTTTGCCAGTTGTCTTTGCCTTGCTTGTAAATGTTCCAAACTAAAACATTGAGCTCACCGTTTTTATCTACTACCTGCGAGTCACTAAACTCGATACATTGAATATCTTCGGTAATCTCTTCGCCAGTTTGCGTGATAATTTGCGGTTGATCCGGCACCGTAAAGATGATTTGAAAACCAAGCACCACCGCCATGAAAAAAAAGACTATCGCCAGGACAAAACGCTTAAACATGAGGTCTTACCTAAAATATGTAATAAAAAAGGAGCCATTTGAGGCTCCCTTTTAGCTTAATCAATAATAAATTCGTAGTGAAATTTAAATCGCGTCTTCGTCTTCTTCGCCAGTACGAATACGGATAACACGCTCTATATCAGTAACGAAAATCTTACCGTCACCAATTTTCCCTGTTTGCGCGGTTTCAATGATGGTTTCGACGCACTTATCAGCGACATCTTCATTGACTACGATTTCCAGTTTCACTTTAGGCAGGAAATCAACCATGTATTCTGCACCACGGTACAGTTCTGTGTGACCTTTCTGACGACCAAAACCTTTGACTTCAGAAACGGTCATCCCTGTGATGCCAACTTCAGCTAACGCTTCTCGAACATCATCCAGTTTAAATGGTTTGATAATCGCTTCAATCTTCTTCATGTTCATCCCTTAAGCTTTAATCGTATGCGGATATTATCGTTTACCGAGTTACAACATTCAATCTTTGTGTCAATTCGGTGTTGTAAAATCTTGAGTTTGATGAAGTTTATTAGCGCAAAAATAGCAAAGCCAGAGCACTGCTCTGGCTTTGAACAACATGCGTTCCGGTCGAACCGACTATAAACTAGAGTAGTATGCCGCTAGGTTTGCGATATCATCATCAGAAAGTAGCGAAGCTTGAGCCTGCATGATTGCAGAAAGCCCACCATTACGCTCTTTGTTTTTGTACGCATTAATTGAGCTCATGATGTACTGTGCATTCTGACCCTTCAGGTTTGGGTATCCAGGAATGGTTGCCATACCACCAGCACCATGACATGCTGCACACACTGCCGATTTTGCCTGCCCTGCAGTAGCATCGCCCGCCGCGAATGCCTGTCCTGATAACATGGTTAACGCGACCATTGCGCCCATCATTGCTTTCTTCATTGCTTCACCTAATTATTTGAATATAGACATACATTTTATATTCGATATTGTGGCATGTATTACAGAGGCTTACGCCATATCAGCTCACAATCTTGGCCACAAAACGCCTTATCAACAAACAAATCGGCTACGGCAACCACTTGACCTTGATACATCAGAATTGGAATCTGGCGACGCAACCAGCTCGGCACATTGTACTCTTGAAACAGTTTTTTCAGTTTACGACTGTGATTGCGCGCTGCAGGATGCGCCGACAGTCCCTCTGGATTAAACGTGACGCTCAGCAGTTCTGGTTGAGGAGGCAAGGCAATGGTTGGTTGTTTTGAGCTCGAACTTAAAATCAGCTCTCCCAAACGCCCCGGAAGAATAAGCGCTAAATCAATGTGAATCTTGCTCTGCCAGTCTACGACATCTATTGCTTCAGTTACCCAGTACAGTTTGTTCTGAAAACGGCGTACTTCCCCCTGTTTTAGCTTAAATTTTGGGTTGGCATCTTGTTGTGCTAATGCCACTTCATTCCAAATTAAGCCAAGCTGTACTTGAGATGGCATTTGAGCATTTTGCTTAGCGAGCCACGTACGAATCAAACGCGCTCGGGCAAGTTCACTGTGTGACGCTAACTCTGCTATGTCTAAACTGAGATCCGATTGCAACGCGCGGCAAAACACGTCATTAAGTAATTCATCTAACAACGCTTCTTGCTGAGCGCATAGAGACGCACTGCGTTGAACCGCCTGGTGAATACTCGGCCAGCGTTGAGACAACTCAGGAACGATGTGGTGGCGCAGGTAATTACGGTCATAGCGCGTATCCTGATTACTTTCATCTTCAACCCATTCTAGGTTTAACGACCGTGCAATTGTCTCAATTTGGACACGACGAGTCGTCAATAACGGGCGAATCAAAGTGCCAGCAGAAAAAGGCATACTTTCTGCCATACATGACAATCCTTTTGGTCCGCTACCACGTTTGAGAGCAAGAAGAAAAGTTTCCACTTGGTCGTCAGCATGCTGCCCGGTCAGCAGAAGATCACCGTTATCAATGTATTCGGCCAACGCTTGGTAACGCGCTTCTCGAGCAAGTAATTCGATGCTTTCACCACTATGGGTATCTAAGCTGACATGTTCTATCGAACATGAAATACCGGCTTGCTGAGCCCATAACTGACACTTGTCTGCCCAGTCATCAGCGTTACCGCTTAATCCATGATGAACATACACCGCATGACACGGGATTGCATGCTCCTGTTGGTAGCGACTAAGCAGCTCTAGTAACAAGCGGGAGTCCACTCCTCCACTAAAGGCTAAAACAACTTTAGTCTGAGGCACATAATACGTCGCCATCACGTGGGCAAAATGCTGATAAAGCGATTCCATAATCAATCCGAGCGATACAAAAAAGGGTTGGACTCAATCCAACCCTTTCTATTTTATCCGTTATCTTACGAGATATCAGCTAACAATCAGCAGTAACCGTAGCTCATCAGACGCTGGTAACGACGTTCGCGTAGCGACTCGTCATCAAGCTGTTCTAGATCTTCCAACTGACGAAGTAGCGTTGCTTTCATGTTTTCAGCCATCTCAACATGGTTGCGGTGTGCGCCGCCTAGTGGCTCTTCGATGATTTCATCGATAAGTTCAAGCTCTTTAAGACGTGGCGCAGTAAGACCCATAGCTTCTGCCGCTTGTGGTGCTTTATCTGAGTCACGCCATAGGATTGAAGCACAACCTTCTGGAGAAATTACCGAGTACGTTGAGTACTGAAGCATGTTCACGTAGTCGCCTACACCAATCGCTAGTGCACCACCTGAACCGCCTTCACCGACAACGTTACAGATTACTGGTACTTTAAGGCCAGACATCACTTTTAGGTTTTTCGCGATAGCTTCAGATTGACCACGCTCTTCTGCACCAACACCTGGGTAAGCACCAGCGGTATCGATGAAGGTAATGATTGGCATGTTAAAACGCTCAGCCATTTCCATTAAACGTAATGCTTTACGGTAACCTTCAGGCTTTGGCATACCAAAGTTACGTCTTACTTTTTCTTTCGTCTCACGACCTTTTTGATGACCAATGATCATCACTGGGCGACCTTCAAGGCGAGCAATACCGCCTACAATCGCTTTATCATCAGCAAAAGCACGGTCACCCGCAAGCTCATCAAACTCTTCGAAGACGTGTTTGATGTAATCCAACGTGTAAGGACGTAATGGGTGACGAGCCAGCTGAGCTGTTTCCCATGCGCCTAAATTACTGAATGTCTTTTTTTTCAGTTCCTGGCTTTTCTTCTCAAGCTGTTCGATTTCTTTATCCAGGTCAATCGCAGCATCACCACCATGGCGAGATACATCGCGTAGGGCTTCAATTTTCGCTTCTAATTCTGCAATTGGCTTTTCAAATTCAAGAAAGTTTAGGCTCATCGATGAATCCTTGTTGACTCAGCGTCTAACATATCGCGCTGAATTTTTAGTTAAATTCGAGTTCTACCTGGTTAGTTCCAAGTAACTGTTTCAAATTGTCTATTAATGTATCACTTGGCGTTACTCGCCATTCGGTGCCCAATGTTAACCGCGCTCTGGCGTCGGCACGCTGGTAGTATACATTGACGGGTACGGTTCCGGACTTGTGCGGCTCTAAAATACGACTAAACTGATCAAAAAATTGATCATTGATCTGATTTGCATCAATCGATACCGACAGACCACAAGCGTATTTTTCACGCGCGCTGCCGAGATCCATAACTTCACGCGCCGACATTTTAAGGCCACCATTGAAGTCATCAAAGCTGACCTGTCCGGAAACCACCAAAATTCTGTCTTTTTCGAGAAGTTCAGCATACCGATCAAGCGCATCGGAGAACAACATGACTTCCATTCGACCACTTCGGTCATCCAGCGTCATGATACCAATGCGCGTTCCACGCTTGGTGGTCATAACACGAGCTGCTATCACTAAACCTGCTACTGTCACCGATTGATCGCGACGTGTCGGGGTCGCGTCTTTTAGTCGACAACTGGTGTATTTGTTTAGTTCCTTCAAATACGCATTTATTGGATGTCCGGTCAAATATAAACCGAGAGTTTCGCGTTCACCCTCCAACCATACTTTTTCTGGCCAAGGTGGCACTTGCGTGTATTTGTTTTCTACTTCCTCTGGCGCATCTGTCAATACACCAAACATATCAGACTGTCCAAACGCCTCCGCCTGGTGATGCTGACTCGCAGCTTTTACTGCATCATTTAACGACGCCATCATTGCCGCACGGTGTGGTCCGAGTCGGTCCAAAGCACCGGCGTAAATCAGTTTCTCAATAACACGCTTGTTAACACGTTTAAGATCGATGCGAGCGCAGAAATCAAACAGGTCTTTAAAGTGACCACCTTTGTTTCTCGCCTCCAGAATTGCATCAATCGGTCCTTCGCCGACCCCTTTAATCGCACCGATACCGTAAACAATTGCTCCGTTTTCATCAACATTAAAACGGTACAATCCCGAGTTAATATCCGGTGGCAGCACCGTAAGCTTCATACGAAAACATTCGTCTACCAGACCAACCACCTTTTCGGTGTTATCCATATCGGCGGTCATTACCGCAGCCATAAACTCAGCTGGG
This sequence comes from Vibrio sp. YIC-376, assembly GCF_052353105.1. Classification (NCBI taxonomy): domain Bacteria; kingdom Pseudomonadati; phylum Pseudomonadota; class Gammaproteobacteria; order Vibrionales; family Vibrionaceae; genus Vibrio; species Vibrio sp. YIC-376. The sequence continues at coordinate 94,564 of NZ_JBBWFK010000007.1, forward strand.
TAGTGCATTTTTAGCCACAATGTCTGGTAAGAAACCAACGCATATGCAGCTGAGTGCGATTTGTTAAAGCCGTAACCGGCGAACTTTTCTACCAAGTCGAAGATTTTCATCGCCAACTCGCCGTCGACGCCATTCTTCACGGCCCCGTCTTCAAAAGTCGCACGCTGCTTGGCCATCTCTTCCGGTTTTTTCTTACCCATCGCACGACGTAGCATATCCGCACCACCCAAGGTGTAACCAGATAGAACCTGTGCGATCTGCATAACCTGTTCTTGATACAGGATGATGCCGTAAGTTGGATCGAGTATTTCTTTTAAAGATTCATGTTGCCATTTTTCATCAGGATAAGAGATAGCTTCTCGACCATGCTTACGATCGATAAAGTTATCTACCATGCCTGATTGCAACGGCCCCGGACGGAACAGGGCCACCAGTGCGATAATATCTTCAAAACAGTCAGGCTGAAGTCGCTTGATCAGCTCTTTCATACCACGTGATTCGAGCTGGAATACCGCTGTTGTTTCTGAGTTTTGTAACAAACGGAACGAAGCCGAATCGTCAAGTGGAATCGACTCGATACGCACTGGGGCCTTACCTTCACGTTCTAAACGCGGGTTAATCAGACCAAGTGCCCAGTCAATGATGGTCAGTGTACGCAGACCTAAGAAGTCAAACTTAACCAAACCAGCGGTTTCAACGTCGTTTTTATCGAACTGAGTAACCGGGAAGTGCCCTTCTGAGTCCGCATAAATCGGTGCAAAGTCCGTAATCGTGGTCGGTGAAATAACAACACCACCAGCGTGCTTACCCGCGTTTCGCGTACACCCTTCCAGTATGCGACACATATCGATGAGTTCTTTCACTTCCTCATCGGCCTCGTACAGCTCAGGTAATGCAGGCTCAGCCTTGAACGCTTTCTCCAGCGTCATCCCCGGATCAGGCGGGATCAACTTCGAAATTCGGTCTACAAAACCGAATGGGTGACCAAGTACACGACCTACATCCCGGATTACCGCTTTTGCCGCCATGGTACCAAAGGTAATGATCTGAGATACCGCATCTCGACCATACATTTCGGCAACGTGATCAATAACTTGGTCACGCTTATCCATACAGAAGTCGACATCAAAATCGGGCATCGATACACGTTCTGGGTTCAAGAAACGTTCGAAGAGCAAGTCATATTCAAGTGGATCAAGGTCCGTGATTTTTAGAGCATAAGCCACCAAAGAACCTGCACCCGAACCACGACCTGGGCCGACCGGAATCGCATTGTCTTTCGACCACTGGATGAACTCCATTACGATCAAGAAATAACCCGGGAAGCCCATTTGGTTGATTACATCGAGTTCAATTTGTAAACGCTCGTCATATTCTGGACGACGCTTCTTACGCTCTTCTTCATCCGGAAACAGGAATTCCAGTCGATCTTCCAAACCTTCTCGTGACTTCATGACCAAGAACTCGGTCTCTGCCATCCCTTCTGTCGGGAAAGCAGGCAGGAAGTATTCACCCAAACGCACGGTAACGTTACAGCGCTTCGCAATCTCAACGCTGTTTTCTAGTGCTTCAGGAATGTCAGCAAACAGCTCACACATCTCTTCTTCACTACGAAGGTATTGCTGCGGACTGTAGTTCTTTGGCCGACGCGGGTCTTCCAATGTATAGCCGTCATGAATAGCGACTCGAATTTCATGAGCATCAAACCGATCTGCGCTCAAGAAAACCACTTCGTTTGTCGCAACAACAGGCAACTCTTCTTGCTCTGCAAGTTCAACAGCAAAGTGCAGATAGGTTTCTTCGTCTGGACGTCCGGTACGAATAAGCTCCAGATAAAAGCGATCTGGGAAATGCTTTTTATAAAATTCGACACAGCTTTCGACTAAATTGCGGTTGCCTTTAAGCAACGCCTTGCCAATATCACCGTTCTTAGCACCGGAAAGAACGATAATACCCTCTGACATTTCCGCCAGCCACGCTTTATCAATAACAGGCTGATGTTGAACATGCCCCCGCAAATAAGCCCTTGAGATAAGCAACGTCAGGTTTTTGTAACCGACATTATCTGCAGCCAGTACCGTTAGCTGTGTCAGTTCCTCGCCGAATTCATCAGATTGCATTTTGAAATCTGCACCGATGATCGGTTTAACACCGCAGCCATGCGCTGTGCCATAAAACTTCACCAAACCACACAGGTTAGTGAAATCGGTCAATGCCATCGCAGGCATACCAAGCTCAGCGACTTTCTTAACTATCGGTGGAACTTTGTTGATACCATCCACCATCGAGAAATCACTGTGAACACGAAGATGGATGAACTTGGGATCTGACATTAACAGGTACCGTGTAACTCTTTTTGGGTTGAAATTCTTTTAAGGAAGCGGGTTATAACACCTCTATCTCCTTAATACTACTCGTTAATTAATGATGCGTTAATCAACGATTCCGAGTGCTTTTTTTACCGGCTTGAAGCTCTTGCGATGCTTATCGATAACGCCATGCTGCTCTATCGCTTCAAAATGCGCTTTAGTTGGATACCCTTTGTGTTTAGCAAAACCAAATTGTGGATGTAGCTTGTCTAGCTCTTCCATTTCGGTATCACGCACTACTTTAGCAATAATAGACGCTGCACTGATCTCAGCCACACGCAGGTCACCTTTCACCACTGCGTGCGCATCCATTGGCAGCTCAGGGCAACGATTGCCATCGATAAGCACTAACTCGGGTTGGAGATTTAATCCAGCAATTGCACGTTGCATAGCCACCATGGTCGCCTGAAGAATATTTAGCTCATCAATCTCTTCTGGAGAGCAACGCCCAACCGCCCAAGCAAGTGCTTTCTCCTTGATCTCTGGCAGCAACGCTAAACGTTTTTTCTCGCTGAGCTTCTTAGAATCATTTAGCCCTTCGATGGGATTATTTGGGTCTAAAATCACTGCAGCGGTCACGACATCCCCGACCAAAGGACCACGTCCTACTTCGTCAACACCCGCGATAAACTGGTAGCCTTGCGGATATTCAAACGGGGGAAATTCGACTTTTGTTTTCGTCGTCTTGGTTTTGGTAGACTTAGCTTTCGCAACCATGGGAATTCTCTATTTCTCTATCAGTTTTAATACCGCGTTTGCGGCTTGGCGATCCGCGTCTTTACGAATCCAGTGATGCATTTCGGTAAACTTATCTAGCATCGGCTGATTGTCGCTTTCCAATAATCGCGCGACCTCTTTGAATAAGTTCTCTGGCGTGCAATCATCTTGCAGATACTCTTTAACCAACTCATCGTCAGCCAGAATGTTCGGCAGCGATACATACTTGGTTTTTAACAGACGCTTTGCCAAAAATGCGGTAAAGGCATTAACGCGATAACCTACGACCATAGGACGTTTAAGCAGCATACATTCCAGTGCAACGGTGCCTGACGCCAGCATCACGGCATCGGAAGCGGTAATCACGTTCCGTGCTGTATCATCGACCAGAGTAAAGTCGAGCTCAGGTGCATGCTCTTTCCACGCTTGTTCAAATTGATCACGACGCTTTTGATTTACCAATGCGACGACAAAGCCCAAATCTGGATATTTCTGTTGTAGCAGCTTGCACGTTTCGATGAACGGTTGCGAGAGCATTTTCAATTCACTTCCGCGACTTCCCGGTAGAACGGCTAACCATTTTCTATCTTGCTCTAGTCCCAATAACTCTCGTGCTGAAGCTTGGTCAGATTGAAGAGGAATGGAATCCGCTAATGTGTGACCGATAAATTCACATGGCACATTAAACTTATCGTAAAACGCTTTTTCAAACGGCAGAAATGCTAAAACCAGATTGGTGGCCGCTTCAATCTTGAAAATACGTTTCTGACGCCAAGCCCAGACAGATGGACTCACATAATGAACCGTCTTGATACCCGCTTGCTTCAGATCCAATTCCAAACGTAAATTGAAATCTGGCGCATCAATGCCGACAAAAACATCTGGCGGATTTTGTGTGAAGTATTTAACAAGTTCAGCTTTGACTTTTAGTAAGCGAGGCAGACGCCCGAGAACTTCGACTAAGCCCATTACGGCCAGCTCTTCCATATCGAAGAGGGACTCACATCCTTGAGCAATCATTTTAGGGCCGCCAATACCCACAAACTCTGCGTTTGGGTACTGCTCTTTTACGGCTTTGATAAAGCCTTCACCCAACGTGTCACCCGAAAGTTCACCGGCAATAATGCCAATACGTAATGGTTTTTCCATATCGTTCCCGTTCTATGCACTATGGATAATGGGATTCACTATCCATAAAACACAAAAAGATCGCTGCCCAGTTCGGGCGCGATCTTTTCAGATTATTTGACCACTCGTAAATTAACGAATGATGCCACGTTCCGTGATTTCCAAAATATCAGAGAAACGCTTCACTGCTGGAAACTCTTGTGCCATTTCAGCCAAAATAGGTTTCACTTCTTCCAAAGTTTTACCTGAACGGTAAATTTCTTTGTACGCTTTTTGCAGTGCTCGAATCTCAGGTTTTTCGAAGCCATTACGCTTCAAACCGACTAAGTTCAAACCAAACGGCGTGGCATGATTACCTTGAGCTAATACGTAGGCAGGTACGTCCTGAACAACAGCAGAACATCCACCAACGTAAGCGTAAGCACCAACCGTACAGAATGGGTGAATTGCAGACAGCGCCATAACACCAGCGTAATCGTCAACAGTTACGTGACCACCAAGGATCGCATTGTTACCGATGTGCGTGTGGTTACCTACAACAACATCATGTGCGATGTGAGCGTTCACACATAGAAGGTTATCATCACCAATAATTGTGGTGGCTTTGTCTTGAACAGTACCGCGATGAACCTGAACCGCTTCGCGAATCACATTTCGGTCACCGATAACCACAGTGGTATCTTCGCCGCCGTACTTCTTGTCCTGGTTTTCTTCACCAATGACAGCATGCGGGAAAATGCGGTTGTCTTTACCAATTTTGGTATGACCTTTGATTACAACGTGAGACATGACTTCTGTGCCTTCACCAATTTCAACCGTTGAGGTGATGTAGGTAAATGGTCCAACTGTCACATTAGCGCCAATTTTTGCGCCTTCTTCTACCACCGCTGCTGGGTGGATTTTAGCGGTTTCATGAATCATATTAAAACTCTCGACGAGCACACTTCAGCTCAGCTGAACATACTACTTCGCCGTCAACTTTTGCCACACCACTAAATGCAGCAATGCCGCGGCGCTCTTTAAGAAATTCTACTTCAATAATCATTTGGTCGCCTGGAACTACGGGTTTACGGAATTTCGCACCGTCAACACTTGCAAAGTAATACAGTTCATTCTCTGTTGGTGCGCCAAATGATTTAAATGCTAACAGGCCAGTAGCCTGAGCCATAGCTTCCAGAATCAAAACTCCTGGGAATACTGGCAGTTGAGGAAAGTGACCTGTGAACTGAGGTTCGTTAACCGACACATTTTTAATTGCGTGAAGGTACTTCACTTCTTGGAAGTCAATCACTCGGTCGATCAATAAGAATGGGTAGCGATGAGGTAGTAGCTCTTGAATCTCAGAGATGTTCATCGTTTTCTTTTCAGTAGTCAAAGTCGTCTTCCTATATCAATTCTCGATAACCAAGATGGTCAGGCAGCGGCAAAGGCCGCAATTCTGCGAAGTGCCTGCAAAGTGTGTACCAGCTTGGTATTTAATATACTAATAGCGCGTCATTATAGAAGAAAAAGACTCGCATTTCGCGAGTCTTTGTTCAGAATATGGAACTAAGATTCTTCTTTCGGTTCCAGCAGCTTCTCAACTGCTTTGAGGCGTTTATTCATCTCGTCAATACGGTGAACTCGGGTTGCGGTCTTACGCCACTCTTTGTTCGTTTGTAGAGGGATGCCCGATGAGTAAAGGCCTTTTTCTTCGATACTGCGCATTACCATGCCCATACCGGTGATAGCGACACCATCTGCGATGGTGATGTGGCCGTTAAGCACCGACGCGCCGCCTATCTGGCAGTACTTGCCGATTGTGGTACTGCCCGCGACAATAGTACCACCAGGCATCACGGTACCATATCCGATCTGAACGTTATGACCGATTTGAAGCTGATTATCAAGAATTACATTGTCTTCAATGATAGTGTCTTCTAATGCGCCACGGTCAATTGTAGTACATGCTCCAATCTCAACACGGTTTCCGATACGCACAGAGCCTAGTTGAGGGATCTTAATCCACTCACCTTTCTCATTTGCATAACCGAAGCCATCCGAACCAATCACAGTACCTGATTGAACTAAACAATCATCGCCCAATGAAACTTCATGATAGATAGTAACATTAGCCCAAAGCTTGGTGTTATTACCTAGCTTTGCGTTTTTACCGATAAAGCACCCGGCACCAACAATAACGTTATCACCAAGCACTACCCCCGTTTCAATGACTGCATTAGCGCCAATTGCAACGTCTTTACCCATTTTCACATCTGCCGCGATCACTGCACTTGGTGCAATATCTTCAGCAGGCTTTGGCGTAGTGTCCATCGCTTGAACAACACGAGCAAAAGCGACATATGGGTCGGCAACCACAAGCGCATTACCAGTACACTGGTCTTTGTGATCCGCCTTCACCATCACTACTGTCGCTTTGCACTCGGCTAGATGCTTTGCGTATTTTGGGTTAGACAAGAAGGTAACATCACCCTCTTGTGCTTTATCCATCGGAGCTACACGGTTAACAACAAGTGTACCGTCACCAATTAATTCGCCGCCAGTAATTGTTGCCAACTCGGCTAATGTTAATGTCTTCATAACTTCTTATTTTAAGGCTTTAATTACGTCTTCAGAGATATTGTATTCTGGCTTAGCAAATTGAAGCATAGAGCTATCAATAACTAGATCGTAACCTTTGTTCGCAGCGACTTTTGCCACAGCGTCTTGAATCGTTTTAAACAGTTTCGCTTTTTCTTCCGCTTCACGACGAGCGCTTGCTTTGTCTAAAGCCTGAGCTTTCACTTTGTATTCACTGTCTAGTTTTGCAATATCGATACGTAGTTTTTCAACTTCGTCTTGACTTAAAAGCTCACCATCACGTTGTAGCTTCTCGATTTTCGTCTTAGCCTGAGCTTGAATTTTCTTAAGTTCATCGGCTTTACCTTTAAAGTCTTTCTGCATTTTTTGCAAAACAACTTCACGCTGAGGAAGTGCTTGGAAAACTTGAGCCGTGTTTACGTAAGCAATTTTTTGAGCAGCTTCTGCAGCATTTGCAAACATTGATGAGCCAAGTACTAGAAGGCCAATCCCAGCCGCTTTAATCATTTTATTCAAAATATTATCCTCATTAGAAGGTTCGACCGATAGTGAACGTGAAGAATTCTTCATCATCGCCATCATATTTCTTAACTGGTTTCGCTAGTGAGAAAACTAGTGGCCCCATTGGAGACATCCATTGCAACGCCGCACCGTAAGAAGAGCGATAGTTGGTTGGATCTGAGTAATCGTAGTAGTAACGATCACCATATTCCGCACCTGAGCTGCGGTAGTCAAATTCTGTATCCCAAACACTCGCCATATCGAAGAAGATACTGGTTCGAATTTGGCTACGAACTTCATCCGAGACAAACGGCGTCGGAACAATAAGTTCGAGGCTAGCTAAGGCGACAGCGTTACCGCCAACAGCATCATCTGTTGCCGTATCAGCACCATTGTTTGAGCCCGAATAATCGCGGTAAACCGCTTTCGGGCCTACTGAGTTAGAGCCGAAACCACGAAGTGATGTAAAGCCACCCGCGTAGTAGTTTTCGTAGAATGGCAACAAGTTGTCATGGCCATCTGTTTCGCCATATCCGTTCCCGTAACCTAAGCGGCCACGGAACAAGAGTGTGAACTCATGCTTTTCAGTAAGGGGAACGTATTGACGAACATCATACTGCATTTTGAAGTACTGAACGTCAGAGCCCGGTACGGTCATCTTGTAGGAGGCACGTTGATGGTTACCTGCTGTCGGGAAATAACCGCGGTTTAGATTGTTACGCGTCCAGGAAATATTGATGTCGAAGTCGTTGGTATTCAAAGAACCATTAGAATCGATATTGTCCGCTTGAGCACGTAAGAACTGTTCAACCTGTAGGTATGGCGACAAGTTGCCAATCTTGTTGTGAGTGTAACCAATGCCGAATTCAAAACGGTTTAATTCGTCGAAAGGGAAACCCCATGTCAAGTTAGCACCGTAACTTTGGTTGGTATAGTCAACGATACCCGCTTCAGATGCTTCAAACTCATCGTAGAAGATCTTACCACCCAAACTAACACCATCCAGGTTCCAGTAAGGGTCACGATAATCCAAGCTGATGTTCTTTTGGTAGTCGTTCATCATTGCGTTAATACCGACGCGATTACCACTACCCAAGAAGTTGTCCTGTTGTAAACCTACCTGGAAGCTAACACCTGATTCAGTACCATAGCCAACACCAAAGTTCACGCTACCTGAGTTTGCTTCTTTTACTGTGTAAACTAGGTCTACTTGGTCATCACTGCCAGGTACACGAACCGTTTGCACTTCGACATTCTCAAAGTAACCAAGACGATTCAGACGGGTTTTACCAGTTTCAATCGACTTCGAGTTTAACCAGCTGCCTTCCATCTGACGCATTTCACGACGAAGTACTTCATCTTTTGTCGAGTTGTTACCCGTAAAACGAATATCTCGAACGTAAATTCGGTTGCCCGGATCAACGTTAACCACTAACGATACTTGTTTGTTTTCATCGTCAAATTCAGGAATGGTGTTTACCTGTGGGTACGCATAACCAGACTCGCCCAGCACACGCTTAATACCCTCTTCCATTGACGTTACAAGCGAACCGTTGTAGGTCTCATTGCTCTTGAATGGCACCATGCTTTCGAACGTATCTTGTTCACCAACAAGCTCACCGCGGAATTTTACGTCCTTTACGGTATATACCTCACCCTCTTCTAAGCCAAGAGTAATATATACCCCTTTCTTGTCAGGCGAGATTGCGACTTGTGTTGAATCAACGTTAAATTTCAGGTAGCCACGATCCAGATAAAAAGATTTCAGCGCTTCGATATCACCAGCAAGTACTTGCTTTTGGTATTTTTCATCAGCAAGGAAGTTCCACCAAGGCACATCAACATTCAAGTTAAAGCGGGACAAGAGCTCTTCGTCCGAAAAGACTTCATTACCGATAAAGTTGATTTGCTGAATTTTTGCCGACACACCTTCGGTGAAGACAAACTTCAGATCAGAACGGTTACGAGGCAATGGCGTGACTACCGCTTTTACTGTCGCGTTGTATTTACCAACACTGTAGTAAAAGTCCTCCAAGCCTTTTTCGATGTTACTCAGAGTAGTACGGTCAAGCGCTTCACCTTCACGCACGCCTGATGCGTTCAGGTTTTCTTGTAGCTGCTCGTCCTTGATTGCTTTGTTACCTGAAAATGAGATGCTTGCAATTGTCGGGCGTTCTTTTACTTGAACAACAAGAACGTCGCCATCTCGCTTCACTCTCACATCTTCAAAGTTACCAGATGCGTACAGTGCGCGAATAATCTCTGCTACATCGCCTTGGCCAATGGTATCACCGACACGTACAGGCATTTTCAGCAACGCAGCACCCAATGCAACACGCTGCAATCCATCGATTTCAATATCTTGAACTACGAAGTTCTCTGCCCCATTTGCAGATACACTGGTCGCCAGTAAACTTGCAAATAGAATTCGCTTAATCGCCATATTTGTTCTAATTATTCCTTGCTACTGCTTTGTCTCTGAACTATCACAGACGAGTAAAATCATTAAATAGCGCTAACGCCATGAGCGAGAAGATTATCGCACCACCAATTCGGTATCCCATTTCCTGTATTCTTTCTGGAACAGGACGTCGAATAACTGCTTCAATTGCAAAAAACAACAAATGGCCACCGTCCAACATTGGTAAAGGTACGAGGTTAATAATACCTAGGTTAACACTAATTAAAGCGAGAAAACCTAAAAAATACACCAGACCATAATCTGCTGTCGCCCCAGCCCCTTTCGCAATTGAAATAGGTCCACTTAGATTGTTCAGACCAACATCCCCTACAATCAGTTTCTTAAGCATACTAACTGTAAGTCCAACCACTTGTCCTGTTTTATCAATCGCTTTGCCAATTGATTCGAATACACCAAACTGTAATTCGAAGCGATAACTTTCTGGCCATTCTGCGACTTCAGGTGCGATACCTGCAAAGCCAATAACCTGTTTGTTAGCCAGCTCACGACTGTCAGGGGTCAAGGTCAATGACTGGTGGTAACCGTCGCGCAAAACGGTCAATTGTAACGGTGTATTAGGGTTCGTGCGTATCGCCTCTACTACCTCATCCCAAACCGTTACCGCTTTGTCCTCAATAGCGACAATCTCGTCTCCAGGTAATACTCCGGCTTTTTCAGCAGCACCACCTTCCGTAACCTGCTGAATGACCATGTAGATTTCCGGAGTATACGGTTCAAAACCAAGTGAGTGCATCGCGGACTCAGTTTCCGGATCGAATTTCCAATCACGAAGGTCGAGCGTTTTGGTCACTTCAGAGCCGATTTCATCGTTTGATGCCACGGTTACCGTCATCAAATCATCACCAATGTGAGAAATCAATCCCATATTGACAGATTCCCAGTCCGGAGTTTTGATACCAGAGATTGCTTTTAGTTCCATCCCCGATTCAATTCCTGCTTCAGCAATGATCGAGTTGGGCGTAATTTCACCAATTACAGGCTTTACAGCAGGTACACCAATGAGGAAAACCAGCCAGTAAGCGAAGATAGCAAATAAGAAGTTAAATACAGGACCTGCAGCGACAATAGAAGTACGTTTCCAAAGTGGCTTTTGATCGAAGGCTAAATGTTTTTCATGTTGTGGAACATCATCAACACGGCTGTCCACCATTTTGACGTACCCACCAAGAGGGATCATAGAGATGCTGTACTCGGTTCCATCTTGGCCCATCTTGCTCCAGATGGGCTTACCAAAACCGATTGAAAATTTTTCAACTTTTACGCCACAGCGGCGAGCTACCCAAAAGTGGCCAAACTCGTGCACGGCAACAAGAATGCCAAGAGCAACAATAAAAGAAACGAGATTCCACAAAATACCAGTCATTAGCCACGCTCGCGTATGAATTCAAGGGCGATAGTTCTAGCCATTCTATCTAGCTCTAACAAGCTTTCCAAGCTATTAACATTCTCAGCTCTGCAGCTTGCAGTGATTTTATTCAATACAGATGCATTGATGCGAGCTATATCTGTAAAACCAAGCCTGTTATTTAAGAATGCATCAACAGCGACTTCATTGGCAGCATTTAATGTTGTTGTCGCATGTTGACCTTCATAACATGCTTCAATCGCTAACTTCAAGCATGGGTATCTTTCAAAATCAGGCTGCAAGAATGTCAACTCACCAACTTGTGTAAAGTCCAATGGCTTAACCCCTGCATCAACGCGAGATGGATAGGACATGGTCAGCGCAATCGGCGTTGCCATATCAGGCTCCCCCATTTGAGCTAAAACAGAACCATCACGATACTGCACCATTGAATGAATAACAGACTGTGGATGAATAATCACCTTTAGCTGCTCGCGAGAGGCATTAAAAAGCCACTTCGCTTCTATGTATTCAAGACCTTTATTCATCATCGTCGCAGAATCGACTGAAATTTTTGGCCCCATAGACCAGTTGGGATGCGCGATAGCCTGTGCTGGGGTGACATTGGCCAGTTCAGCAATGTCTGTGTAACGGAATGGACCACCAGACCCTGTCAGCAGGATATGGTTAATTCCATGCTCATCAAGATTGCATCGACCTAAACTGGTTTGAACTTGCTGTGGCAAACACTGAAAAATAGCATTGTGCTCGCTATCAACAGGAAGCAACTCTGCACCATGTTCTTTAACCGCATCAATAAACAGCTGTCCTGACATCACTAACGCTTCTTTGTTTGCCAGCAACACTCGCTTACCTGCTTTAACCGCCGCCATCGTCGGCAGCAAACCCGCAGCGCCAACAATTGCCGCCATTACGCTATCTACTTCTTCTAATGAAGCCACATGACAAAGGGCATCAACGCCACCTAGCACTTCTGTGTTTGGTGAAATGGTGCGGATTTCAGATTGCAGAGCTACAGCCGCCGTCTTATCCGCCATGACAGCGTATTTAGGTTGCCATTGGCGACAAAGTGAGACCATTTTTTCTACGTTAGTGCTTGCCGCTAATGCGACCACAGAAAACAGCTCTGGGTTTTGTTCAACCACTTTTAATGTGCTTGCACCGATTGAGCCTGTTGCACCAAGAATCGTTAACTTTTGCATGATGTAAGACCGTTAGAAAAATTCAGGAGCGATAAAACCGCTCCCGATAAATTAGAATACGTAGTAAAGAAGAGCAAAAACGGGGAATGCAGCGGTTAGGCTATCAATGCGATCAAGCACACCACCGTGTCCTGGAATGATATTGCTGCTATCTTTAATGCCTGAGACGCGCTTGAACATACTTTCAACCAAATCACCAAGCACGGAAATTACAACTGTAATTAACGTAATTATCACCATATGAATAGGGCTAGTGAATTGGATATCAAACCAATCTGCGAATAACCAACCGACAATAAGTGCAGTGATAATACCGCCAATCAGGCCTTCAATGGTTTTATTTGGACTTACGTGTGGTGCCATTTTTCGCTTACCCATACTTTTACCCGCAAAGTAAGCGCCACTGTCAGCAGCCCATACCAAGAAACAAACGAAAAGTACCAGCTTTGCGCCGTGGTATGGATCTACCGTAATGTCTGAGGCTCGCAGAATAATGACGCTCCACAGAAAAGGAAGTAATGTCAGAAAACCGAAAACGTGTCGTAAGACAAGGTTACTCTGCCAAGACTTTGTGGTACGCGGATAAGTAATGGCCATGAAACTGGCGATAATCCACCATACAAACCCCAAACCCAACATAACAAAATGAGGCATCGTCAGTTGATTGAGGCTGTTTGCATCAGGTGCAATATATAAAAAGCTAAGTCCGGTCACAATGACTGCAGGAATTAGGGCAGCAATGCGTGAACGACTTTCTGTGAACTGAGTCCACTCCCAAAATCCCAACAGTGTTATCGCTGTCAATGCGATGATAAATCCCATCAGGGGTAATTTAAAAATGCCTAAAATAACCAGGGGAGCTAAAATTAGTGCTGTTATTATTCTCTGTTTCAAACTAACTAGTCCTTATTGAGCAGCCATTAATGCCTTTATTTGTTCACCAGTGCAACCAAAACGGCGCTCTCGGTTGATAAACCAGGTAACCGCTTCGACCAAACTGTCTTCATCGAAATCTGGCCAGTATTCTGGTGTAAAGTACATCTCAGCATATGCCATCTGCCACAACATAAAGTTGCTAATGCGACACTCACCACTCGTGCGAATCAGAAGATCCACTTCAGGTAAATCTGCCATGGTCAAATGCTCAGTGATTAACTGCTCATTTATATCCTCTACACGTATTTCACCATTACGTGCTTTTTGTGCTAATGCTTTTGTTGCTTGCATGATGTCCCACTTGCCGCCGTAATTCGCGGCAATGTTGATCACCATACCCGTATTTTCTGCCGTTAACTTTTCCGCTTCTACAATTTTCCTTTGTAGACGCTCACTAAATCGGCTGGTATCTCCGATTACTCGTAACTGTAAGTTGTTTTTGTGTAGCTTTTTGACTTCACTTGATAAAACTGAGATAAACAGCTCCATCAAAAGACCAACTTCTTCCTCTGGACGACGCCAATTTTCGCTACTAAAAGCAAATAACGTCATGGCTTTGATGCCTAGTCTTGAAGCCGCAGCAACCGTTTTACGAACTGCAGTTACGCCTTTTTTATGACCAAATACACGAGGTTTTCCTTGGGACTTAGCCCAACGACCATTACCGTCCATTATGATGGCAATATGTTTGGGAAGGGAGTCAGAGAAGGCTTGAGAATTTTGCATAGGGAGTTAATTGAGTTCCATCAGTTGGACAGACTAACATAAAAAAACGCTGAACTGTGAGCACAGCGTTTTCCAACAGTGATGTAGGTGGGAGTATTAAACTTCCATCAACTCTTTTTCTTTAGCAGCAAGAACATCGTCGATCTTCTTAACAGCTAAGTCAGTCAGTTTTTGGATCTCATCTTGTGCTTTACGATCTTCATCTTCAGAGATTTCTTTATCTTTTAGAAGAGCTTTTAGATCGTTATTTGCGTCACGACGGATGTTGCGTACTGCAACACGGCCACCTTCAGCTTCACCACGAACAATCTTAACTAGGTCTTTACGACGCTCTTCAGTTAGCGGTGGAAGTGGAACGCGAATGATAGTACCTGCTGACATCGGGTTTAGACCCAGATCAGACATCATGATCGCTTTTTCAACTTTTTGAGTCAGTTCTTTGTCGAAAACAGTGATTGCTAGAGTACGTGCATCTTCAGCAACAACGTTTGCTACCTGGTTTAGAGGAGTAGAAGCACCGTAGTACTCTACAGAAATACCAGAAAGCAGGCTTGGGTGTGCACGACCAGTACGAACTTTAGAAAGGTTGTTCTTTAGCGCTTCAACGCTTTTGTCCATGCGCTCTTGCGCGTCTTTTTTGATTTCGTTAATCACGGTTTCACCTTAAAAATATCATCTTTCCTGAAGAAAGCTTAAAAGGGTTTAGCAAAGCTAAACACCATCCAAGGTTTCTTGGATGGTGCCTAGGATTATGCGTTAGAGCTGATCAGAGTACCTTCAGCTTCACCCATAACCACGCGGCGTAGTGCGCCTGGTTTATTCATGTTAAATACACGGATTGGCATTTTGTGATCACGAGCAAGTGTGAACGCTGCCAAATCCATTACTTTCAGCTCTTTATCCAGAACTTCTGCGTAAGATAGCTTATCATACAGCTCTGCGTCTGGGTTTGCTACTGGGTCAGCAGTAAATACACCATCAACCTTAGTTGCTTTTAGAACTACGTCAGCTTCAATTTCAATACCACGCAGACACGCTGCAGAATCTGTCGTAAAGAATGGATTACCTGTACCTGCAGCAAAAATAACTACACGGCTTTGACGAAGTTCACGGATCGCATCAGCCCAATTATAGTCGTCACAAACACCTTTTAGCGGAATTGCAGACATAACACGTGCATTTACATAAGCACGGTGAAGTGCGTCACGCATCGCAAGGCCATTCATTACCGTTGCAAGCATACCCATGTGGTCACCCACTACACGGTTCATGCCAGCTTCTGCAAGACCTGCACCACGGAACAGGTTACCGCCACCGATAACTACACCAACCTGAACACCCAATTCAACAAGTTCTTTAACTTCTTGAGCCATACGATCTAGGATCGCAGGATCAATACCAAAACCGTCTTCACCTTGAAGAGCTTCACCACTCAGTTTTAATAGAATACGTTGATACGCTGGTTTAGGGTTCGTAGTCATGGAGTTTACCTTAAAAAGAGAGTTGTTGATTAACAGTCATGGATACACTTAACATTTAATAAGCGCATTCATCACGGCTAATCACGAGCTGCTCATAAAAAGACCGCAGCCTTGGCTACGGTCTAATATTTGCACGCTTCTCTAAGGATTAACCTTTTTGAGCTAGTGCTACTTCTTCAGCGAAGCTTAGGCCAGCTGCTTTCTCGATACCTTCACCAACTTCTAGGCGAACGAATGTAGCAACTGAAGCACCTTTTTCTTTTAGCATTTCGCCAACAGATTTCTTAGGTTCCATGATGAACGCTTGACCAGTCAGAGAAACTTCGCCAGTGAATTTCTTCATACGGCCTTCAACCATTTTCTCTGCGATTTCTTTTGGCTTGCCTTCGTTCATAGCGATTTCAACTTGAACTTCACGCTCTTTAGCAACTACGTCTGCAGGTACGTCTTCTGGGTTTACGTACTCTGGACGAGAAGCAGCAACGTGCATTGCTACGTGCTTAAGAGTTTCTGCGTCGCCTTCACCAGCAACAACTACACCGATTTTCTCACCGTGACGGTAAGAAGCGATAGCAGTGCCTACAACGTATTGTACGCGACGGATAGTGATGTTCTCACCGATCTTAGCAACTAGATTTACGCGAGCTTCTTCGAATTGAGCTTGTAGCTCTTCAACAGATGCTTTAGATGCTAGAGCTGCAGCTGCAACTTCTTCTGCAAATGCAGCGAAGTTACCATCTTTAGCAACGAAGTCAGTTTGGCAGTTAACTTCAAGAAGAACAGCTACACCGTTTTCTTCTTTGATGATGATTGCGCCTTCAGCTGCAACGTTACCAGCTTTCTTAGCTGCTTTCGCTGCGCCTGACTTACGCATGTTTTCAATTGCTAGTTCGATATCAGCGTTTGCTTCTACAAGCGCTTTCTTACATTCCATCATGCCAGCGCCAGTGCGCTCGCGAAGTTCTTTAACTAGAGCAGCAGTTACAGTTGCCATTCTCTATTCCTCGTTTGATTCGAAATAAGGTAAAAAACAGGGGCCTACATTGTCGGCCCCCGTTGCTAACTATAACTCAGTCTATGCTACAACAAGGTTTCACATAAACTAAGTGTGACACAGAGCCGCTATTATTCAGCTTCTACGAAACCGTCTTTTTCAGCAACTACTGCAACGTCTTTGTTGCGACCTTCAGTTACTGCAGATGCAGCAGCGTTTAGGTATAGTTGAACTGCGCGGATCGCGTCGTCGTTACCTGGGATGATGTAGTCAACGCCGTCTGGGTTAGAGTTAGTATCTACCACAGCGTATACTGGAATACCTAGGTTGTTAGCTTCTTTAATTGCAATGTGTTCGTGATCAGCGTCGATTACGAATAGAGCGTCTGGTAGGCCGCCCATATCTTTGATACCACCAAGAGATTTCTCTAGCTTCTCCATTTCACGAGTACGCATTAGAGCTTCTTTCTTAGTTAGTTTGTCAAAAGTACCGTCTTGAGATTGAACCTCAAGCTCTTTTAGACGCTTGATTGACTGACGAACAGTTTTGTAGTTTGTTAGCATACCGCCTAACCAGCGGTTGTTAACGTAGTACTGGTTGCTTGCGATCGCAGCTTCTTTAACAGATTCAGATGCAGCACGCTTAGTACCTACGAAAAGAACTTTACCTTTTTTCTCGCCAACTTTAGCAAGCTCAGCTAGAGCTTCGTTGAACATAGGTACAGTTTTTTCTAGGTTGATGATGTGAACGCGGTTACGAGCACCAAAGATGAATGGCTTCATTTTTGGGTTCCAGTAACGAGTTTGGTGACCGAAGTGAACACCAGCTTTCAGCATATCGCGCATTGATACAGTTGCCATATTAAAATCCTCTATGGGGTTAGGCCTCCACATCCCCCATAACTCCGACCAAGCTTCTGCCCAGCACCCCGGAATATGTGACGGAATGTGTGTGATTTAAAGATAAAAAAGTTATTCGGATGACGCCTGCTTCGCCGCTTAGCTTTCACTAAACAAAGAGAACAGTCCTCTATTCCGGCGCGCTTTATATCATATTTTAGCTCACTCTGGCTAGTAAAAATTATTTCTTCACCGAGTCAATCCACCCTATTTGAAGGTACAACTGTGTATATAAGAATGACTCATATTCTTAACTGGCTTGGGTTCATCGACAGATGTCTGTTAGAATGCGACCATTCGCACGTTTACGTGCTTACGAATAAGTAGAGAAAGCCAATGTCAATCAAGATTAAAACTGCTGAAGAAATCGAACGCATGCGCATTGCGGGCAAGCTGGCCGCAGAAGTTCTAGAAATGATCGAACCGTACATCAAGGTCGGCGTAACGACAGAAGAATTAAACAAAATCTGTCATGAATACGCTCTAGAAAAAGGCGCGTACTCTGCACCGCTTGATTACCATGGATACCCTAAATCGATTTGTACCTCTATCAACCACATCGTTTGTCACGGCATCCCGGCTGAAGAAGACGAAATTGGTAGCAACGGCCAACTAAAACCAGCCGTACTGAAAGATGGTGACATCATTAACGTCGACATTACAGTGATCATCCCTAACGATGAAAACGCTGACTTGAGCGTTCGCCCTCAAGGTTACCACGGTGATACTTCGAAGATGTTCCTGGTTGGAGAGGTATCTCCTGCCAATAAACGTCTGTGTATGGTAACGCAAGAAGCACTTTACGTAGGCATGCGCCAGGTTAAGCCAGGTGCTACGGTTGGTGATATCGGTACAGCAATTGAGAAGTACATAAAAGAAAACAACAAGAACAATCCTCGTAACAAGTTCTCTATTGTGAAAGATTTTTGTGGTCACGGCATTGGTGATGAGTTCCACGAAGAACCACAAGTGGTTCACTACAAGAACAAAGACCGCCGCGCACTGAAAGAAGGTATGTGTTTCACTATCGAGCCAATGATCAACGCTGGTAAATTTGGTTGTAGTGTTGATGCACAAGACGACTGGACGGTATACACAGGCGATGGCAAAAATTCAGCTCAGTATGAGCACACCATTGTGGTGACGAAAGATGGTTGTGAAGTTCTGACACTTCGCAGCGATGATACCATTCCACGCTTGATGAAAAACGCGTAATAACACATTTCTACACTATCCCCGCTCATGCGGGGATATTTTTTATCTGCGTCAAATTTGTTAGATTGCTAATAGTTTTAGCTTGCACGGATAGCAATATGTCACTTCAGTCACCAATTACGTTTACCGATGAACAAATCAACATCGGTGAACTCAAACAAGAGCTGGAAAAATTTGGCTCTGAACAGAAACAAGAATTTTTAAATCACCATCCTGTGACAAGTCTGGTTCTCGCCCGAGCGGAATACATGGACTTGCTACTTAAGCGTTTATGGCAACATTTTGGCTTCAATGACATTTACAATATTTCATTGGTCGCTGTAGGTGGCTATGGTCGTGGAGAGCTTCATCCATTATCAGACATTGATATTCTCATCTTGTCGAATAATAAATTACCGAATGCACTGGAAGCTAAAATCAGTGAATTCATCACCCTTTTGTGGGATCTCAAGCTTGAAGTAGGACATTCCGTTCGTACCGTTAACGAATGTGCTGAAATTGGCCGCGATGATCTTACCGTTGCAACTAACCTGCAAGAAGCCCGCCTGTTGTGCGGTAGCGAAGATACGTTCCAGGCACTAAAAAAAGTGGTCTTGTCCGATTCCTTCTGGCCAAGTGAGACTTTTTATCGTGCCAAAATACAAGAACAAAGAGAGCGTCATGCACGTTATCACGACACCACATACAATCTGGAACCTGATATCAAGTCTACCCCCGGCGGGCTAAGAGACATTCATACTTTAAGCTGGGTAGCTCGCCGCCATTTTGGTGCGACATCATTGCTTGAGATGAGCCGCTATGGATTTTTAACTGATGCGGAATACCGTGAACTGGTTGAGTGTCAGGATTTCTTATGGCGCGTACGCTTTGCACTTCATTTAGAGCTTCGCCGCTACGACAACCGTCTGACTTTCGCCCATCAGGCCCAGGTTGCAGAAAGCCTCGGCTATGTCGGAGAAGGCAACCGCGGTGTAGAAATGATGATGAAGGAGTTTTATCGTACCCTGCGCCGCGTAGCCGAGTTGAATAAAATGCTCCTCAAGCTGTTTGATCAGGCCATCATCAATGGCGGTATCACTGAAAATGCCGAAATTCTTGATGCTGACTTTCAACGCCGGGGTTCACTCATCGAAGCTCGTAAACCAGCACTGTTTCAGGCACGGCCAGAAACGATTCTCGACATGTTTCTGCACATTGCTAATGACTCGACCATAGATGGTGTGAGTCCTCCAACTCTGCGTCAATTGCGAACTGCTCGCCGCCGCTTGAACAAGTTTCTGCACACTATTCCTGAGGCCCGGGAAAAGTTCATGGCGTTATGTCGTCATCCAAATGCACTACATAAAGCATTTAGTCTGATGCACAAACTCGGTGTAATGGCAGCCTATCTGCCGCAATGGAGTCAGATAGTCGGCCAGATGCAGTTCGATCTTTTTCACGCCTATACCGTGGATGAGCACAGTATCCGATTACTCAAGCACATTCATACATTTAACGATCCGGCTAATCACAGTAAACACCCTATTTGCTGTGATATATACCCGCGACTGCAAAAGAAAGAGTTACTGATCATTGCCGCGATTTTCCATGATATCGGCAAAGGCAGAGGTGGCGACCACTCAATTATTGGCGAAGGTGAGGCCTACGATTTCTGTATCGAGCATGGGTTGTCAAAGCCAGAAGCAAAATTAGTGAGTTGGTTGGTAAGACACCACTTGCTGATGTCAGTGACGGCTCAACGAAGAGACATTTACGATCCCGATGTCATTACTGAGTTCGCTAAACAGGTTCGCGATGAAGAATCGCTGGAATATTTGGTTTGCCTCACGGTCGCAGACATTTGCGCAACTAACCCAGAATTATGGAACGCCTGGAAACGCACCCTTTTGGCTGAGCTTTTCTATTCGACTCAGCGAGCGCTCCGTCGCGGGCTAGAAAACCCGGTAGATGTTCGAGAGCGCATTCGACATAACCAGCAAATGGCTTCTGCACTGTTACGCAAAGAAGGGTTTTCTGCTCGAGAGATTGAAGTACTCTGGCAACGATTTAAAGCCGACTACTTCTTACGTCATACTCACACCCAGATAGCCTGGCATTGTGGCCACTTGCTGCGGATGGAAGATCCGAGCAAGCCGTTGGTGCTAATAAGCAAAAGGGCGACTCGTGGTGGTACTGAAGTCTTCGTTTACAGCAAAGATCAACCTGCGTTATTTGCGACGGTTGTTGCAGAGCTTGACCGACGTAACTTTAACGTCCATGACGCGCAAATCATGTCGAGCAAAGATGGGCATGTCATCGATACGTTTATCGTTCTCGATCAGCACGGCGAAGCGATAGATGAGTCTCGGCATGCTGCTGTTATCAAACATTTGGCTCACGTGTTAGAAGACGGCCGACCGACGAAAATTAAAACCCGTCGCACGCCAAACAAACTGCAACACTTCAATGTGAAAACTAAAGTGGACTTCTTACCGACCAAGGGTAAAAAACATACCTTAATGGAGTTTGTTGCGTTAGACACGCCGGGATTGCTGGCTAAAGTCGGCCGAACTTTTGCTGATTTGAGTATCAACCTTCACGGCGCGAAGATCACTACCATTGGTGAGCGCGCAGAAGACTTATTTATTCTGACCAGCGGCACTGGAAAAAGGCTGACTGAAGAGCAACAAAATGAGCTACGTGAGAAGCTCATAGAGACTTTATCTGACGCGCTAACCGATTAGCTACCCACTAGAGTTTACTGTGGGCAAGAACGATAGCGATCTTGCCCACAAGTTAAGCAATTTGACTAAATATCAGCTATCTAGCTCGTTCCTAGGCTGCTACAGTTAGTACTGATATCATTTCAGTATACAGAGGTAGCCTATGTTTCCACACCTCACTGGTTTGGGCATTCAAGATCCAAAACAGATTGAACGTTATTCCCTTCGCCAAGAGGCACATAAAGATGTGCTAAAAATCTATTTCCACAAACAGAAAGGCGAACTCTTCGCTAAAAGTGTCAAATTTAAATACCCACGCCAAATTAAAAACGTACTAGTGGACAGTGGCACTCACAGATATAAAGAAGTCACAGAAATTAATCGAAATCTTACTTTAGTCATTGATGAACTTAATAAAATAACTAAGCCAACGAGAGTGACAGAAGTCGATATTAAAGAGAAAATCCTGTCTGACCTTCGCCATCTAGAAAAAGTAGTGTCCAGTAAAATAGCAGAGATAGAAGCTGATCTCGAAAAGCTCAAATAGTATTGAGCAACAACGAAGTAACAAGGGGGTTGGTAATGGTACCAGCCCCCTTTTAAGTTACATCACTTACACGTGAATAACGCTTCATCCCAATCAAACCGATCAAACAGTTGTTGCCAGGTCTCATCAATATTCGCTCTCAGCACGATCTCTTCGTTAGTGTATGGATGCACGAAACGAAGCTCGGTTGCGTGCAAGAGCAAACGGTGTGAATCAAATTCAATACGATAAAGCTTGTTATGCTTACCATCACCGTGCGAAGTATCGCCCACGATGGGATGACGAAGGTGTGCCATGTGGCGGCGAAGCTGATGCTTACGCCCAGTCTTTGGTTTCATTTCCATTAAACAATATCGAGTGGTTGGAAATTTACCCGTAGAGTACGG
The DNA here is from genome assembly GCF_052353105.1 of Vibrio sp. YIC-376. Taxonomy (NCBI): domain Bacteria; kingdom Pseudomonadati; phylum Pseudomonadota; class Gammaproteobacteria; order Vibrionales; family Vibrionaceae; genus Vibrio; species Vibrio sp. YIC-376. The sequence goes on from NZ_JBBWFK010000007.1 coordinate 116,795, forward strand.
TACTTCCACTTTCGCCAGCGGCTTGTAGGCGGTTACCGCTTCTTGCGCTTCTTTTTCTTGCGAAGCGAACTTATCCGCGATCTTGTCCAGTTCGACTTTCAGTGCGTAATCTAAAACGCCCTCTTCCTCAATCCAGCCGCGCACGATGGCATGATAAGTTTTCTCCATCTTGTGCTCAGCAAACATCGGCATCACCTGAGAAGCGACCTCACTTGAAAGGGCAAACACCAAAACTCCCGAGGTTGGCCGATCTAAACGGTGCAAGGGAAAAACATGCTGACCAATCTGATCGCGCAGCGTTTGCATGACAAATTGGGTTTCGTGTTTGTCTAACCAGCTTCGATGCACCAGCATACCTGCTGGCTTGTTCACTGCCACAAAATATTCATCTCGATAAACGATCTCTAATTCCACTGGAGCTACAACTTGTGATGTTTCTTGTTCTGACATTGAGGTTACTTACATAGTTCGTCGATAGTTCGGATGGTTATCAGTAGCTCAGCATATTGCGGCTCTTGTTTCCATGCTTCTGAAAAATAAGGTTCAATAGAAAAGCCACTTGGCAACGGCTGGTTGCTCTCCACCAATGCACGCATTCTGGCAATAAATATCCACTGTAACCATTCATGTGGATGGAGGGTATCAATCGCGAAAGGCTCTACACTTTGCAATGCGGTAGTAGATGGCATCGTTTGCTGCCAAAGCTCATGTTGTTTTAGCTGAGCTTCAAGTTGGTGAAGTAATTCCACCAGTTTTGTGCTTTTGGTCATTAACTTTTACATCTCGAACCTTGAATTAGCCAAGAATGATACCATTTCTTGTGAAAAGAACGTTAGGACGTCGTATTTAATGGAAAACATTCAGACTCTCACCCAATTGCTCAACAACAGTAATTGCGACTATCAAATCTTCGACCTCGGTCGTCGCATCAAAACCATAGACCCAAAAGTATTTGCCAATGTCGAAAGAGGCCAATGCCCTTACCCGTATCCGATGCAGCGCAAAGCACATTTAGCTATTGCCTACTGGAATGAGCAAAAGCAACCTTGGATTTGGTTTTTAAAGTTCGAGTTGGATGAACGAGGCCTGTTAAAACAATCCGATATTGGTAACTTCATTAAATACGTCGTTGAAGCCATGGGCACCCGCCTGAGTGACGATATGTCTGAAGAGCAGCAACAAAAGCTCTCTAATAACCCATATACCTTCAAACCTTCTGAAGACAAAATGGCAGTATTCCATAGCCAGATTCGTTCAAATTTGGACTTACCAACCAGTCAGTATTACGAACACACACAACACTATTTCTCTGGTGGCCTTGGTTGGGAAAACTGGCAGACAGTTGGCCTGCAAGGCATAACCGATATGGCAGCCCGATTGGGTAAAGAGCAAAACGCTGTCACTCTGCGTAAGGCTCTTAATCATCTTCCAAACGAGCCAATGTACGCGCTGCTAGGCGCTTTAGAACACGTTGACTTACAAGATCGTCTGGCTGAACGCATTGCAGAAAAAGCGCAACAAGAGATTGATAGTAGCGAGCCCGATCTCTTCCTATTATCTGCGTTAACTCGAGCGCTGGCTGGCGCACCAACTGAAATATCACTGCCAATATTAAAAGCGATATTACAAAGTCCGCGCCTCAGTCACCAGGAGGTACTCATCGGGATAGCTGGCCGTGCATGGCATCTGTTAGCAGATGCGGATATTGCTGAGCAGTTTTTGCTTCGACTTGCACAAACAGGAGACCAAACTCTGTTTAATCAATTATTTGCCGATTTGGTTATGCTGCCGGAACTCAGAATGGTATTGCTACCGTTACTGCACTCCAGCCCATCTGAAGAGTTGGCTCTTGCACTAGTCAAATTGCAGCAAGCAACAAAAGGTTGATAAAGGATGATTGGAGATCTTCTGGCAATACTGGGACTGTGCTTCTTCTGTTTTCTATTTTGGCAACAGCGACGTCAATCTGAACTAGCCAAAGCAGCGATAACACGCAAATGTGAACAGTTGGATCTCCAATTGGTGAGCATCGCTTTCGGGGCCCATAAACTCAAAACGCCAGATGGGCTCTGGCGTTGGCATACTGTGTATCAGTTTGAGTTTTCATCCCTTGGCGACGATTGTTATCAAGGGGAATTAACAATGATCGGGTTCAGGCCGCAGAGCTTTCACCTACCACCTCATCGTTTATAAAGACCATTTCAAAGTAAGGGCCATATAAGTCCTTACTTTCTTTCATCTTAACGAAACCTAACTTTTCCAATACGGCTAATGAGGCGTAATGCCCACTATTCACGTTAGCGGTCACTCTTTGCAACCCGAGCTCCCGACAAGCTTTAGGGAAAAACGCGGTTAGAGCTTCGGTAGCCAACCCTTTTCCCCAATAAGATTTATCGAAAATAAACCCAAGTTCAGGTTCTGAATCGAGATGAGAAATAAAGATATGCCCCATGTAGTCACGAGTGGTACTTTCTAACACCGCTAGACTATAGATATTTTTGTTATCCAATATCTTATCAAATAACTGTTTGGCGGACGCCACTGTATGAGGACCGTTCATTTCGGCGCGATTTTTTGCGCAGCAATTAAGCATGACAAACTCTAGTTGCAACGACTCATCGTAGGGTAGAAGAAGCATTCTTCTGGTCACTATGGCCACATCTTTTCCTTGATTACAACAAACCTAATTTACCCGCATGTCACATACGATGAATAGACGATTCAGTGATTGCGGGACATGATATTTTGTAGAAAAGCCAAAAGTTTAACCAACTGATTAGAAAGTGTATTGTTTTTGATTGTTTTAATTAACAATACGTTAAGTAGTAATTCATTATTTTTATTATGTTTCTAATCTTATGCTATTGAGATTATTTCAGTTACTAAAAGCTTTGTAGGAAAACTCGGATCACGTCACGAGGATACTTAGCTACAAATGTTCATCACCTTCGACAAACATCTCTTTTCGCGGTTAGTAAATTAACCAGTAAAGATGCGTTTACTTGGGGAAATTAAATTCAATGCTTCAAACAAGAAAAACCCCGACACAAACGTATCGGGGTAATGATCTTACTCGCAGCAGTCCGGCTACTAAATAATGCTCCTTGCATCATCCATAATAGTGGCTGATCCCTTCAGCTCTATCCCTTCTTCGCCGTCCTAGCGGTGTCCTAATCTTCCTGATTGCCAACATTCCCCGTTAGCGCACATCACTTGTTCCTTGAGCGGTGTCCATCGCATCTTCCTGATGCTGTCCTCAACCTCATTCCTATGAGGGGTCCATTGTCTATCCTTAGTCATCAACATCCTATTGATGATTGTGTCCTTACAATGTCCTGCGCTCCATGCTTGATTAATCTTCCTGAGTAACCAAATCGTCTTCCTGACGATAACCAAATCCTTGGTGCTTTCCTGTTCCATGTCTGCTTCCTGCTGACGAGATTTAATGTACTCTTTTCCTTTGGATTCACAATCTACCCAAGAATATTTTTTTTCATCCCCTTTAACTGCAACGATTTAAATTTTTTATTTATCAATGCATTATGATATTTATTTCCTTTTTGGCTGCTGACGAAATCGTTTTCTCTCACAAGTCATGTAAGAGATCTCTTACAAAACGCTACCGAAATTGCCATTCGCTAAATTCAACTGCCCAAAGTATGATGATAACTATATCGTCATTAAGGATTGAAAATGTTAACTCAAGACGTCACTAAAGAGCTGGAAGCTGTAATGGAACAGCTCCAACAAGAGGGTAAAGAACCCACGGTTGCCCTAGTGAAAGCACGCATGAAAACACCTGTGCCGATGCCTGCGTTAATCACGGTTATCAAAAGTTGGAAGAGCGCAAGTCACGTCCCGAAAGTTGAGGTCACTGCACCAACTTCAAAAGAGGATGATCGCCTTACTGCTCTTGAAAATACAGTCGCCAAATTGACCGCACGTATTGAAGAGTTAGAAGCAAAACTCAGTGAGAAATCATCATGAAGTTATGGGTAGATGCTGACGCTTGTCCAAAGGTCATTCGAGAGACAATTGTACGAGCCGCAGAGCGTACTGGCGTTGAATGTACCTTTGTTGCCAACCATATTGTACCGGTGCCGAAACGAGCAAATATTCACTCGCTTCAAGTACCTGCAGGCTTTGATATTGCAGATAACGAAATAGTTCGTCGTGTAGAAGCCAAAGACTTGGTTATTACATCTGACATTCCATTGGCCGATGAAGTGATCGCTAAAGGCGCGCTGGCGTTAAGCTCACGAGGTGAGCTCTATACGAAAGACACCATAAAAGCACGCCTTAACATTCGTGATTTTATGGACACCATGCGCTCAAGCGGTATTCAAACCGGTGGCCCGGCAGCATTATCGCAAACCGAGCGCCGAGAGTTTGCAAATCACCTGGATAGAATTTTGGCTAAGCGCTAATCAAACCACCTTGGTTCAATAATAAAAAAGCCTGCGATGAACGCAGGCTTTGATTGAGCTGAATGGGGTTGCCAATTACGGCGTGTAGTACGTTGCCGCGCCAGGACCTACTGGTAATCCAAGTACGAATACCCAAACGTAGAACAGTAAACTCCAACCTACAATAAAGCAGATTGAGTAAGGCAACATGGTCGCGATTAGCGTACCGATACCTAGGTTCTTCATGTAGCGAGTTGCAACCGCCAGAATCAGACCAAAGTAGCTCATCATTGGTGTGATGATGTTAGTTGTTGAGTCACCGATACGGTATGCTGCCTGAATGGTTTCAGGAGCGTAACCAACTAGCATTAGCATTGGTACGAAGATAGGTGCTGTTACTGCCCACTGCGCCGATGCAGAACCGATCATCAGGTTGATGAAGCCACACATCAGGATGAATGCAAAGAACAACATAGGACCTGTTAGGCCGATGTTTTGTAGGAAATCCGCACCCGCTACCGCAAATACCTGACCAAAGTTCGTCCACTTAAAGAATGCAACGAACTGAGCTGCGAAGAATACCAGTACGATGTACATGCCCATAGATGACATAGATTTCGACATCGCATCGATAACGTCACGGTCAGTTTTCATTGTGCCAACAACTTTACCGTATACAAAGCCAGGGATAGCAAAGAATACGAAGATGAAAGCAACAATACTTTTCAGGAACGGTGAACCTGCCACTGTACCTGCTTCTGAGCGTAAAATGCCATCTGCTGGAACGATTGTCCAAGCCAATAGTGCTGATACTGCCAGAACAGCTAGACCCGCGATTTTCAGACCTTTCTTCTCTAAGTCTGTGAGGCTACCCATTTTATCTTTAGACAGATCTTCCGCAGCTTCTTCTTCGTTGTATTTGCCAAGTTTAGGCTCAACGATTTTCTCAGTAACAAATGCACCCATGCCTGCAATAAAGAAAGTAGACACAAACATGAAGTACCAGTTTACTTCTGGACCCACTGTGTAAGTCGGGTCAATCATTTGTGCCGCTGTCTCAGTGATACCTGAAAGCAGTGGGTCAACTGTACCGATAAGTAGGTTTGCAGAGTAACCGCCCGATACACCAGCAAATGCAGCAGCAAGACCAGCTAGAGGATGGCGACCTAACGAATGGAATAGCATTGCTGCTAGTGGAATAAGTACCACATAACCAAGCTCAGACGCTGTGTTAGAAATGATACCAGCAAATACAACCGTTACCGTAACCATGCGCTGAGACGCACCCATTACAAGGCCACGCATTGCAGCTGATAGTAGGCCCGAGTATTCAGCGATGGCAACGCCAAGCATCGCGACCAGTACAGTACCTAGCGGAGCAAAGCCAACAAAGTTCTTCACTAAGTTAGTAACGATAAGTTCTAGACCGTCAGCATTGAATAAGCTGACAACGTGGATCATACCATCAGCGGAACGACCACTTGCACCCTCTGGACGAGGATCCATCACGGAAACTTCGAAGTAACCTGCTATACCCGATGCCACCAAAATGGCTAAACAGAAAATGGCAAATAGTGTAATCGGATGGGGCAATAGGTTCCCTAAATATTCGACAGAATCCAAAAAGCGCGTAAACAGCGACTTCTTAGGCATGTTTTGTTTAATTGAAGCAGATGAACTCATCTGTTCCCTCCTTGTTTTTATTCCTATGCAAATGTGACAAAAATGTCAAAAAGCGGGCGAAGGTTACTTGAGTAAGGAGTCAATTTAAAGTCAAAAACGTTACAAAGTGTAACCAACAGGAAGATTTTTAACCACTATTGAATAAAAATGCAGATATTTCATCCGTATAAATCAGACAAATCAACACTATCAATTAAACAAAACTAAAATGTCTTTGCGTTATTTCTGTACAGCCTTGAATCTCGGATTTGTTTTGCAAATGACATATAAACGTCCTCTGCGCTTTACAATCTGGCAGTCAGGGTGACGACTTTTAGCACTCTTTAGTGACTTCACAACTTTCATATCTTACTCCTTAGTCTTTAGTCTTTAGTCTTTAGTCTTTAGTCTTTAGTCTTTAGTAAACTGTCCAAAACGACGCTTGAAATTCGCAATACGCCCTTCCGCCTGAACCACGCGTTGTTTGCCTGTGTAATACGGGTGAGATGCTGACGATACATCTAACGTGAAGTAAGGGTATGTTTTGCCATCTTTCCATTCGATGGTACGGTCGGTTTGCAGTGTTGAACCGACAACAAAATATTTATCTACGCTGGTGTCGTGGAATACCACTGGACGATATTCAGGGTGGAGACCTGGTTTCATTACATTTTCCTTTTGAGTTAATTGTTATGTTATAACATTTTAATTAATAATCATTCCCAACAATAAAAGCAAGAAAAATTTGTGGTATTTTCGCGTTAATACTTTTTGCGTGAAATAGATACTTAAAGATGTCCACTATGTATTCCATCGAGCCAATTGGCATCATTGAAACGCCTTACAAAGAAAAATTTGCAGTACCTCGTCAGCCGCGTTTAGTACCTGCTGCAAAAGCAAGAGTACGCCTTGTAGGTGAAGCAAATAGCCCCGAAGCAGTCAGAGGCTTGGAACAGTTCTCTCATGTTTGGCTACTGTTTATCTTTGACCAAAATTTAGAGGCAGGCTGGAAACCTACGGTCAGACCACCACGTTTAGGCGGGAATGAAAGAATTGGTGTATTTGCCTCTCGATCCACTTTTCGACCAAACGGTATTGGCATGTCAGCAGTGGAAGTAAAAGGCGTTACCAAGAAAGGTGAACAAATATATATAGAGCTTGGCAGTGTTGACTTAGTCGATGGCACTCCCATTGTCGATATCAAGCCCTACATTCCCTACTCGGACTCAATTCCAGATGCGCAAGGCGGCTATGCAGGAGAAGAGCCAGAAAAGTCTAAAGTCATCTTTTCATCACAAGCGTTAGATATGATTAAAAAACGTTCTGACACTGATTATGTGCTGTCAGTGATCGAACAGGTCTTAGCGCAGGATCCACGTCCCGCGTACAAAAAAAATAAACCCGACAGCAAAGAATATGCGGTAAATTTGTTCGATTTAAACGTGAAGTTCACAGTTACAGGCAACTTAATAACGGTTACCGCGATCGAAAGCTTTTGACAAAGCCATTTGGCTGATATTATAAGCGGCTAACAAATTTCCCATTGTGGGACTTCCATACTCCCTCCAGCTCTGGCGAGAGTATTTAACTTAAATAAACGGATAAATTTAATGCGTACCAGTAAATATCTTCTTTCTACTCTGAAGGAGACTCCAAACGACGCAGAAGTAGTGAGCCACCAGCTCATGCTACGTGCAGGTATGATCCGTAAGCTGGCTTCAGGTCTATACACCTGGCTACCTACTGGTCTACGTGTGCTGCGTAAAGTCGAAAACATCGTTCGTCAAGAGATCGACAATGCAGGTGCAATCGAAACTTTGATGCCCGTTGTTCAGCCGTTTGAACTTTGGGAAGAGACAGGCCGCAGTGAAAAAATGGGTCCTGAACTGCTTCGCTTTACTGACCGTCATGAACGTCCGTTTGTTCTTAGCCCAACTGCTGAAGAAGTGATCACTAGTTTGGTACGTAATGAAGTAAGCTCTTACAAACAGCTTCCACTGAACTTGTATCAAATCCAGACTAAATTCCGTGATGAACGACGCCCTCGTTTTGGTGTGATGCGCGCGCGTGAATTCTCAATGATGGATTCATACAGCTTTGACATAGACAAAGAAGGTCTGCAGAAGTCCTACGATGCAATGCACGATGCTTACTGTAAAGCATTCGACCGCATGGGTCTGGATTACCGTCCGGTACTTGCTGATAGTGGTGCTATCGGTGGTAGCGGCTCTCAAGAGTTCCACGTACTGGCAGAAAGTGGCGAAGACCTTATCGCTTTCTCTACTGAATCTGATTACGCAGCGAACCTTGAAAAAGCAGAAGCATTAGCTCTTGCAGATGCAGCTCCAGCACCAACTCAAGAAATGACACTAGTGGACACACCGGACGCGAAAACAATCGCGCAGCTAGTAGAACAGCATGGTTTACCGATTGAGAAAACTATCAAGACACTATTTTTCAAAGCGTCTGATGAAGTTGAAGCACCAATCATTGCTCTGCTAATCCGTGGTGATCACGAACTCAACGAAGTGAAAGCAGAAAATCTTCCTCAAGTGGCGGCACCTCTGGAAATGGCAACAGAAGAAGAGATTCGTGAATTGGTCGGTGCTGGCCCAGGCTCTCTAGGTCCTGTTGGTCTTAAACTTCCTTTCATCGTTGATCGTAGCGTAGCGGTTATGAGTGACTTCGGCGGCGGTGCTAACATCGATGGCAAGCACTACTTCGGTATTAACTGGGGTCGTGACGTTGAACTTGGTCAAGTCGAAGATCTACGTAACGTGGTTGAAGGCGATCCAAGCCCATGTGGTAAAGGTACGATCCAACTTAAACGTGGTATCGAAGTTGGTCATATCTTCCAGCTAGGTAAAAACTACTCTGAGAAGATGAACTGTGGCGTACTTGGTCCAGACGGTAAGAACGTCATTCTGGAAATGGGTTGTTACGGCATTGGTGTTTCTCGCGTTGTTGCTGCTGCTATTGAACAGAACCACGATGAGTACGGTATCATCTGGCCAGACGCGCTTGCGCCATTCCAGGTTGCTATCGTGCCAATGAACATGCACAAATCAGAAGAAGTGAAAGAAGCGGCTGAGAAGCTGTACGCTGAACTGACCGCATTGGGCATTGAAGTTCTGTTTGATGATCGTAAAGAGCGTCCAGGCGTGATGTTCTCTGATATGGAATTGCTAGGCGTACCGCACACAATCATTATCGGCGATCGTTCAATGAAAGAAGGCAACTTCGAGTACAAAAACCGTCGTACTGGTGAGAAAACTGCCGTAGCGATGGCTGATATCGTTGAGCACGTTAAAGCTCAACTTAAGTAAGCTCGATACTCGTCTGTTACTTGAAAGGGTTGGCTTCGGTCAGCCCTTTTTATTGCCTCCAAATCAAACCCTATCATTCCGCTTTGATTAATCCACACCCAACGTGAACAACAAATTGAGCCAAAACAAGTCTCTGCTTTGAGTTTCAAATCAGCTATGTGTATATTTGAAAGCAGTTATCACTTTTAAGGATTATACGATGCAAGTATACGGCTGTTGTGAATTAGTTCGTGAGCTTTATGCTCAAATCGGCAGTGGCGATCAAGCCTATGTGCCTCAGGCAATTTCTTGTGCAGTAAAAGCTCTGAATGACATCGCTGCAAACGAGTCCCTACCAAAAGAAACTCGTGAAACTGCAGCATTTGCAGCAGCAAACTTACTGATTTCTGATTTTGAGGATAAGTGATGAATCTGGCGAACTTTGAGTCAATGGATCCTGTGATGCTGATGAGTATCGTGAACATGAAGCTGCGCGACGACTTTGGCGGTGATCTTGACAAGCTAGTGACTTTTTTTGACATCGACCGAGCGACTCTGGAAGCTAAGTTGGCTAGCGCAGGATTTGATTTTCTTCCTGAAGTAGGTCAATTCCGTTAATCCTGTAACGGGACACGAAATTAAAAAAGGGCTTAATGACACGTCATCAAGCCCTTTCTTCTATCAGGAGAACGGGTTAATCATCCAAATGAAGCCCAGATGACAGTGGCCACGAGTACCGGACAAACAAATTTCACGTAAAGCGGCCATAGTTTACCGAACCAACCTTGAGTGAACTCAGGGAAGCCCTGTTCAAGCTCTTTAATTTTCGAGTTACGATTCCACACCCAGCCGCCAAACAAACAGAACAGCAGAGCCGCCGTCGGTTGTAAGTACTGAGTCGCGACAGTCGCCACCAGACCAAACATCGCACCGAAGTTATAGACAATCACCACACTGAACAAAGCAATCAAACCACCCAGTACCCAGCTGGTTCCGCTACGTTTAGTATTAAAGCGCTCACTAACCAATGCGACCGGGCACTCAAGCATCGATATAGAAGATGTCAGTGCAGCAATCGTCAGCAGTAAGAAAAAGACAATTGAGAACAATTGGCCAAGCAATCCCAAACTATCAAACATCAGTGGCAAAACTGTAAAGACCAAGGTATCTGAGCTGAGAAGAGAACCATCATCTGCGTAAATCTGAACGCCTTTTTGCATTGCAACAAACATCGCAGGCAATACGACCAGACCCGCAATAAACGCAACGGCGGTATCCACTAAAGTCACGTTCATCGCCATCTTAGGCAGGTTCTCTGTCTTGCTTAAATAAGAGCCGTAGATCAGCATCGAACAGCCACCAATGGTCAGTGAGAAGAAACCCTGCCCCATAGCTGCCAAGATAAGCTTTCTGTCCCAAACTTTTTCAAAATCCGGTATCAGGTAATGCTTAAGGCCTTCCATCGCACCGTTTTGCGTCATGATATAAACGAACAACAAACCAAACAGCACAAACAGTGCAGGCATCAAACGAGTTGACCACTTTTCGATACCGTCTTTAACGCCACCTTGTACGATCAAAACAGTGAGAACATAAAATATAATCGTCCCAAATAGATTGCGCTCAACGCTGAAACCTTTAAACCACGCCGTTATTTCTTCCAGACCCATGATGTCAGTAACCGCGCCCAGCAAAAAGCAGATCAACCAGCCACCAACAATAGAATAAAACGCCAATACTGCGCTTGGCACACTCAGGCCAATCCAACCTACCATGCCACCAAACTTTTTACCGACAGGGTTATGGGTTAGCGCTCGCATACTGTCGACTGGGTTTGCCTGACCATGACGACCAATCGCCATTTCAACAACCAACATTGGAAAAGCGACAATCAGAATCAGTACCAAATAAACCAACAAGAAGGCACCACCACCATTACTTGCCGCTTGCGTTGGGAAGCCCCAAATGTTTCCCAGACCAACTGCAGCACCTGCTGCCGCTAAAATGAATCCGAGACGAGAGCCAAAATGCTCACGAGGCTGAGAAGAAGTTTGTTGTGTCATACCACTCACACAAAATATCAATGAACTAGCTAACTAGTACATTATAGAAATATCAACTAATCAGCAAGAGTAATCAGGTTAAATGTTCGCCAACCAAAACAATTTGCAGACATTCGGTTTGTAAATTTATACGTACATCTCATATTTATTCAATGTTCAGTAGTGAATTTCTAACCTATGTAGGCCTTCAATTACCCTAGCTATAAAGGTGTCATGACGTGGTCTATCAATTGGGTTCAGCAAGATGACTTTAACTTCTCTCTACCAGTCGGCAATAAACTGACGCAAATGAATTCGCAATAAGTTTCAACCAACTAGCGGCGTTTAATGAGCTAACACATAATAAAAAAGAGAGCGTAAATAAGCGCTCTCTTCTTATACTTTTTTACATTGAAAGAGTGAACGATCCGATTAAATCGTGAAAACTCGATAGTCTTTCAGCTCTGGGATTTTCTTCAGTACGTTATCTTCTTGATCTGCCATTTCATCCAGAGAGTCACATAGCTCTGCAGATTTCTGCTCTAACTCTTTTGAATGTTCAGCAATTCGCTGCTCAACTTTGGCGCTCAGCTCCGTCATACTTTCAGACAGCGCAGTAAGATTTAAACCATCTTCTTCTGCCATCTTGTTAGATAATGCTTCGAACGCGCTGGCTAGAAATTCTTTATTGAAGATTTCCTGTGCTTTAGCGAAGTCGTCTGTCCAGCTTTGTGTCATAGATTCAAAGCTTTCTGCCGGCAGAATAAAGTCTCCATCTTTGTAGTAACGAGATTCTATATCAGCAAAAAACGCTTTGACTGAAGCTTTCACATTATCAAAAGCACCGGGCGCATCCAGGCTCGCTGCAACATCATCTATAATGGCATTCGCCAGTTCTAAACCTTCACTCGCCAGTTGCTTAGCCTGAGGGATGTAAGCGTTCATTTTCTCACGATAACCTTCGATGGCCGCTTTTTGGTCTGCATCGAGCTCGACTTGCTCACCTTTAATAAACAGATTGTTGTCTTCGTCGACTACCGCTTTTTCACCAGTCGATTGGCGAATTTCCAAACTCTGTCCATCCATTCGAACTTCATTATTGATGTCCACACGACATTGTGCCGAATAGCCAGAGGCACTAACTATCAGTAGGGAGAGTGTAAGGAGTTTCTTCATGTCTTTCTCTTTTATCCAACATTACTACCGTTAAACATAACACTGAGTTATAGATTTGATGTCAGAAAACCGTCACCACATCATAACCAATTGTTTTATCGCCAATTTTAACACAAACACCTTCCCCTTCTTCTTTACCGACTAACGCGTGACCAAGTGGAGATTTCGCTGTTAAGACAAAGACTTCTTTGCCTTGCCAATTGACCGTCAAGCCACCAGAGCATGGGCCAATGAAGAAGTATTTCTCATCGGCTTTGTCGTCTTCAAGCACAATATAAGCTCCAACGTTAATTGGCGCATCTGTGAAATCTCGAAGAATTAACGCACGATATTGCCTCAGTTCTTCCTCGCTTTCCTGAACTCTCATGGCTTGTCCGTGGGCAAGGTAGGAAGCCTCTAACGCCAGAGTATCGTATTTGTGCTCTGGTACGGTTTCTTCATCTGTTGCTGCATCGATAGCACGCTGTGTTGAGGCGTGTGCTATCTGAAGCTTCTCTTCCAGTTGTTGAATGATTTTTTGGACTAAGTCTGCTTTGTTCATACTTTTAAGACGCGCGTTACATACTGAGGATATGTTAAGGTGCTCTATTCTATCATCAAAGAAAGGTTTCCCTATTATGCAAAGTAGCCCGTTGCAGCAAACACTTCAGTCTGTCTTTGGCTTTGACTCATTACGCCCAGGGCAGCAACCTGTAATTGAAGCTGTGATGAAAGGAGACTCTGCAGCGGCTATCTTTCCGACTGGTTCCGGAAAATCGCTTTGCTATCAACTTCCGGCGACCCAGTTACCTAACCTTACTTTGGTGATTTCGCCATTACTTGCGTTAATGAAAGATCAGCTTAGCTTTTTACAAACTAAAGGTATTGCGGCGGCATCGATTGACAGCAGCCAAAGCCGGGAAGAAGCGCAGCGAGTGATGGCAGGTGTGAAAAACGGCCAGATCAAAATTCTCATGATCTCAGTAGAACGGCTCAAGAACGAACGGTTTCGTGAGTTCATTCGTCAGATCCCCATTTCCTTAATGGTGGTGGACGAAGCACACTGTATTTCCGAATGGGGACATAACTTTCGTCCGGATTACCTGAAACTGCCGCAGTATCAGCGCGAACTGAATATTCCTCACTCGCTGTTACTCACCGCTACCGCCACTCCCGCTGTTATTGAAGATATGCAGCGCAAATTTAATATCTCCAGTGAAAATATCACCGTCACTGGTTTCTACCGCCCCAATCTGGATATCTCAGTAGTTCCATGCCAGGAGTCAGAGAAACAGACCCAGCTTAATACCATCGTTGCGGCTCAACCTACTCTGCCAACGATTGTGTATGTGACTCAGCAGCAAACTGCGGAAATGGTGGCAAAATCGTTGATTCATATTGGCATCAATGCGCACGCTTACCATGCTGGTATGAAGAGTGACGTCCGCGAGCAGATTCAGCAACAGTTTATGGATAGCCAAATAGACTGCATCGTAGCGACGATTGCATTTGGCATGGGAGTGGACAAATCTGATATTCGCCGCGTGATCCACTTCGATTTACCCAAATCAATAGAAAACTACGCACAGGAAATTGGCCGGGCAGGACGTGATGGTCAACGATCTGAATGTATTCTCCTCGGAAATACGGCCGGTTTAACGGTGCTGGAGAACTTTGTCTATGGCGATACCCCAGAGTACGCTTCCATCCGTTATGTATTAGAGCAAGCCCGCGAACATTCACCACAATGGGAAGTCGTCCCATTACGTCTGTCTCGCGAAAGTAATATTCGTCAATTGCCGCTCAAAACACTGTTGGTTTATTTGGAGTTAGAGAAAGTAATCGAAGCGAAATATAGCTACTTTGCCGAATATCGCTTTAAGTTCCTCCAAGACCAACAGTTCATCCTCAATCAGTTTCAAGGTGAACGACGCCAGTTTGTGGAAGCTATATTCATGTGCTCAACCAAAGCCAAAATATGGTGCCAAGTAGATTTAGACGCACTCTGGATGAACTATCAATCCGAACGAAGTCGTGTGGTAGCCGCACTAGATTACTTCCATCAAAACGGATGGATTGAACTTGAGAGCAAGCAGCTAACCGACGTGTACTCGGTTCTTCCGACAACAAAAAACTCTGAAGCAGTAACGCAGCACTTGTATGAATTGTTCCAGTCCAAAGAACACAAGGACATCGAGCGAATTCATACAATGCTGAACTTGTTCCAGTCTTCAGATTGCCTGAGCTATCAGCTGGCCCATTATTTCGCTGACAAGAATGCCCCAACACAGTGTGGCCATTGTTCCGTTTGTCGTGGTCAGGTAGCGACTTTCCCAACTCAAGTCAATGAACAGCCGGATCTTTCAAAGATTACATCTTGGATCAATGAATTTGTGAAACTAGCTCCAACAGCGGTGAGTAACGATGCCGTAGCCAGGTTCTTATGCGGGATTAGCACACCGCTCATCAGTCAGATCAAAGCGGCAAAATTATCCGGTTACGGTGCTATGGTGAATGTTTCTTTCGATCAAGTAATGCAACAGGTCGATAAAGCTCGTGCTTAAAAGAAACCGTCCTTAAAAGAAACTAAGCTGGCGAGCTTGTACTTCAGGCTTGAGCATCACACTCAAGCCTAAAA
This sequence comes from Vibrio sp. YIC-376, assembly GCF_052353105.1. NCBI lineage: Bacteria > Pseudomonadati > Pseudomonadota > Gammaproteobacteria > Vibrionales > Vibrionaceae > Vibrio > Vibrio sp. YIC-376. Next base: position 132,003 of record NZ_JBBWFK010000007.1, read on the forward strand.
GGCGAATTTCTCTACCCTGCTGACGCTTGAGAATATCTTTAAGCAGTACCTTGAAATCATCCAACTCCAGCTGTGGGTGAATATGCTCTATGGTCGTGAGCTGAAAATCGGCAAACTTCACCTTTATGCCTTGCTTAACGATCGACTTATCAGGGCTGGCGCGCTCTAAGCGTTTCTCAAGTTCGGGATACAGTTTGCTCTCGATCACCTGCCAGCATTCGTCGTAAGTGGAAATATTCTGGCTAAATGTTCGCTCGACACCAACAGACTTTCGCTCCCGTTCAACAACCACTTCTCTGTCATCAATTCCCTGACTACGCTTCCACAGTGAAGCACCTTGCCGCCCAAACTGACGCAGCAATTTTCGGTAATCGCTGTTTTTGATGTCTTCACAGAGATAAAAGCCCGCTTGATGCAGTTTTTCCAAGCTAACTTTTCCCACTCCCGGGATCTTCTCAAGTGGTAATTTGTCGACGACTTCCTGAACTTTGTCAGGAGGAATGACAAACTGTCCGTTGGGCTTGTTCATGTCTGACGCAACTTTGGCGAGAAACTTTATTGGAGCCACACCTGCTGACGCCGTCAAGCCAAGCTCATTCGAGATATCCCGCCGAATTGCCTCAGCTATTAATGTCGCCGAGCCGTGACACACTGTGGCGTCTGTGACATCTAAGTAAGCTTCGTCTAAGGAAAGAGGTTCGATGATGTGAGTGTAGCGCTCGAAAATAGCCCTAATCTGTTGAGATACCTGTTTATAGACAGACATCCTTCCGGGAACCACTAACAGATTGGGACATAATTGTAATGCCCGAGCCGTAGACATCGCGCTACGCACGCCATATTTTCGCGCTTCATAATTACAGGTGCTGATGACACCACGCTGCTTCTCATGGCCGCCAACAGCCAGTGCAATATCTCGGTAACTGGGGTTATCTCTCATCTCTACGGCAGCATAAAAACAATCCATATCGACATGAATGATTTTTCTGATTCGCTCTGACATAACCAACATCACACTGTTTAAAAATACAGTATAAATAATATCATGCCCGAAGAAAACGAGAGATTACTCAGTGTGGTAGAAAGCGAACATACAAACTCTCTAACTCACCTGTTATCAGTTAATCCCGTAACATGACGTCTAGTTGATCCACCAATTCCGCCCAATCTGCATCTTGCTCAATTGCCTGTTTCAAAAATGCTGACTGTGAATTTGTCCAAAAGCTCGCTTCATGTATTGGTGCTGAATCGCGTTTATGTCGGTGATTATTCACGAAGTCTTTAATTTCCTTCGGAGAACTCCCCAAGCCAAGCTGCTCAAATAACTCCGTCATACCATGTTGATGCATTTCCATATCCGCCTCCTAAACAGGATCACTTAACAAGAGTATATACCTTGTTTGACGCAGTGTTTGCGCTAAACCAATTCTCATATCCGAGTGATGAGGTTTCCTTAAATGAATTGATAATGGCCAAGAGCAATAAAAAAATAACCCTGCTAAAGCTGGGTTATTAAAATCTCATGGTTATTGCTAGGAAATACTGTATCTCAGAGTATTAAGCAATACGGTCTTTTTCCCAAGCCGCCAACTTTTCGGCGCGCGCAGCTTCACGAGCTTCACGCTTTTTACGAGCGTCACAAGGCTCTGGGCAGTTACATACCTTTTCGATACCTACCGCACCAAGACCGCCACAACTACCTTTTACTACTTTCTTCTGAAAGATATAGCCGACTGCCATCGCCGCAATAACCGCGACAAACACGGCAAATGTAATTAGAAATGTACTCATTAAACATGCTCACTTCTGCTGTTATTTGTTCATAAATGGCTTATAAGTTTCTGAAGCCAGTTCTTTAAAGCCATCATCCGTCTTCACAATCATGAAGACTGGAATGTTGTTCTCATTCGCGATAGCCATGCCTTTATCTTCGCCCAGCACCATAAGGCCAGTAGCAAGACCGTCAGCAGTCATCGACGATTTATCCAATACCGTAACAGACACAACCTTGTGATTAATTGGCTTACCAGTTTGCGGGTTTATGATGTGAGAGTATCTCACACCATCGCTCTCAAAGTAATTACGATAGTCACCACTTGTTGCAATTGCCATGTCGCCCGGCTCAATAATCTCTTGAATTGAGCGTTCCTCAACCGTCGGTTTTTCAATTGCGATACGCCAAGGCACACCTTCACGGTTCACACCTTTTAGACGCATTTCACCGCCTACTTCAACCATGTAATTGCTAATGCCGGCAGATTGAAGATAATCAGCGACAACGTCGACACCCCACCCCTTCGCGATGGTTGAGAGATCAACGTACAAGTTTGGAATATCTTTTGACAACTTATTGCCATCCACGGAAAGATGGTGGATACCAGTATTCGCCTTGCGAGCCGCTAACTCTTCATCTGAAGGTACAACATCTGGACGTGCTTCTGGGCCAAAGCCCCATAAGTTCACCAGTGGGCCAACCGTCACATCAAGCGCACCTAATGTGAGACCATTTAAACGAACCGCTTCTTTCACTACGGTTGCCGTTTGCGGAGAAACCTCAAACGGTTCACTAGACTGATGCTGGTTGAAACGACTCAGCTCTGAGTCTTTACGATAAGTCGACATCTGGTCATTCACTTCCTCCAGCAAACGATCTATTTCCGTTTGGATCACCTTCGGTGTAGGAATGCCATCTTGCTCAATGTATTTGATGTTGTACGTGGTACCCATCGTTGGGCCACTCAAATGAATTTGATCTGCAGGCTGTTCACAGCCAGCCAAAACCAATAGAGAAGCGAATGCAACAAGCCACTTTTTCACTTGTTAACTCCCATTGTTGTTGAATTGATATGGAAAATAGGTCGGTCATATACAGACCCACTGTCAATATCAACTATTAATGACGATTTTTCTGATTAGAAAAAAGAATGGCTGGCTAAAGTTAGCCAGCCATTTTATACGTTTAATTTCTAGTAGTTGGAGCTGTAGCTAGACGGCAAGCAAACCCAATCCTATGAGCATAGAGCTACTATGTAATTAGGGCGGCCGGCGAACCGGTGGGTTTATGAAGCCAACAACGCTACAGCTTCAAATACGCTGAAATTTAGCCACCGAAGTCATCTAGTAGGATATTCTCATCCTCTACACCTAGATCTTTCAGCATGCCGATAACAGCTGCGTTCATCATAGGTGGACCACACATGTAGTACTCACAGTCTTCTGGAGCTTCGTGATCACGTAGGTAGTTCTCGTAAAGAACATTGTGGATGAAACCAGTGTAACCATCCCAGTTATCTTCTGGCATTGGATCAGATAGAGCACAGTGCCAGATGAAGTTGTCATTTTCTGCTTGTAGGCCGTCGAAATCTTCTACGTAGAACATTTCACGCTTAGAACGAGCACCGTACCAGAAAGACATCTTACGCTTAGAGTGCAAACGCTTAAGTTGGTCAAAGATGTGCGAACGCATTGGAGCCATACCAGCACCACCACCAATGAATACCATTTCAGCATCAGTATCTTTCGCGAAGAACTCTCCAAATGGACCTGAAATCGTACACTTGTCGCCAGCTTTTAGAGACCAGATGTACGAAGACATGATACCAGGCGGTACATTAGGATTATTAGGCGGCGGCGTAGCGATACGCACGTTCAGCATAATAATACCTTCTTCTTCAGGATAGTTAGCCATAGAGTAAGCGCGGATTGTTTCTTCGTTTACTTTTGACTCGTAGCGGAACAGGTTAAATTTGTCCCAGTCTTCGCGGTACTCATTTGGTACATCGAAGTCAGCGTATTTCACGTGGTGAGCAGGTGCTTCAATCTGGATGTAACCACCAGCACGGAAAGGTACTGATTCGCCATCTGGAATTTGTAGCTTAAGCTCTTTGATGAATGTCGCTTTGTTATCGTTAGAGATAACCGTACATTCCCACTTCTTAACGCCGAAGATTTCTTCTGGAAGTTCGATCTCCATGTCAGTTTTCACTGCCACTTGACACGCTAGACGCTCACCTTCACGTGCTTCACCTTTAGTAATATGGTCAAGCTCAGTAGGTAGGATGTCACCACCACCAGATTTAATTTTTACGCGACACTGACCACAAGAGCCACCGCCACCACAAGCAGAAGATACGAATACGCCAGCACCAGCTAGAGCGCCAAGTAACTTGCTACCTGGTTGTGTAACGATCGCTTTTTCAGGATCGCCATTCACAGAAATTGTAATGTCACCTGTTGGTACAAGCTTAGACTTAGCGAATAGAATCACTAGTACTAGAGCCAGTACAATCAGAGTAAACATCACTACACCAAGAATAATGTCCATTGACTATTCCTTAATTGTTGCGGTTTACCCGACTTACAGTTGAACACCAGAGAAAGACATAAAGCCAAGCGCCATCAGACCAGCAGTGATAAAGGTAATACCTAGACCACGTAGACCAGGAGGCACGTCTGAATACTTCATTTTCTCACGGATACCTGCAAGAGCGACGATAGCCAGCATCCAGCCCACACCTGAGCCGAAACCGTAAACGACAGACTCTGCAAAGTTGTAATCACGCTGCACCATGAAAGATACACCACCGAAGATCGCACAGTTAACTGTGATCAGCGGTAGGAAGATACCTAGTGCGTTGTACAGAGGCGGGAAGAAACGGTCTAAGATCATTTCTAGAATCTGTACTAATGCTGCGATTACACCGATAAAGGTAATGAAGCTAAGGAAGCTTAAATCCACACCTTCAGCAAGCGCGTCTGGCTTAAGAACTAGGTTGTACACCAAGTTGTTTACAGGAACAGAGATGGTTAATACCACTGTTACCGCAATACCCAGACCAAATGATGTCTTAACTTTCTTTGATACAGCCAAGAAGGTACACATACCTAAGAAGAAAGACAGAGCCATGTTCTCGATGAAGATCGAGCGAACCAGCAAACTAATATAATGTTCCATGACGACCTTACTCCTTCGCTTCTACTTGTTCAGGCTTGAAGGTACGAATTGTCCAAATCATAAATCCAATAAGGAAGAATGCTGAAGGAGCCAATAGCATCAGGCCGTTTGGCTGATACCAACCGCCATCTTTCACTAGTGGTAGTACTTCCATACCAAATAGCTTACCTGAGCCAAATAGCTCACGGAAGAAGCCTACAGAAATAAGAACGAAACCGTAACCAAGACCGTTACCGATACCATCGATAAATGATGGGATTGGCGCAGATTTCATTGCGAATGCTTCAGCACGACCCATTACGATACAGTTCGTGATGATAAGACCTACGAATACTGATAGCTGTTTAGAGATATCGTACAGGTAAGCTTTAAGCACCTGGTCTACCACGATAACTAACGATGCGATGATCGCCATCTGAACGATGATACGTACGCTGTTAGGAATGTGGTGACGGATTAGAGATACCGAGAAGTTAGACAGAGCAGTTACGAACGTTACTGCAAGCGTCATAACAAACGCAGTCTCTAGCTTAGTTGTTACTGCAAGAGCAGAACATACACCTAGAACCTGTAGCGCGATTGGGTTGTTATCCAATACTGGCGCTAATATGCTCTTTTTAATATTTTGTGCGCTAGACATTAGTTCAGACCTCCGTCACGAACTTTTGCTAGGAATGGACCAAAGCCCATGTCACCTAACCAGAAGTCAAATGTGTGTTGAACACCGTTACTAGTTAGTGTCGCACCCGACAGGCCGTCAACACCGTGCTCAGAACCTGCTGGCGCACCACCTTTCACTACCTTGATAGCTGGCTTGTGGTTATCGTCAAACAGTTTCTTGCCTACGAATTGTGCACGCCAGTTTGGGTTCTCAACTTCACCACCAAGTCCAGGAGTTTCACCCTGCTCGTAGTAAGTGATACCTGACACTGTATTGCCATCAGTTTCAACGGCAATGAAAGCGTACATCATAGACCATAGACCGTTACCATGAACCGGTAGGATAACTTTAGACACTGCATCGCCATCTTTCACAAGGTATACAACACCTGTGTTAGCACGACGAATGATCTTAGCTTTGTCATCTTCAGCAGATAGCTTGATAGACTCAGCTGGATTTTTAGCAGCTTTACGCTGATCGAAAGTCGCAGCGTTGCCTTCTACAAAGTCACCAGTATTAAAGTCAACCAGACGTGGTTCGATGTATTGTGCAAATAGCTCAGGCACTTTCTTACCTGCAGCATCAATGCCCGCAACTTCAACGATCTTAGATTGCTTATCTAGTACAGCGTTAGCTTTTTGCTTGTCGCGTAGACCTACGGCTGCTGTTGATACAATGATTGAACAAACAAGGCTCAACCCGACAACAACACCCAGCGTCTTTTTAATGCTGTCGTTATTACTTGCCATAGCGTGCTTGTCTCCGCTTGATGTTCTTCTCAATAACTAAGTGGTCGAACAGAGGTGCAAACAGGTTCGCGAATAGAATCGCCAGCATCATACCTTCTGGGTACGCTGGGTTAACTACACGGATAAGAACACACATTACACCGATTAGAGCGCCGTACCACCATTTACCTTTATTAGTAAATGAAGCTGATACAGGGTCTGTCGCCATAAAGAACATACCGAATGCAAAACCACCCAGAACTAGGTGCCAGTGCCATGGCATGTTAAACATTGGGTTAGTATCTGAACCGATAACGTTGAACAGCGTCGCAGTTGCAATCATACCGATCATTACACCCGCGATGATGCGCCATGAAGCGATTCGCATGTAAACGATCATCGCTGCACCAATCATCAGAGCAAGAGTCGATACTTCACCGATTGAGCCAGGGATGTTACCGATGAAAGCATCCATCCAAGTGATAGGAGCGCCAGTTGCAGTGTTTACTAGAGCACCGTTACCACCTTGAGCCCATTGGCTAAGAGCAGTCGCACCAGAGAAACCGTCAGCTGCAGTCCACACTACGTCACCCGAGATTTGCGCTGGGTAAGCGAAGAATAGGAATGCACGGCCTGCAAGTGCAGGGTTTAGGAAGTTACGACCTGTACCACCGAAGATCTCTTTCGCAACAACAACACCGAAGGTAATACCTAGTGCAGCTTGCCATAGAGGAAGTGTTGGTGGAACGATAAGTGCGAACAGGATAGAAGTTACAAAGAAGCCTTCGTTAACTTCGTGCTTACGCACCATACAGAACAGAACTTCCCAGAAACCACCAACGATAAATACCGTTGCGTAGATTGGTAGGAAGTAAGTCGCACCCAGGAGCATCTTACTGCCAACCCCTGCTTCAGCAGAGATAGTTCCGCCAAACATTTCGGTTAGCCAGTAGTGCCAGTTGCCTGCTACTACTGCCGCTAGTTGATCACCAGCGTGCATGTGAGTCAGTGCTGTGATAGCTTGGCCACCCGCGTTGTACATACCCCAGAACATAGCTGGGAATACTGCGAACCAAACCATGATCATGATACGTTTTAGGTCAACGCTATCACGAACGTGTGAGCTTCTCTTTGTTACAAGACCTGGAGTATAAAACAGCGTTGCAGCTGCTTCATATAAAGCAAACCACTTCTCATGTTTACCACCAGGCTCAAAGTGATGCTCGATGTCTTCAATAAATTTTTTAAGAGACATGAAAATTACCCTTCCTTCTCGATCTTATCTAGGCATTCACGAAGTAGTTGGCCGTACTCGTACTTACCAGGACAAACAAAGGTACACAATGCTACGTCTTCTTCGTCTAGCTCTAGAGCGCCAAGTGCTATTGCACTATCTGCATCGCCTGCACATAGATCGCGAAGTAGCAGAGTAGGTTCCATATCTAACGGCACTACGCGCTCGTAGTTGCCAATTGGAACCATTGCACGATCACTACCATTGGTCGTGGTTGTCATGTTGAACAACTGACCTTTGAATAGGTGACCAAGGAATGAGCGAGTTACTGAGAACTTGTTCTTACCAGGCACAGCCCAGCCAAACAGTTCTTTTTCATAACCTTCACGCAAAACAGAAACTTGTACGTGGTAACGACCTAGGTAAGCGTGAGAACCAGTTGCATGAGTACCTGTTAGTACAGAACCAGAAATCACACGAACTTCACCTGGCATTAACTCGTTGTCTGTCACTTCGTCTAGGCTAGCACCTAGCGTCGTGCGAACTAGACGAGGGTTATTCACTACTGGACCAGCCAGAGAAATAACACGGTCAGTGTAAAGTTCACCAGTTAGGAACAACTTACCGAACGCAATAACGTCTTGGTAGTTGATGCTCCACGCCACGTTTTCAGCATTTACTGGGTATAGGAAATGCATGTGGGTGCCAGCAAGACCTGCTGGGTGAGGGCCATCGAAGACGTGTTCTTCAATGTTAGACTGCGAAGAGCGTGGCAAACTAGTGCCAGATTTACATACGTAAACCTTGCCTTCCGTCAGGGCTGAAAGAATGTCTAGACCAGCAACGAATGCTTCTTGTTGCTCGTTGATTATCAACTCAGGATTAGCTGCAAGAGGATTAGTATCCATTGCAGTTACGAAAATCGCCTTAGTTGAAGACTCGATTGCTGGAACCTTGCTAAACGGACGAGTACGTAAAGCGGTCCATAAGCCTGATTCAACCAGTTGAGTCTTGATCACTTCACGATCTAGACCTGAAAGTTGAGCGGCTTCGAACTTATCGAATGTCACCTGCTCTTCACCTGCCACTTCAATCACAACTGATTGAAGGACACGTTTAGCGCCACGGTTAATTTCGATCACTTTACCGGCTGCTGGAGCAGTGAATTTCACGCCTGGGTTCTTCTTATCTTCAAAAAGAACTTGCGCTTTTTTCACTTCATCGCCAACGCGGACATGCATGGTTGGACGCATGCCAACGTACTCTTCGCCAAGCAAGGCGACTTTTTTGATGGTCTTACCATCATTAATCACCTGGGATGGTGTTCCTGCGATAGGAAGATCCAAACCCTTCTTTATTGTAATCATACGCACTTGCACTACTTTTATCGGGAAAAAGATTCTTTTGATTGCGTAACTTTTAGACACGACATCTGTGTCCGGTTTTGGCGTTGCTTAAAACACCAAAATCGCAACATCCTCTTAAAAATCTCGTTACAAAAAATACGCGAGATTTCTCAGGTGCAATATTCTAGCATTTTTTAGGAACTTGATGCCATGACCAATCATAAGAATAGAGCGGTTATTTAGGTAGAATAAGGTCTAAAAGGTCAAAGAATACTCATAATTTTGACCAATCGCACAATTGTAATATTCCATACTTCTCTTATGGAAAAGCATTATTCACCGCCTGAAACATTCTTTGATTTTCATTCATTTGTTGAAACACTGTTAATGCATTTGACATACACTATTCACGTTACGCAAACTTATTAAACTAGGTAAAACGAAAAAAAGATGGTCTTCACCATCTTCTGTTTTTCTGTTTTTATATCGCTCTAACGACCACCACCGACACACATAGGGCTATCAGGAGCGCCATTTTGCTCCCTCTTCCATTCGTCGTCGGTGTAGGTATGAATCGCCAAGGCATGAATATGATTATCCAATTCATCAGCCAGGATTTGATGAACCTGTCGATGCCTTCCGATCAGTCTATGCCCTTCAAATGAGTCACTTACTACAATAACTTTAAAGTGACTTTCTGAACCTGGCGGTACATTGTGCATGTAACTTTCATTGATCACTTTCAGGTAACTAGGTTGCAGCTCACTATGCAGCTTTTTCTCTATGATTTCTTGGATCATATTCGTTCCTCATTGATGCGAATCCCATAAGTATATACCCAACTTAAAGTAACTTGCAGTATCCATACGCAGATATGCTCAAGTAACCTGGTGACGCTCAAATATATCATCGGTAAATCATAGCCAACCCCCGATATTTTTAAAACACAGAATTGGTTCATGTTTAAGCCAATGGGCGCGGCTAAATAGAGTAAACGTAAAATTTAACAGCTTTTTGTATCTACACTTGCCATCATTTGAGACAATAATCTCTAGTTTATCGAATCAACCTACGTTTACTTATGAAAACCGAACTGAATCTTCACGGTCGAAGCCTATCGCTTCATCGTTTCCCTATGCGTTCCAACGAAACACTGCAAGCTTGGGACGCAGGTGATGAGTACCTGATTAATCACGTCGAAGAGCTGGCATTACCTGACAATCAACATATTGTCGTTATTAATGATAACTTTGGTGCCCTCGCTTGCTGGTTTTCTGCAAAACATCACGTAACTTTGATGAGTGACTCTTTTATTTCTCATAAAGGCGCTCAAAAAAACCTCGAAATCAATCATTGTACTGACGTGGCATTTCTCACCACGATGGATGATGTTCCGGCCAATGCAGATCTGGTTCTGCTTCAGTTGCCAAAAAGTAATCGTCACCTGACTTGGATACTGAGCCAGTTAAGAAAAACTCTCCCAGAGTCTTGCCCTGTTATTGCCGTTAATAAAGTAAAAGAGATTCACACTTCGACACTCAAGCTCTTTGAAAAGCACTTGGGTGAAACAAAGACATCCCTTGCCTGGAAAAAGCACCGTTTGGTTTTCTCTCAAGCGAATGCAAAGCCAGTAGTCGAAGTTGACCCTATTAACGCTTGGGGCGTCGATGGCGAGGATATTCAGCTCAAAAACCTGCCAAATGTCTATTCAGGAGAAAGTCTGGATCTAGGTGCCAGATTCATGCTGCAACATATCCCGCAAGATCCCTCTATCGGTCACATCATCGATTTAGGCTGCGGTAATGGCGTATTGTCAGTTAAAGCAGGTCAACTCAATCCTAACGCACGTCTGACTTGTGTAGATGAGAGCTTTATGGCTCTGGAATCAGCCAAGCAGAATTTGTTGGATAATTTAGGCGAAGATCGCGATATCCAATGCATCGCGAACAACTGCTTAGATGGCTTTGAAAAAGAGAGCTGCTCACTCATCATGTGCAATCCACCGTTTCATCAACAGCAAGCCATTACGGACCACATTGCCTGGCAGATGTTTTGCGATTCCAAGCAGATTTTGAACAAAGGCGGTCATTTACTTGTCATAGGTAATCGACACTTAGGCTACGATGCCAAGTTGAAACGCCTGTTTGGTGATAGCAATGTGAAACTCATCGCGTCCAACAATAAGTTCGTGATTTTACAGGCAACAAAAAATCCTGCTAAATTAAACGCAAAATAATAAAGCTCTTTACTGAGAAAAATGTTTACAAGGAACAAACAAATGAAAAAACTGGTACTCGCGGCTTCAGTTGCATTACTTGCTGCATGTTCAGCACCTCAACAACCACAACTGAACCTGATGCCTGAAAGCACGCTTAGTACAAACCCGATTGTGCAAGGCAAAACCTACAGCTTGACCAGTAAAGATGTGCGTGCCGCTCAATATGTCGCGTTAGTAGACAATGGCCGTTCGAATATTCTTCCTCTTCACGCGAAACAGAATTTGCGTATCACTCTGGAACAAGCGTTGGAGAAACAGTTCTCATCTCAGGGCTTTCATTCAGATCTAAACAGCAACAATATTGTCGAACTTAAAGTCCAGGAAGCATTGGTGAATGTAAAACATTCCGTAATGGAAAACGAAATGGATGCAAAGGTCGTTGTAGAAATTACAGCAGAGAATCCACAGGGCAGACTAGTGAAAACATTCACCGGTACTGCAAAACGTTCAGGTACGTTCAGCGCGTCTGACTCAGATATAGAGAAAACATTAAACGATGTTGTCAATCTAACACTGAAAGAAATCGCCAACGACCCTGAGCTTCGTATGTACATGCAGGAGCGATTCTAATGATACGCAAAGCTATATTTTCTCTGGCGCTGTTAAGCTGTAGCGTTTGGGCGGGTCCCAAGGTAACGTTTGAAACAACGTTGGGTTCTTTTACTGTCGAGTTGAATGAAGAAAAAGCGCCGATAACTGTCGCTAACTTTCTCAAATATGTAGAAGATGGCAGCTATAAGGGAACCATTTTCCATCGAGTGATCCCGGGCTTTATGGCTCAAGGTGGTGGGTTTAATCAAGATATGCAGATGGTTAATACCTACGAGCCAATCAAAAATGAAGGTAACAACGGCCTAAATAACGACCGCGCTACCATTGCGATGGCACGAACCAATGCCCCTGACTCTGCCACTCGCCAGTTCTACATCAACTTAGTTGATAACGATTTTCTAAACTTCGCTGCCCGCCCGCCGGGTTATGCGGTATTTGGTCAGGTAACAGAAGGTTTTGAAGTCATTCAAAACATGGCGAAACAGCCAACAACTTCATCAGGCAGAATGAGTGACGTTCCAGAAACTCAAATCGTCATCACCAACGCAACATTACTCAAATAGCCAAATCAAAATCATAAACCCTTTGAATATTCGAAGGGTTTTCTCTTTCAACGGCGTTATTTTATTGGATTGATCTATGTCTTCATTACCTTCCATCACTTGGTTGGAAACGGTAAAAAGTTACCTCGATAAGCGTTTGTTATGGGTCTTTATGCTCGGTTGCTCAAGTGGTTTCCCGTGGGTACTGATAGGCTCTAATATGTCTGGCTGGCTAAAAGATGCTGGTCTGACTCTTTCTGCGATCGGTTACTTTGGCAGTGTATTCGCGGTATATGCGATTAACTTTCTTTGGGCCCCTCTTGTAGATCGAGTCAAACTCCCGCTGTTGCACCGTTTTCTGGGACAGCGACGCAGTTGGATTTTCTTTTGCCAGAGCATCGTACTCGTCGCAACTATCTTTATTGCAGATGTCAATCCTGCAGAGAATCTGGTTTTTGCGTCACTTCTTGCCCTTTGTATTGCCACAGCATCAGCAACGCAAGATATCGCTATAGATGCATTTCGTATCGATACATTCCCGAAATCAGAAGCATCAAAGTTACCTCAAGCATCGGCGATGGCAGTAACCGGATGGTGGACGGGTTATTCCCTGCCTGGCTATTTAGCATTTATTAATGCCGATAGCATTGGCTGGAATGGCGTCTATTACGGTATGGCTTTCGTCGTTGTCATTTTAATGGTCTTCACCCTACTGGTCGGTGAGCCAAAAACACAGCGTGAGCAGCTACAATTAGAAGCAGAACAACGTCATAAAGATGTTGTTGGTTCAAAGATAGTGGCTTGGCTTACAGTAACCGTTGTCGAACCTTTTCTGGATTTCTTCAACCGCAACGGTGTGCGTGTCGCGATTACCTTATTGCTATTCGTGTTCCTATTTAAAATTGGCGAAGCTTTCTTAGGCCGAATGTCCATCGCATTCTACAAAGATATCGGCTTCAGTAACGAGCAGATTGGTCACTACTCCAAGCTCATCGGCTGGGGTGCCACCATATTCTTCACATTAGTGGGCAGTATGTTCAATGTGAAGTTTGGTATTGTTCGCGGTCTGATGATTGGTGGCGTTGCAATGTCGGCAAGTAACCTGATGTTTGCCTGTATTGCCTCAGTTGGTCCAGATGAGCACCTGTATTTGGCAACTATTATCGTTGATAACTTTACAACGGCATTCTCAACGGTGGCGTTTGTCTCGTTCCTGACCATTCTCACTGGTCAGGCATTTTCAGCGACGCAGTACGCTTTGCTGGCATCTTTAGGTAACTTTGGACGAACCACACTGGCGTCCTTCAGTGGAGAGTTGGTTGATTACCTAAACGACTGGAGTACGTTCTTCATTCTAACAGCGGTAATGGTGATCCCAAGCTTGATTATGCTGTATTCACTACGCCACTACTTTGATGAACTGTTGGAAAAAGCCCGACATAAACATTAGGCGAACAGCAGTCCATGTAGTAAGCGCCTTATGTACGCAGAGAAAAAAGAACCACCGCAATTGGGTGGTTCTTTTTACATGAGAGTATTGCTTACAGCTAAGGTAATTACGGATAGAGCCCTTTACCGAACATATTGAATATTCTTGCCACACCTTGAGTAAATATCATCGGCTCTGTCAGTACGGTTAAGCACAAGCAGTCTTCCCCAGCTTTGGTGTAAGGGCTGTGCTTAATAGAGGCATCTCTTATCATCAGGTCGCCCTCTTCATACTCACCGTCCTCATCGCTAAAACCGCCATGAAGAATTAAGGTTGATTCCAATCCTTTGTGAGTATGTTGAGGTATTCGTACATCACCGCTGATGTACATCAGATTCACTCTGGCATCTTCACCTAAGTCGATTTGAGCACTGTAAACTTTACCTCCATAACTTCTCCATGAACCAACCAGGTCTGAAAAGCGACTTAACGTTTTTGGCAACTCAAAGCTTTTACCCGCTACGGTCACCTTAGCGGAGTCTCTAATTACAACATTATCTCGCAAAGGTTTTGCTGTGATAATCTCATCAAGCATGTCGTCGAATTCAGGCACATAGACACAAGGGGTATCACTCACCACATTTGCTTGCGTAGTTTCGATTCGGTTTACGTATTCTCTGCACTTGGAGCACGTTTCTAAGTGAGTCGCGACCACAAGACCAGAAACTGCATCAATGCTGCCCGAAGCATACGCTTCTAACAATTTGTTATCTGGATGTTTGTTCATAGTTGCTCCGTTTGCATTGAATGTCTCAGTTTTTCTACAGCAAGTCTCAGGCGTGATTTAACAGTACCAAGTGGTATATCAAACAGTTCTGCCACTTGCTGGTGTGGTAACTCTTCGAGGTATACCGCTTGCAACACGTCTCTCTGGCTTTTCGGTAGCGTATCCAAGAACTTGACTACCTGCTCTTTGAGCATGTCCAACTCAGGCGAATAGTGATCAACGAGATCGGGTGGGTAGTATTCTGAAGGCCAGATATCATCAGAATGAATATGTAACTCTTTACCTCTCTGTTTCCTCAACAAGTCAAAGCACAAGTTACGAACGATGGTATATATCCAGGTTGATAATGCACTTTTCTCGCCATCATAAAGGTGAGCTTTATGCCAGACCGTTGCCATGGTTTCTTGCACCATTTCCATCGCGACCTGTTCATTACCCACATGTTTGAAGGCAAACTGTTTCAACTTTGGCGCGTAAAAACGGAATACAAAAGCAAAAGCATCTTTGTCTCGAGCTTTTACTTTTTCCATGTAAGCATTCCATTCTCGGCGCCCCAGTTTTTGTCGGCTATCACTCATCATATTCGGCCTTATCTTCGGGAGGGGTACCCCTCTCTCATTGCGTCCTAGTCGCTGATGTCATTACCCTATTAGCTGTAGACCCTGTCGTTAACAATGGCTTTGTACGTCAAAAGGTCATCACTTGGATCACTGCCTATACAATCGTTAATTTATTCGTGTTATATCGATCTTTTGAGGAACAGACGCTACTCATTCCTCCCGGAGACTAAACTCCCCTATTACCTGAAATTATAGAGAAGCTGACGCGAGAAATGTGATGCAAACAATATCACCATCAGTTTTTCTAGTTTCTTAGGTTCTTGTTTCTTTATCTGTAGGGGCTTCAAGCGCCTGACGTAAAAACTGCATCGCTGGGAGGCAGTCATTTGCGCCCGCCAACTGTTCAAATAAGCTGCAATCTAACGGCAACAGCTCGAGCCAACGTTGAGTAACCCATGTTGGGTCGTCATAGAAACGATGAAGATAGAGCGTTCCCAGTTGAGGGAATTCTTCATAAACGTGTGCAAGTTGCTGACTCAAAAAGTCAAAGTGAAGTATGCCCTTTGGAACTTGCCAATTTTCTAACCATTCGACTTCTGCATGGCGTAAACCATCGGAATCAGCCCGAACGCGCTTAACACTAAACCGCTTCTCTCCCACAACTGTGATACCCAGAAGCCCATCATCCAGCGTTTCAAAATCAACAATTCGAACCAATGTTCCTAATGAAGAAACATTACCCACTTCTTTTGGGTCGCCGTCACTACCTACCAGGCAAACACCAAAGCCGACGTTTTTCGAAGTGCTTTCTTTCACCATGCGAATATAGCGTGGCTCAAAAATACGCAAATTCATTTTGCCTTCAGGAAGTACTACTGAAGTAAGTGGAAATAACATGACTTCGTTCATTTATAAGTCCTCTTGGGTTCACCGTTTTAGTACGAATTTCTAATTATTCCGATCACTAACAGTTTATGTTGATTAATCGACTGCCTTAAAAAGTCACGAAAATCGCTACGCAAACGATCCAAATCACACATTCATTGCAAAAAAGTGCAACAACAGAAAAGTTCCGTAAATAAAAACCAAAACGTGACAAGCGTCACTAAAAAGGTTTTGTTTTGCACCGTTTATCACTTTCTTTTGGGATTATTATCGCTATTATTCCCGCCAATTGGAAAACGCAACGTCGATTGCATATTCTAAAACATTACAAACATAGAGAGTCCCTTATGCGTAAATCACTTTTAACTCTTGGCCTACTAGCGGCAACTTCAGCTCCAGTTTTGGCTGCTGATTACTCTGACGGCGATATCCACAAAAACGATTACAAATGGCTGCAATTCAACCTAATGTACGCTGTAGATGAAAAAGGCCCTGGTGAAGATTCATCTCATGATTACCTAGAGATGGAATTTGGTGGTCGCTCAGGGATCTTTGATTTGTACGGTTACGTTGATTACTTCAACATTACTGGCGACAGCAGCAGTGACAAGTCAGGTTCTGACAAACTATTTATGAAGTTTGCTCCTCGTATGTCTCTTGATGCAGTAACAGGCAAGGATCTTTCTTTTGGCCCAGTACAAGAGCTTTACATTGCTACAGAAAACGTAATGTACGGTGGCACTACTGAAGCTCAATACAAAATCGGTCTTGGTTCAGATGTTATGGTTCCTTGGTTTGGCAAAATGGGTCTAAACCTATACGGAAACTACGATAACTCTGTAAAAGACTGGAATGGTTTCCAACTATCGACTAACTGGTTCAAACCTTTCTACTTCTTCGACAACGGTTCATTCATTTCTTACCAAGGTTACTTAGATTACCAATTTGGTATGGAAGACAAGTACTCTCAGTCTGATGACGGCCTTGCAATGTTCAACGGCATTTACTGGCACTCTGAGCGTTACGCTGTAGGTTACGGTCTAAAACTGTTTAAAGACGTATACGGTTTTAAAGACGGAGCTCCTGTACCATGGAACCCAGCAGTGACTAACGACTCATCAGGTGTTACGCACTACTTCTCTGTTACTTACAAGTTCTAATTGAACCGATAAGTTTCCTCAAAAATGGCGCTCATAAGCGCCATTTTTATTTGCTTTCCTTTTTCCCCTCATTATCCTTGCAGCAAACCTTTTTAATGAGAGCGTTGGGTGAATATTGTCATCTTAGGTCCCGGAGCTATCGGCTCACTCTGGGCAACAAAATTCAAGCAAGCTGGACACAATGTGTCTCTTTGGAGCAGAAGCCCAGAATCTCAGCTCCAGTTGCAGCTTGATGACGGAGCCGTTGACACCTTTTCGAATCATCACCTTCCAGATGTAAAGAATGCAGACTTGATTGTTGTGACAGTCAAAGCATGGCAGGTTGAAGAAGCGATTCGTCCCCTACTTGCGCATATCAACCCTGATACCATTGTGATGTTAATGCATAACGGCATGGGTACCGCACAACGCGTCTCAGAAACGCTTAAGAACAACCCGATCGTTTTAGCGACCACGACTCACGGCGCCTACAAACCTTGTAAACAGCAAGTGTTACATACAGGCCATGGCATCACTCAAATCGGAGGCTTTAATAGCCCGGGTAAGCAATGCCAGTTTTTACAGGAGGTAATGAATCACGCTCTTCCTGAAGTGAGATGGAACCCAAATATCAATGCAGCATTGTGGACTAAACTCGCTATAAACTGTGCGATTAACCCATTAACGGCTATTCATCAATGCAAAAATGGGGCGCTTGCACAGCAAGAGTTTCAGGGTACTCTGCGAAAGATTACGCAGGAACTGGTTAACGTCATGAATAAAGAGGGTATCGATGCCGAGTTCGAAAACCTGTTCGGTACCATCATGCAAGTCGTCAACGCTACTGCGGAAAACTATTCTTCAATGAGACAAGATGTTGTCCACCAGCGCCGTACTGAAATTGACTTTATTACAGGATATTTGCTGCACGCTGCTGAGAACCACCACATCGATACTCCTGAGAACTTAAATCTTTACCAACGCATTAAACAGATAGAACAAAGCTGGACAGAAAAATGAGTGTAAAAATCTTAGTGCCTATCGCGCCAGGGACCGAAGAAATGGAAGCCGTCACAATCATCGATATGATGGTTCGTGCCGGGTATGACGTTACTGTAGCTAGTGCTGCGTTCGACGGTGCTTTGACGATGAAAGCTTCTCGTGGTGTTACGCTAACCGCAGATTGTAAGCTGGTTGATATTGCCGATGACGAGTTTGATGTCATTGCGCTTCCAGGCGGTGTCGGCGGCTCTGAAGTGTTTCGTGACAGTACGGTAATGATAGAAATCCTTAAACAACACATTTACGAGGGCAAATTGGTTGCCGCTATCTGTGCTGCCCCTGCTCTGGTGCTACAGCATCATGATCTCTTCCCGGGAGCCCTGATGACTTGTCACCCTAGCTTCCAGTCACACATTCCTGAAGCGTACTGGCGCAGTAAGCGCGTTACTATCGATGTGAACCATAACCTGATCACCAGCCAGGGACCGGGCACGGCTTTGGAATTTGCGATGGAAGTGATCATCAAGTTGTCAGGGAAAAAGCATGCCTGGACTGTCGCTGAACCTATGGTGACAATTCCTACTCTTCATTATCACAAGATTGGTGACGAGTAATGTTTGACGTCAATGCGGTTCGCAAACAGTTTCCCGCTTTAAATCAGTCAATCAATGACACTCCACTGGTCTACCTTGATAGCGCTGCGACTACACAAAAGCCTCAATGCGTGATCGACGTGATCAGTCATTACTACAGTGCTCAAAATGCCAATGTACATCGTGGAAGTCATAGCTTAACGGCCAATGCAACCAGCCAATTTGAAGCGGCACGCGACACGGTTACTCGCTTTATCGGTGCTGCCAGCTCAAAAGAGATCATCTGGACACGTGGTGCAACAGAAGCTCTCAACTTGATTGCCCAGACTTATGCGCGAAGCACTTTACAACCGGGCGACGAGATATTAATCAGTGAAATGGAGCATCACGCCAACATCGTTCCATGGCAAATTGTTGCTAAGCAAACCGGCGCCAAAGTCGTTAAGATCCCCATGACTTCTGACTGCCAGTTTGATATGGATGCGTTTAAAACACTTCTCTCTGAACGCTGTAAGATTGTGGCGTGTGCACAAATCACTAACGTCACTGGCTCACGTCAACCTATCGAAGAAATTACGTCCCTTGCACATCAATTCGGTGCGGTTGTCGTGGTGGACGGCGCACAAGGTATCGTGCACGAGCAGCTGAAACTTGCTGAACTGGACATCGATTTTTACGTGTTCTCCGGCCACAAACTTTATGCCCCAGCAGGAATTGGCGTGCTTTACGGTAAATTAGCGCTATTAGAAGCTATGCCTCCATGGCACGGCGGCGGGAAAATGGTCGAGAGAGTATCGTTTGAAAAGACCACCTTTTCTGCGTTACCCGGAAAATTCGAAGCGGGCACTCCGAACGTCGCTGGCGCTATTGCGCTCGCAAAAGCCATTGAGTGGTATCAGGGGTTTGATCATCAAGAAGTGGAAGATCACCTGCATGCTCTACAAAACAAAGCCTATCAAACACTTAGCCAATTGGATGATATTCGAATTCTTGGCTACCAGCCGAACGCATCTGTACTGACATTTGTGATGGATGGCGTGCACCATCAGGACATCGCCACACTGCTAGACCAGCAAGGTATCGCAGTACGCGCTGGACACCATTGTGCACATCCGTTAATGGATGCACTTAAGGTTAAAGGAACAGTACGCGTCTCTTTTGGTATTTATAACACTGAAGAAGATGTGGATAGGCTGATTGCGGCGGTAAAGAAAGCGGTCGATATGCTTTAAAATAAGGTTCTAGGATCCTAGGTTCTAGGGCCTAGGAAAAGATTACGGATTACGGATTACGGATTACGGATTACGGATTACGGATTACGGATTACGGATTACGGATTACGGATTATTTTTTAATCTACCCAAACCCGACGTCAAGCATTTCGGTATTCTGTAATCGGTATTCCAAAGAAACAAACACCGGAACCTACGTTTATCACTGAACTGGCCGCATCTTCCCTAGAACCTAGGACCTAGCCACCTAGGACCTTTCACCAAAACAAAGCTTACTGTTTTCCAATCAATTCACAGCGAGAAAACCTAGGATCCTAACCACCTAGGATCTAGTCACCTAGATCCTTTAATTTTCTCAACAATCGCCTTCAGACCATTGCCACGAGATGGGCTTAAGTGTGCAATCAAGCCTAGCTGTTCAAAATACGCGTCAATGTCGAAAGCTTTTATCTGCTCAGCGGTTTTTCCATCATACGCGGCCATCACTAACGCAATCAAACCACGGACAATTCGCGCATCGGAATCAGCGCAGAAATGCCAAACGCCATCCTGCTCCTGGCTAACCAGCCAAACTAAGCTTTCACAGCCCGATACCGTAACTTGTTCAGATTTCAGCTCGTCAGGCATTTGGGGCAGTTTTTTACCCCACTGGATAACCTGACGGTAGCGATCTTCCCAGCCTTTAAATTGCTGCATCGTCGCGACAATATCGTCACTGGTGATCTCGGAGCCAAATGGGGAAACTGGAAAATCAGTCATAATGCCTACTTCTCTGTGTTACTTCTTATACTTTTGAATAAGCTTTTCCACAATGCGTGAAACCGCAACAAAACCGAATGTAGCCGTCACCACTGTTGCCGCACCAAATCCGCTTGCGCAGTCCATTCGTTTCGGGCCTTCTGCAGTAGACTTCACGCCACAGACTGAACCATCCGCTTGAGGATATTTTAGCTGCTCTGTAGAGAATACGCAGTCAATACCAAATTTACGCGCAGGATTCTTCGGAAAGTTATGATGACGACGCAAAGTATCTTTTATCTTTTTGGCGAGCGGATCCTGAATCGTCTTCGTCAGATCCGCCACCATGATTTGTGTTGGGTCAAGCTGACCACCAGCGCCACCAGTCGTGATCACTTTGATCTTGTTACTGCGGCAGTAGGCCAATAGAGAAGCTTTTGCTTTCACACTATCGATCGCATCCAACACGTAATCGAACTCTTTGCTCAAGTACTCATGCTGGTTGTCTGGCGTAATGAAATCGTCAATCAGATTCACCTTACATTCCGGGTTGATCAGTTTAACGCGCTCTGCCATCACTTCAATTTTGCTTTGGCCAACCGTACCAGACATAGCATGAATTTGACGGTTAATGTTCGTCACACACACATCGTCCATATCAATCAGCGTCAGCTCACCAATACCCGTACGTGCAAGCGCTTCTACCGCCCACGAACCTACACCACCAATACCAATCACACACACATGTGCCGCGCGAAGAATTTCGACTTCGCTATTGCCGTAAAGACGACGAGTGCCGCCAAAGCGTTGATTGTAATTGTCAGAGGCCGGAGTATCGAGTTCGCGCATATTGAAATCCAGATGATCGATAGAAAAACAAAGAGTGCGATTTATACGCACTCTTTGAGAAAATGTCTAGACAAGAGGACGTTCCTCTCTCTTTTCAGCCCGCTATTGTAACTTTTCTGGCGGCAAAGCCCAAGGCGCTTGAGTCGGAGTGTTTTCCAATCCTAGTTTCCAAACACGGCCAAAGTGTTTGTAGTGCCCAGCTTCGGTTCCCGCTCTTGCACCGATACCGTGATAAAGATCGAGGTGATTACGTTTTACCGCACCGCCTGTGTCCAGTACAAGCAGAATGCGAAGTTGGTGCACGCCACTCCAGGTTCCGTCCTCATTAAGTAGTGGTACTTCAGCCAGAACCGGGGTGCCCATTGGTAAAATCGAACGGTCACCCGCCACCGCCGCCATTGGCAACAGTGGAATGCCAGCCGCACCTGTCACTGGCGCTTCCGCTTTAGGTGCAAAGAACACATAAGACGGATTTTGCTCCAATAGCTCACGAACGGTGGCTTCATCGTTAGCCATCACCCAATCTTTAATCGCTTTCATGGACATCTCTTCACGTGGTACTTCACCACGTTCAATCAAGATTTTTCCGATACTCACGTACGCCTTGTTGTTCTTCCCTGCATAGGCAAAGTATTCCAGAGTGTCATCGTCTTCAAAGTGCACATATCCGCTGCCCTGCACTTCCATCATAAATGGGTCGATACGATTAGGCGCATACCCCAGTACCAAGCCTTGACCGTCTAATGCGCCATCGTAGATCTCGGCACGAGTCGGGCAGTCAGAAGAACAATCAGGCTTGCCATACACTGGGTATTTAAAGATGTTATTTGGCTTATGGCGCAATTCCATTACCGGAGAGAAATACCCCGTGAACAACACGTTGCCCTTTTTATCACCACCACCAAGCTGCGCCGCTTGAATTCCGTAGGCGCTGAGTACACTAGTATCACCACTTTGTTGTGCCCATTCACTCAGTCTGTGATATAGCGGTTGGTACATCTTCGTCATAGATGGCGATTTTATCAAAACCTGCTCTACTTGCTTGTTGAACTCTGTAAAGTCGCGGGGTTTATTCGACTCAACCACATCGACTTGATTAAGAATTTGGGGAAACTCAGCATCAAGGTATTGCTTGGCGAGATCGTTTTTTTCACTCGTCTGAGCACAACCGAACAGCAGGCTTAGAGAAACAATAGGAATGAGTTTTTTTAGCACGTGATTATTCCGTAATAAAAGATAGCAAAAGGATGGCAAACAAAATCAAGCAGCGCAATTGGAAAGCAGCATCAAATTGTTTCAATACTAAGCCAACGACTTTAGATGCTGCGATTTCATCCACTTAAGGCTGAATTAACAACATGATAGCAGGAGATGAAAGTCAGAATTGTCCAGAGAATGTGTGAATATAAACGGTGTACAACGACTGGTAAATAAAAGAAGAGTGCAGCAAGTTTAATGAGCCTGATTTCCCAAGCGTTTCTCTAAATGAAAAACAGGCAGGTAATGGGCGTTCGCATCCAGCTTCATTTCGGTGTATTGGTGATCTAAAAACTCAAAACGGCGAACTGTGGCACCAAGCTTATAAGAGAATGAATCGCCATCGAATTCAAAATCTGTTGCGATGGTGGATCCGTTAACCGTGACGCCTCTTTCACTCAATACAAACTTTTCACGCGCATACGGAGCGACGTCTTGCTCGACCCATTTACCAAAAATAGCCGACTTGGGAGTGGTTGGGTTGATGTATCGGGAGATCAAATCGCTGTACAGCATACACACAATGATTGTCCCAAGCACCGCAGCAAGCATCAAAGAACGCTCTACACCTTTTCGAAACTTGGACTTTTCTAAAGCATTTAATTGGGATTGAGCAGTAATCGCAGCGTTCTTATTGACAACTGAAGGCATGAGAACCACCGATTGGGAAAAGAGGTCTCATTGTAACCTTTACCTCTTTGTTCGATAAAGAACTACTCTCTATATGTTTGTCCTTTATTCCAAAAAAATCACCTTGCCATAAGGTGAATAAAAAGACATTATTCAAGCATAAATAAACACAAGGAAATGGCTGTAGTGAAAATTCGTAGTACCGCTCTCGTCAAAGGGTTTCGCCAATCAACACCCTACGTTAATGCACACCGTGGTAAAACCATGGTCATTATGCTTGGTGGTGAAGCTGTAGCCCATAATAACTTCGGTAACATTATCAATGATATTGCTTTAATGCACAGCTTGGGCATTAAGGTAGTGGTGGTTTATGGCGCTCGTCCGCAAATTAACCAATTATTGGAAAAACAGAACCTTACTACGCCATACCATAAGAACATCCGAGTTACTGATGAACATGCTTTATCAGTAGTTATGCAAGCAGCGGGACAACTTCAACTGGCTATCACCGCTCGTCTTTCAATGAGTCTGAACAACACCCCAATGGCAGGAACGCAATTAAGCGTCGTCACGGGTAACTACGTTATTGCCCAGCCTTTAGGCGTTGATGATGGTATTGATTACTGCCACAGCGGACGAATTCGTCGTATCGATACAGATGCCATTAACCGCACCTTGGATCAAGGTTCCATTGTGTTGCTTGGTCCAATCGCCAGTTCTGTGACCGGAGAATGTTTCAACCTACTCTCCGAAGAAGTCGCTACACAGCTTGCAATTAAGCTGGGTGCTGACAAGTTGATCGGCTTCTGCTCTGAACAAGGTGTTATTGATGACAACGGCAATGCTGTCGCGGAACTGCTTCCGATCGAAGCCGAGCATGTCATTAAAACCCTGACAGAAAATGCCGCGCCAGATTCTGACTACAATTCCGGCACCCTTCGTTTCTTAAAAGGTTCGATTGCAGCTTGCCGTGCTGGCGTACCTCGTAGCCATCTGATCAGTTATAAAGTCGATGGTGCGTTGATTCAGGAGCTGTTCTCTTTCGATGGTATCGGTACTCAAGTCGTAATGGCCAGCGCTGAGCAAGTCCGCCAAGCCAATATCGATGACATTGGCGGGATTTTAGACTTAATCCGTCCACTGGAAGAGCAAGGCATATTAGTAAGACGTTCGCGCGAGCAATTGGAACAAGAGATTGGCAAATTCACCATCATCGAAAAAGATGGGTTAATCATTGGCTGCGCCGCGTTATACCCATACGCCGAAGAACGCAAAGCGGAAATGGCCTGTGTGGCGATTCATCCTGATTACCGCGATGGTAACCGTGGTTTGCTATTACTGAATTACATGAAGCATCGTTCCAAGTCAGAGAACATCAATCAGATCTTCGTGCTAACGACTCACAGCTTACACTGGTTCAGAGAACAGGGTTTTTACGAAGTGGGCGTCGATTATTTACCGGGAGCGAAGCAAGGCTTATACAACTTCCAGCGTAAATCAAAAATCTTAGCTCTGGATTTATAGGCAATTAAAAGACCGAGTTGAATACTCGGTCTTTTTGTTTTAGCTGGCTAGTCGCTGGATCAGCCCACTGGCACGCGTCGTTTTGACCTTTATGCCTCGTTTAAGAACATTTAGCTCAGCGTAAAGAGCTAAACGCTTTTTCGCTCGGGTAATACCTGTATAAATCAGCTCGCGGGTTAATATCGGGCTAAAGTCCGGTGGCAGAATCATCAGGGTGTAATCAAATTCACTGCCCTGCGATTTATGAATTGTCATGGAGTAGGCCGTTTCATGCTCTGGTACCCGACTTGGCAGTACCGACTTAACGCTTCCATCAGGTAGCTCGAAAAAGACTTTCAAACGCGGTTCTTCTTCGCTGTCATCCCGCATACAAATACCAATATCTCCGTTATACAACCCTAGACCGTGATCATTTCGTGTGACCATAACCGGCCTGCCGTGATACCAAATCTCATCCTGTACCTGAATCAGCTTACGCGCTGCCAGTGCTTTCTCGATGCGCTGGTTTAACCCTGCGACACCGAAGTCTCCTTCACGAATCGCACACAGTAGACGACATTGATTAAACGTATCTAACACTGCTTTTGCTTTTCGGGTTAATGATTCAGTCTCTCCAGTATTCGGATCGATTTCAGCTTGGCCTATGCGCTTTAGATAGCGACCGTATTCCTGCACTAACGTCTGCATCATCTGATTGTAGTTTTGGCTACTCAGGGCAAAATGCTCGATATCTGAAAAGTCACGCGCCCACACATTATCAACGCTAGCGGCAGAACCTGAGTTAATCGCTTTTGCCAACTGGCCAATCCCCGAACGCGCATCGAATCGGTAACTCTTTTGCAGCATGCACAGACTATCGGCAATGCTGGACGCACTGTTGCTACTGTACGCTAAGGTGTCAAAACCAGTCAGCCTTGCTACGGCCGAAGCCTGTTCCTTACCGTAACCCAAAGCGTGGAACGAACAGATATCCCCGAGAACAGCCCCCGCCTCTACTGAGGCAAGCTGGTCTTTGTCGCCAAGCAGAATCAGTCGAGCATGTTTAGGTAACGCATCGACCACTTTGTACATCATGGGTAAATCAACCATCGAGGCTTCATCTATCACTAGAATATCCAGATGCAGCGGATTCTGCTTGTTGTGACGAAACTCAGCGCTGTTTGGAATCGCGCCTAGCAAGCGATGTAACGTGCTCGATTCAGTTGGAATTTTGGTTTTTAACTCCGGAGAAACTGGTAGCTCTTGCACTGCTTTACCAATTGACTCGGTTAATCGTGCAGCCGCTTTACCCGTCGGAGCCACCAGCTTGATGGTTAGATTCTTCTCTTGTGCGGCCTGCTCTATCAGAGCGGCAAGCAATTTGGTTACCGTGGTTGTTTTACCGGTTCCCGGTCCACCAGAAATCACAGCAAATCGACGGGTTAACGCTACCGCAGCCGCAACTTTTTGCCAGTTTACACACGCAGCAAGTGGCACTAATTCATCCAGTGAATGTAAGTCCTGAACTTTCTTGGCCTGACTTAAAACAGCATCAATCGCTGTCCAGTTAAGTACATCGTTTGCGACTACATCAAGATGGTCACATACCATTTGTTGACGTACAACTTGGTTGTTATTACCCGCTTCCGTGGCTTTGACTAATGCGTTAAAAAGAAAATGATATTGCCTTGCAAACAAATGGTTAAGCAGCTCAGATAAACGCGCAAACTCTTTTGGCTGCAAGTTAACCGCCGCGCCCAATTGATTGAGTTTTTCTGCCAGTGTCACTTCATAGTGCCAGTAACGATGCAGATACAAACGCTCACCATCGAACATCAGCGGCAAGGCTTCCCCCTGCACACCTACCAATGTGGAACTTTGCAATACTGTAATCCAGTCAATACCTTGCAGTTGAGTATTGAGAGCCAATGCCGACTCACCAAACAACCCTAATTTACTGGCAAAGTCAGTAGGCTGCCCCTGAGCATCAAACAGAGGCAAACAAATATGTCCTTTGCCGAGCTCGCTACTGACGACACCAGCGATAAACGCCAGCGCCTGACGTTCAGTTTGCCGCTCACCTTGCTCATTACTACATTGAGCATCAATAAATCGTGCAAACTGGTAGTCGAGCTGACGAATGGCACCTTTGTGCGCCAAACGTTCGAGCGTAGACAACAGGCTCTCTTGGTCAGATTGAAGATTGTGATTTGTCGTCATTAAAGTAGCTCCATCTGCCCAGCTTGAGTCGATCGCGTTTCCAACGTTTGACCATCAATCAAACGATCCATCTCTTGTAAAAACTCCAAGGTTGGTTTGGCGGCAAAAATACCGTGATCACTTTGTCCGTCCATACCACGCAAGAATAAGTAATAAACGCCACCAAAGTGTTGATCATATTGATAATTGGCAAGACGGCTACGCAAGAAACGATGCAGTGCTAAGGCATAAATCTGATACTGCAAATCGTATCTGTGATCCGCCATTGCAGATTTCAGCGCTTCACCATGATAATGCGTCACATCGTCGCCAAGATGATTCGATTTCCAGTCCAGTACGTAGTACTTGCCTTGATGTTCAAACACCAAGTCGATAAAACCTTTAAGCATGCCTTGCACGGTTTGGAAACCTAAATCCCCGGCTTTTGCAGACAATGGATCATGGCGCTGAATTACTCGGTTCAGAGCCGGTGCGGACAACACTTCAATCGGCAGCAGAAACTCCATTTCCACCAGACGCTGCGATGGTGCTTTTTGATTAAGCAGCAATGATTTACCGTCTAACGGCGTGGCAAGTACGGTATCAATTAGCTGTTGTAAAATTGGCAGCCACTCTTCATCCAACTGCTCACTTTCCATCAATCCAAGGATGATTTGCGTGTTTTCTTCCGCCGTTGCTGACTGAGTAAATTCAATTTCCTCAAACAAACTGTGCAGGAAAGTCCCCGGGCGAGCACCACGCGGGAAGGTAAAAATAGAACGCTCTGGCTCAACCAAATCGGCTTCGTCTTGCTCATCAGAAGAGTCAATATCAAAACCGGTGATCTCAATGGTGGCGTCATGTTCAGCATGATGAGATCCTTGCTTCACCAAACCAGAATAACTGGTGATGCGCCAGTTTTTGTCGATAGAGTTTTGTAGCTCTTTCGCAGTCAGGTCATACACTTCTTCTTGTGGCGCCACATACATGTCATCCAGCTGTTTCGGCGGCTCTGTCACTATTACGCAATTAGGCACCACACAATTGAGTTTATCTTGCTGCTGTATTAAACCTTGGTATAAATCGTTGATTCCACCCTCTTCGCCATTTTGCACTAAATAGCCAATTGCACTGCGATGTACGCCAGTTGGTTCTTTGGTTGAGCGGCCATTACGTAAAGGCGAAGCACCGATAAAGCAGGCATACACGGCGCGCGTTAATGCCACATATATCAGACGCAAGTCTTCAGCGAGACGCTCTTTGTCCGCTTGCTGCATTGATGCATCATTGCCCGTAATATCCAGTACAGTACGGTCATTGGCCACATCGTAATATTTGGCTTCGCTGGCTTCTCGGTAGCTGAAAACAAACGGCAGAAAGACTAGGTCATACTCCAGACCTTTTGATTTGTGGATGGTGACGATCTGTACCAAATTACGTTCGGATTCCAAACGTTGAATTTGGTCGTCACTGCCACCCAAGCCATTTTCCGCATCGCTAATGGACTGAGCCAGCCAGCGCAGCAGACCGTGGTCGCTGTCCAGTTCATTACTGGCTTGCTGAAGCAACTCACCAATGTGCATTAAATCGGTAAGTACTCGCTCACCATTTTCTCCTTGTGAGCTTGCGCCTTCTTCTAACAACCGTTCAGCAATATGACGCTTGCTGATCACCGCACGCAGCATGGGTAACACGCCACGCTGAATCCAAAGTTTACGGTACTCTTTGAATTCATTAACCGCGTTTTCCCATACGATTTCATCGTTGTTGAGTGCATCCAGACTGGCGGCATCCAGCGCAAACAGTTCAGAGGCGAGACTGGCACGTAGAGCCCGGTCATTTTCCGGGGTCAGCACTGCTTGCAGAAGACGCTGTAAATCTTGAGCCACCGAGCTGGTAAACACGCTGTCTCGGTTGGACAAATACACACTAGCAATGCCTTGGTCTGCCAGTGCTTGTTTAATCATCCGGCCTTCGCTTCCCGTGCGAACCAGTACCGCGATGTCGCCTGCTTGAATGGTTTTCTGTTTGTCACCGTTCACCAGACACGCTTGCCCGTGCTGAGCCTGAGTCAAAATGGTTTGGATTTGGCTTGCCGTTGCCTCTGCCATTCGAGTCAAATACTCGCCTTTTGGCAGCGGTTTGTCGTCAGCTTCTTGCAGCCAATAAGTGAGAGCAGGTTGCTTTTGACCACCCATAGTCCAAATGCGTTTGTCGGCGTTTGGGCTGTAATTTACCGGTAAGAACGGAATGTCCGAGTCATAGATAAACGGACTGTCTGGCAAGGCGAACACTTGATTCACCGCCTGAACCATATCCGCACTTGAACGCCAGTTAGTCCCTAGCGTGTAGTGGGCACTGACTTGGTTACGCGCTTTGATATAAGTGAAAATGTCTGCGCCGCGAAAGCCATATATCGCCTGCTTCGGATCACCGATCATAAACAAACCGCATTCTGGATTATTCAGATAGATACGGCTGAAAATACTGTATTGCAACGGGTCGGTATCCTGAAATTCGTCAATCATTGCAACGGGATACAGGGTGCGAATACGTTCGGCCAGAAGCTCACTTTCATCCGTATCGATAGAGGCAGAAAGTTGAGTCAGTAAGTCATCGAAAGAGAGCCACTGCTTTTGATTTTTCGCGCTGGCCAGCATTACTCGACAGTGTTCAATCGCATGGGCAAGCAGCGGAGCCTTTAAGCTGATAGGATTGGCAAGAAACGTTTCAATCGCTTCGAAAACAACATGCTGCGGCGCACTACCTTTGGGTGTTTTTTCCAGAAGAACATTCTGGGCAAACTTCTCCAGTTTGTCTGGATAGTCGTAACCTGTGGTTTCCGTTGCCGCCCAGTTGTTTACTGCCTCAAGCCAGGTCGGCAAGGACTTTTTGGTGTAGCTGCGTTTGTTGATATCTGAATCCGAAATCAGCGCTAAAAAATCATCTTGGCTGTCTTGCCATAAAGCTTTCAACTCATCAATTTTTTTCAGATTTTCAGTATGAAGATCAGCCAGGCTACCTTTCATTGCCGGGACCGACAAACTTAAAGGTACACCAGTCAAATAGTTACCGATATCTGCGAGAAGAGCAGATGGAGAGCCCCATAACTGACGAATTTCTCCGGCCAAAGTAAATGGCAGAGGGTAGAAGTTTCGGCGCCAGTAATCTGCCACAACCTGAGCTTTAAGGTGACTTTCATCGGTCACAAATTCGTTATTAAATCGGCTGCCGGATTCAAAGGCATTTTGCGTCAGCATACGCTGGCAGAAGCCGTGAATAGTGTAGACCGCGGCCTCATCCATTTGACGTTCTGCTTGCAGTAGAATTTCTGCCGCTTGCTTGTGATCGTCGAATTCGGTAAGCAAAGGCTGAATAACCGGATCAGAGCTTTGTCCACGAGCAAAAGCGATACGCGCATCATGGATTCTTCCCCTGATACGATCGCGCAATTCTGCCGTCGCCGCTTCAGTAAAGGTTACGACCAGAATCTGGTCAACTGTAAGCGGGGCGCGATGCTTGGTCTCAGTACTACCATGACCGAGCAAAAGTCGCAGGTATAACCCGGCAATAGTGAACGTTTTGCCCGTACCTGCGGACGCCTCAATTAACCTCGCACCATGCAGAGGAAATGTCATCGGTTCTAGTGGCGTTGGTTGTGACTGCTTAGGTACTTCTAACTCATGGTTAGGTAACTCTGCACCTGACATTTGATCCATAACGCTGAATTTCTCCGGATTATCGACTAATCAAACTGTGATCTATCGTTAAAAATTCTATTAATATGTTTAACAAGCTGGAAAATTTAGAGCTTTGTGGGATCTTTCTCACGGTTATCCATCTGCTGTACCGTTAGTATGCGCCTCACGAGATAAGCCAAGCCTTTTAGGCGGCGCAACTCAAATGAATTAAGCAAAAGAATCATGGTCCCTCTGACCTTGTGGCCGTACAGCGAACGCCCTACACAAAATAATGATTTTCTGGCGGCCACACTACACTCTCTTTCCTTTAACCTTTTGTCTTCATTACGCTTTTACATCTTCTGCATCTTGCACAGCTAAACGCGCGCCTTGCAGTACCAATGCGGTCATTAAACGTACTTCTGTAGCTAAGTCATCATTCCAGGCAGGCCAAATACGTGCAATATAGGCGTTGTTTCCTTCACCTGAACTCATGTAGCCATCGTTGAATGTATCTGCCATTTTCTTCAAAGACTTTTCTTCGTCGTCAGCCCAGTGTCCACGACTAAAGCCCGCTTCAACACATGCCAGCGCAGTTTGCGGGAAGTAAGGCAAAGGCTTGGTCATACCTTCAAAGAACAAGCGCACTAACTCAGTGAGTAACTGCTTGGCATACGCGGCATCTGCAATTTCTGGGTAGATTAAATGCACCGCACCTTCTTTACGATCATAACCAATGAGGTGAGTTTTCTTGGCATAACCCGATGCTGACACGGCGAGATGATCGATCCAGGCAGCCAGGTAATCCTGCGATCTAACCCTACCGCTGCGGTAGCGAATTAAACCAGATTGGTAACACTGAGTCAGCCAGCCTGTCAGGCGGACTTTTTTCTCTCCGCCCTCATCTGCTTTAAATGAGGAATCAAATAAGGAATCAAAGGTCAGGTCGATTTCTAAATCATCTTGAGGTGCACCAGATAGAAACGCCAGTTTTTCCACCAGCTCTTCAGCCTGAACTCGGTTGGTTTCAAACTCGATATCACCAAACGCACCAACTGGAAGTTTACCTTGGGCGCGTTGTTGACTCATAAAATGTTTCAATACGTCCACTTTTGACTCTGGCTGCGTCAGTGTCGTTTCGAGCAAGGTTTCTAATAGCTCATCACGCATCTGATAGCTTTCCAGTCCACCTAAAACAAATGGTTCATCATCTTCCATGACTGGCAGTGGCGGCTCAAATACCACTTTTAAGCGGCGATTGAAAAAGTACTGTACCGGTAAACGCCAGAAACGTTGCAGCTCTACCAAATCAAGCTCAATCGGGAATGTTGCTCCCAGCAGGTAATCATCCAATGCGCGGTTGAAATCTCGGCGAACGTAGCCTTGAGATTGGCTACTTTGAGTTAATGCCGCCGGAATCCACTCTTTCGCATAGCTGGAGTGTATACCCTGGAACGCACTAGGACTAAACGGCACCATTGCGTGAGCATTCACTAAAGCTTTCAATAAATTGTCGCCAGACTCATCAACCGGTAAACCTTCATCGCCGCTTAAGCAGTAGTTTTGGTGGCAGTATTCCATCAGCTCAGAAACCAGTACTGAAGGAACGCGTTCAGTGTTGTCTTGAATCGAACGGCCAACGTAACTGATGTAGAGCGTTTGCTGCGCAGACAACATCGCTTCCAGGAACAGGTAACGGTCATCATCTCGTCGTGAACGGTCACCCGGCTTAGTTTTTCCCGTCATCAGGTCAAAGCCTTCTGGAGGCATTGAACGCGGGTAAACTCCGTCATTCATTCCGAGCAGACAGACCGTTCTAAATGGAATCGAACGCATCGGCATCAGGGTACAAAAGTTAACTTGTCCGGCAAGGAAACGCTGACTGACTCGCGTGCCAGACAGTTTATCTTGCAGATATTGGCTGATGATCGCAGGTGATAACGCATCTTCAAATGCCGCATCGGCTAACTGTTCTTTAAGCTTACTGAGCGTGTCGCGAATGGATTTCAGCGCCATTTCACCTTCTAACTCGACTGAGAAGAAATCATCCAGCAGCGATACTAATGTCTCACGCCAGCCATCGATAGTGTGAGCATGAGAAAGCTTGCTGCGATACGTGCTGATTTGTTGGATAAAGTGCGCTAATTTGCCAGCAAGTTCGGCTCCCATCCCTTGCACTTCATTGTAGGGAGACAAACTGCCTTGCTCGGTTTCAAACAAGCCTGCCGACTCTGGCATCGCATAGCCCAGCAGCATTCTCTGAATACCAAACTGCCACGTGTTTTGACGGGTTTCCGGCAGTTCAAATTCACGTCCGGTATTGGCATCTAACCCCCAACGAATGCCCGACTCTTCAACCCACAGTTTAGCTTGTAAGAAATCATCTTCACTGAGCTCAAAACGCTTTAAGATCGCCGGAGTTTCCAGCAGTTCCAGTAGTTCTGAAGCCAAACAGCGCGTATTCGGTAAGTTTACCAACTGCATGAATGCCGCAAGAATTGGGCTCTCCTGGTCCGCCGTTCGGTCTGAAATCGAATACGGAATAAAACGCTCCCCCGGCGCATTACCAAATACCGCCTGAATCGCCGGGCTATAAGCATTGATGTCCGCAACCATGACAATAATATCGCGTGGCTTTAAGGTCGGGTCAGCATCAAACATCGACAGCAGTTGATCATGAAGCACTTCTACTTCACGCATTGGACTGTGGCAGGCGTGTAGACTCAGAGATTTATCGCCCAAGCTAACAACCTGCTTGTGATTACTGTGATCGATCTGCTGGTCGTCTTGATGTTCTTCGAGGTTCAGAATATCAGCTTGCAATTGATGGAGCAGATTGTCGCGCTCGACATCAACAAACGCTTCAATCTCATGGGATTCAAGCTGAGAAAGCAGATACATGTTATCGCGCCCCAATTTCCCCATTGAAGCTAAGAGGCTGTTTCCGACCACATCGGTGTGCAGTTCATCAATCACATTGTCTTCCAGAGCCCCTTTCAACTGCTCGGTTT
This sequence comes from Vibrio sp. YIC-376, assembly GCF_052353105.1. Taxonomy (NCBI): domain Bacteria; kingdom Pseudomonadati; phylum Pseudomonadota; class Gammaproteobacteria; order Vibrionales; family Vibrionaceae; genus Vibrio; species Vibrio sp. YIC-376. The sequence goes on from NZ_JBBWFK010000007.1 coordinate 165,792, forward strand.
CACCTTGTACTTCAGAGTGGTCATCCTGCCATACGACATGCTGACGATGTTTCGCTGCCAAACGAGCCAGATACTTGCGGTCCCGAACCTCACCCCAGTAGTAACGGCACGGGTTAGTGAACATCAAGTGCACATCGATGTGCTCACCAATCGCTTTTAATGCATCCATATAGCGTGGCGGCAAAGAGGAAATACCAAAAACAAATAAACGCTTCGGTAAATGGTCAAAATTGCCATTAAAATTCTCTAACGTGTCGATAAAGTGTTCATAAAGATTGGCACGGTGATAAGGAGACTGCCCCAGTGATAGCGTGTGATCGTACAGCGCTTGCCACAAAATTGGCTGCCACGGATGTTCGTCTTCCAGTTCAGGTACGCTCTGCCCTGCTTCCCAACTTGCAATCCATTCTGGACGGTACACCAGGTAACCATCGAAGATATCGGCGATTTTCTCTGCTAGCTGGTACAGCTTTGAGTTATCACTGTCGTCTTTGAGATATTGCGCTAACGGTGAAAACGTCTCTTGGTTTAGAAGCCCCGGCAGCAGGTGCATCAACTTCCACGTCATCGCTTCTTTGTTAAACGCACTGCGCTTTGGCACATCAGGGAGAACTTGCGTAAACATTTCCCAAATGAACGTTGCAGGTAGCGGAAAATCGATATTCGCCGCCACACCAAATTCTTTGGCCAATTCCATTTTTAACCACTGAGACATACCCGGACTTTGAACCAGAATTTGTTCTTTTTCGAACGGGTTTTCCAGCGGACTGATTCGAATCAGTTCAACAAGAAGTGATTTGAGAACGTCGACTTGGTTGGAGTGATAAACAGTAAACAAAATGGGAACACCGAGTGCCGATTGAAACTGTTAGCTAGCTTAGCACAGCCCTATTTAATCTGGCAGATATCTCGATCTGTTAAATAACAAAAGCTTATTAAACGCTGAATCACGCAGCAATCGCGTGTGATTCAGCGTCACTTTTTCTCTCAGATAACGGCAATTGTGACACACCTAGAATAGGCAGGTTACACATGAGCCATCGGCCAAACTCGCGGTTTTATCATCAGGTGATTCACGTATTGAAATGCCACATACACAACAACACAAGTTGCAACGATGAGTTCTAAACCCGCCAAACTTCGCACTTGTTGAACATAGTGTGACGATAAGCCTTGTGTCTCCATCCAGTTAGCCATTTTGAACAACGCCGTTGCACCAATTACCATTGGGAAGGTAAACGCCGCATAACCTGGGCTGAACGGCAGTCTTAGCAGTTTAAAGAATGCCAAGTAGATGATGGCCGTCATCAACACCGCAATACCAAACAACATAGCAATAACGACAGGCGATGGCGTAGTAATTACAGTTAAGTACCCAGCCAAAGATAAACTCGCAGGTGCAGCCAAGATCGCCATAGTTGGCTTCGCTGCATCGGGAATTTCCTGTGTAAACATGAATCGGTAAATCATGATCGGAAGCATCACTGCGTACGCCATCATACCGAACATCAATGCACCATGTGCGATGGGAACCAAAAACGGATTGCCCGAAAAAGAGACATCCGCAACGATGATGCCTACTGGTGGTACAAACCAGCTCGGTACCATGTGGTGTAACTCAAACTCTTTTGCTCGGTGGTAAACAAAGCTAACCAAAAACACAATGTGCATTACAATTGCGACTAACCATAGTGTGTCGCCCGCAAGTGGAAATAACTGCCCCAACGAGTTAGAAACCACCATCGTTCCCATTGCAAAAGTCGGTACCACGCTCCCGACGACTGGGTGAGCTAGATCCTGTCTTAACAGCTGACGATGTAGTAGGAATTTAATCGCCAGAATGGTGAGTAACACACTGGCGATGCCCGCACTCATCCACTGTCCGTAGCCATTTAATTCAGCGAAGTTTTCCCAACTCCAACCCAAACTTGCAATACCAAGTGCTAACCCTGCCATCGGCGTTGGAGCTGCCATTAGTTTTGCTCTTGTTTTCTGAATCATAACAACCTCTATCAGAGCCAGTCTCGATGTCGCTAATAATACGCTTGCACTTCGTTCCGATATATCTAATTATCTAGAACACACGTTCAGATTTACTAAACATTGATCTATGGCAAGTCATATATCTCTCAAACAACTCAAGGTGTTTACCACCATCACTCAGCACAACACGTTGACTGCCGCCTCGGAGAGTCTCTATCTTTCTAAAGCAGCGGTAAGTATGGCGCTGTCTGAGCTAGAAAAGCAGATTGGGCATCACCTGTTCGATCGGGTCAACAACCGACTGATTCTCAATCAGGAAGGACAAAAGTTGCTGCCTTTAGCGGACGAGTTATTAAACCGAGCCAAAGACATTGAAAGCATATTTGAAGGCGACCACGCCCTGTCAGGACAACTGAGAATTGGTGCAAGTGATACCATCGGCAATCAAGTCGCGCCTTATCTCCTAAGCGCATTTCGTCAACATACTAATCACCGCTCGCAAAGCCTGTTTATTTCCAACTCGGCGCAGATATGCGACAAACTAACCGACTATGAGCTGGATATCGCACTGATCGAGGGTAAAACGCTTCACCCCGAACTGCAGTCCTCTCAATTTAGTGAGGATGAGATGTGCGTTATCTGTTCGCCAAATTATCCGGCAGCACACGAAGGTATGATGAATCTGTCAGAGCTGGAAAACAGCGAGTGGATATTGCGGGAAGCAGGTTCCGGTTCTCGCGAATTCTTCCTGCGTGTGATTGCTCCGCGAATTGAGCAATGGCATGAAGCTTTTCAACTCAATACCACTGAAGCGCTGATTAACTCTGTGTCTGCGGGTTTAGGGTTAGGTTGCTTATCGCGTCTGTCCGCTGAACCTGCGATTAGAGATGGCCGAGTCAAGGTTCTGGAGATGCCATTAGATATGAAACGCCGATTCTGGCTACTGGTGCATAAGGAAAAATATCAGAGCCCACTCCTAAAAACTTTTATTGCGTTTTGTCAGAGTTGGCAGTTTCCTGTAAATAATAACAAATAGTTCAATAGCTGGTCACTTAGTTCTACCTGCTTCTCATTCTTAGACCAGTCGCTAGACTTAGCTGGTTAAAAACTGTATAAAAAGCCAGTATCAATACACCAAATTAGGGGACCAACCATGGCTGTAATAGTCAAGTACGTGGTAGAACGCAATGGAGAAGAGAAAATGACTTTTACCTCTAAAGCGGAAGCTGACGCATATGACAAAATGCTGGATATGGCAGATGAGCTATTCTCTCTGCTAGGTAAAAGTGAACTTCTGGAAGACGAAGGAAAGCAAGAAGATCTTGCCATGTTCCTTGCGCAAAACAAAGAAGAACTCCTTTACGCTCTGGGTGCAAAGCGTAGACCTGCACCTAAGAAAGCAAAAAAGCTTGAAGCTGTCGAAGAAGAGACACAGGAAGACGCAGCATAAGCTTACCTAGCTTTTCAAAATGACGCCGCATATTGTGGCGTTTTTTTATGCCGGTTGATCACAGATGAAATATTTAAAGTAGCTCTCACTTGCTCTAAGCCCACACGCCAATATGCATACAGCATAATAACCAATCCCCTTATGAAATCTTCTTTTTTCAGGCTGCAATCACTGCATTTTGCTAGGTAACTGCCCTCAAAAATTGTGACATTCTATCCATTAATTGATATGCCTCGAAAATCGCATAGGTCACCACTTTTTAAGGTAATCATTTGTTGTTGCTAAAGAATTAGCAATACAAAATGTCGGCACTTTTCAGAGAGGTGAAATTATGTACAAAGTTAGTTCTTTGGCTTTTGCGTTACTTTTGGCCGGTTGTGGCGGCGGTGGTGGTGGCAGCGATAATATTCGCGTATACAGCCCACAACCAACGGTAGATATCGTCGGTGATACTATGTCGCCAATAACCACACATATCGAATTTGATTCAAAAGGGGTGACTAAACAGGAGATCTATGTGGGTGTTGCTTCAGAAAGCCCGCTGGTGAAATACGCCGAGATTATGTTTACGTCTGGCACTGGTGGGATAGTGAAGATTGATCTAGAGCCCGGCTACAAAGCAGGCAATGGCACGACCCAACATCAGATTTCTATGCTGGCTTGCTTTGATGAGTATTGTAATGAGCATGTTCCTGGCTCACCAATTAAAGCAACGATTAACTATAGTGTTGAGCTTAACGAACAGGCGATCTTGTTAGAGGATGAAACGATCCACTACCACGCGGCAACAAACGCTCTCGTGGATAATAATCTCAAGCAGCGCACCATCCGTCTTCGCGGTAACCATGGCGATCAGCTCAAGCTATCACGCTCAAACGGTGAAGTGCGGGTCAATCAGCTCTCTCTGGCACCAAAAGCCTATGATGAGTACGCTGCTTTAATTGACTTAAAGTTGCCACATAACCTTGCTGTTGGCGATTATAGTGGCGATTTAGAACTCAATGTATGTTATGACGAACAGTGTGACTACCCTGTAGCAGGTAGCCCACTTCAGGTACCAATGGACTTTGTGATTGAAGCACCAACGCAAGCCGCAAGTAACGCGCTGGCAGTGAGCGAGCGCTTGAAGTTCGGGTATGAAGTGTTACAAGCGGCCTACGTTCCAGGCTTAAACCTGTTAGTGATGACTTCAGATTCACCAACTAATCAGTTGTATGTATATGATTTAGCAACGGGTGAGACACAAAGCTTTAGCCTTTCTAACCAGCCTGTTTCTCTGACTGTTGATACTCTTGCCAAACAAGGTCGCGTTGTTGTCGCCACGGAATATCAAGCTGAGATATTTGATTTTAATTCAGTAGATCTAGCAACGCCGACCCGCCAACAGATCTCGACGAGTTATAATTCTCCAAGCATTGCAGTACGTCGTGATGATCTATTTGCTGCGGGTTCAAACCTAGAAGTGATCGATATTTCAACAAAAAATAGTGAGATCTCTGAAGGAGTCGACTGGTATTCCCCTGATATTAAACTGGGCAGTAACGGGGACGTATTGTTAGGCTTGGAGGCCAACCTTTCACCACAAAGTTTTACCGGCGTATTCGTTGAGTCTGGGCAATGGAATTTGCCGAATACCGAAGATGAGTACCATGGTGACTATTCGCATGGAGGAGTATTCTGGTTTGATAAAGCAGGTGAGAACTATATCGACGGCAACGGCAACTACTATACGCTAAAAGATGGCAACCACTTAGATCTGAAGTGGGCAGGTCAACTTCCGTTATCTGAATTGAGTGGCACTTACAAACCGTCAATCACTGCGTTTATTGACACAGGCAGTCAGTATGTAATTGCTGAAGGTGAGCAAAGTCGCCAGCTCCGAGTGATTGACAAAGCGAGCAACAAGGTAGCTGAGACTTTTTCTGCAACCAATCGTCAAGGTTTTTGGGGAGAAGACGAAGAGCATATTCAGTTTGCCTTTGTCGCTGATGGCGGAGAAATCTACATGATTAAATCACTGAATGACTACACGACTAGTTGGGAATATGCACAACCTGAACTGGTAAGAGTTAAGTAACTCCGATCTTCTACATGGATAATATCCGAGTAACTTGTTAGTTCACGAAGCCATGTCTTTTGTTGACTTGGCTTCTTTAATTTCAGGGCTTTGGATATCTTATCGTTCAAGCTGAATATTTAGTTTACGACACATTTCTCATCAGACAGAGATATCTCTCAAAAGACAAAAGGTATCCATCTACGGACTTTATCCCATTACCCCCTTTAAACTCCCCAATAGTGTCTTTATGATGACTATCAACTTAACTCAATTAGATTCTTGTCAGCGAACAGACGAGACCAGACTCAACAGACGGAGATCAACTATGGCTTTCTTTTCTCTAGCCTTTGGTACGGCAACTAAAAACCGCGGCGGTAAAATCATCGAAGCGTTTTTTCCAAACCCAATTCTTAACCCAAGCGACGAACTAGTAAACGCACTAGCAGCAGTAGCTGGTTACGAGCAAGGCAACCAAGCTATCGAGATCTCTGTTGCACAGAGCACAGAGCTAGCGGCTGCATTTGAAGCTAACGGTGACGCGGCAAACGCATCATTCGCGACCAAAGCAGCGGAATCAGCACAACCTCTTGTACTGGTTATCCTTGCATCTGATGAACAGGCACAATCTGTTGCAGAAGGCTTCCTGAAACTACAACTTATCTCTAACCGTCTGGTTAAGCCACACGGCACAGTACTGGATGGCATCTTCGGCCTGCTGCACAACATCGCATGGACAAACGAAGGTCCAATCGACCTACCAGAACTGGCAGAGCGTCAAATCGAAGCTCGTCTTGCTGGTCGCACACTAAGCGTAGATTGTGTAGACAAGTTCCCTAAAATGGTGGACTACGTTGTACCAACTGGCGTTCGTATCGCTGACACATCTCGTGTACGTCTTGGCGCACACGTTGGCGAAGGCACAACCGTTATGCACGAAGGTTTCATCAACTTCAACGCAGGTACAACAGGCGTGAGCATGGTTGAAGGTCGTATCTCTGCAGGTGTTGTGGTAGGAAACGGTTCAGACATCGGTGGTGGTGCATCTATCATGGGTACCCTATCTGGCGGCGGTAAAGTTGTGGTTTCTATCGGTGAAAACTCTCTACTAGGCGCAAACGCTGGTCTTGGTTTCCCACTAGGTGACCGTTGTACTCTTGAATCTGGCCTATATGTAACAGCAGGTACTAAAGTACGTATGCTGGACAAAGAAGGTAACGAAGTAGAAATCGTTAAAGCTCGCGACCTTGCTGGCGTATCTGACCTACTATTCCGTCGTAACTCTGTGACTGGTCAAATCGAGTGTCTTGCAAACAAGAGCGCGGTTGAACTAAACAGTGAACTACACAAAAATAATTAATCTGTTAAAAACAACTAATCCGTAAAAACAAATAGTCTGTTTTTGATTTGGTCTTTAAAAAAATCCCCCGACAGGAAACTGTCGGGGGATTTTTATTTCTGCAACTTTGGGATATCAGTTACTTATTTAGGAAACTTACCGCTTTGTCAGGGAAGTCGGTGAACAAACCATCAACCTTCACCTGATTGTAGAAGATATCCATCATACCTTCGAAGCTAACGGTGTAAGCGGGAATACGTCCCGGATCAGCACGGAAAGTATAAGGATGTACCTGTAATCCAGCGTCTTTTGCTGCTTTCATCAACGGTTTGATAACGATGTTATCTTGGGTGGACTTATCATCGACAAGCATCGGTTTCCAAGGACCAATACCTTCTGCATAATCGGCGACTTTCTTCATTCCACCCGCTTCAAACATCCAGTCATAGTTGTACGGCGTTGCGGTATCGCCATTGTAGACCATAGTTTCGTTCCAATCGGTGTAAGCCATAAGCTGAACGAGCTTCAGATCAATGCCCATCTCAGGCATCAGTTCACTGTTAATGCGCTGTAATTCATTAGCATCAAAGCATTGTAGATACACCTTGTCGTCTTGCGAGTCGTAACCATACTGTTTCAATACTTTCAGGACAGCTTTAGAAATGTCTTTCCCTTCGTGACGATGGAACCAAGGTGCTTTGATTTCGGGATAGATACCGATGTCGTAACCCAATGTTTTATTGAGCCCTTGAATCAACTCAATTTCTTCGGCGAACGTCGGGACAGTAAAATCGGATTTCCACATTGGGAATCGAGTTGGGTATCCAGCGACTTTGTTGCCGTTATCGTCGATATTAAACCCTTCTGTTACTCGCAACGATTTGATTTCTGCCAACGTAAAGTCAATCGCATAGTAGCGGCCATCTTTACGCGCACGATCCGGAAAACGTTCAGCGACATCGGTAACTCGATCCAGATAATGGTCATGCAAAACCACTAACTGATCATCTTTGGTCATCACCACATCCTGTTCGATGTAGTCGGGTTTCATAGCATAAGCAAGCGCTTTGGCTTCTAAGGTGTGCTCTGGTAAATAGCCAGATGCGCCTCGGTGAGCAATCACAAGAGGTTTCGCAATCGCTCCAGCAGATAAGCTAAGCGCCAAAAATGTAAGGCAAACTGACGTTGTTTTCATTGTTATTTCCTTGATAAAGCGAAGAGGCAGTATTCCACTGCCTCTTTAAATAAATATTACGCTAGCGCTTCCTTTTCGCGCTCTTTTTGCTCGTGATGCGCGCGTTCGCCCAACATTGCATAGGTCAAACATACGATAGAAGTAATACACGAACCGATTAAGATGATGAAACCGCCATCCCAGCCAAAGTGGTCAACCGTGTAACCAAGGATCGCGTTTGCAGCAACGGCACCACCTAAGTAACCAAACAATCCTGTCAGGCCCGCAGCTGTTCCCGCCGCTTTCTTCGGCGCTAATTCAAGCGCATATAAACCGATCAACATCACAGGACCGTAAATCAGGAAGCCAATTGCAATCAGCGCCATCATATCTACCGTTGGGTTGCCAGCTGGATTGAACCAGTAAACCATGACAGCAACTGTTACGAGGGCCATAAACAAAATACCTGCAGGTGCACGGCGACCTTTAAACAGCTTGTCTGAAATCCAACCACACAATAACGTGCCTGGGATACCCGCCCACTCGTACAGGAAGTAAGCCCAAGAAGATTTATCTACCGAGAAATCCTTCGCTTCTTTGAGGTATACCGGCGCCCAGTCCAAAACACCGTAACGAATCAGGTATACGAATGCGTTCGCTATCGCAATCGACCATAGCAACTTGTTGTTGAATACGTACTTGAAGAAGATTTCCTTCGCTGTCATTTCTTGTTCGTGAGATTTGTCGTAATCATCTGGGTAGTCATTTTTGTACTCTTCAATCGGAGGCAAACCACAAGATTGAGGTGTATCGCGAACCGTCATCCAGATAAAAATAGCGACTAAAATGGCAAAAAATGCAGGAACGTAAAATGCGGTACGCCAGTCGTCGTTAAATGCCCAAAGACCAAGGATAAATAATGGTCCGATCAAACCGCCACCTACGTTATGGGCAACGTTCCAAACCGAAACAATCTCGCCACGCTCTTTACGTGACCACCAGTGCACCATAGTTCGGCCACAAGCAGGCCAGCCCATGCCCTGAAACCACCCGTTTAAAAACAGCAAAATAAACATCGCTGTTACACTGCCTGTTGCCCAAGGCATAAACCCAAAACAAAACATAACGAGTGCCGACATTAACAGACCGCCACTTAGGAAGTAGCGAGGGTTGGAACGGTCAGACACACTGCCCATTAAGAACTTGGAAAGACCATATGCAATAGAAACAGCCGCAAGAGCAACACCCAGATCACCACGGCTAAAGCCTTGCTCAATCAGATAAGGCATCGCCAAACTGAAGTTTTTACGAACCAGATAATAGCCAGCGTATCCAACAAAAATACCGATGAAAAGCTGCCAACGTAGACGTGAGTAGGTGCTATCAATACTGTCTGGGGACAGACGATCGATGTGCGCCTTAGGTTTGAATATTCCAAACATAGGAACCTCATTATGTATTATGCGATGGTAAAGAATCGAAAAAGAAAAAACGAAACAAAACAAACATTCGTTCGAAAGAAATCGCATTGTAAGAGGTTAGTACTTAATTTCTGTGATAAATGTTGCACATAAATTAAATACTAGTAAATACAGTAAATTAGAAATAATTAATTAGACACCAGTTCAATTTTACGCATATTCAGTTAATGTTGTACTCGTTCAAAAAGGAACACACATTGAGCAAGTAACGAAATCACACAAATATGTCCTCTCTGTATCCACTGAGATCTAAGGATAGGCCGTGCTCAATGCTGTGAATATTCATCCGCTCAATATCAAACCAAATACCAAGTTCGCGTCAGCGATCCTATCTAAGCCTTTATAAAACCTTTCTTTATCTACTCAATTAGGGTTATTTCTTGCGCAAAAACTGGGGCACAAATCGTCTTTAGCGAAGCCGCCTCACAAAACTCCTCTTACCAGTTGTGCAATAGTTTTCACACAGGTAACTTAAACAACAAAATCTCCGTAAGCATCAGAAAACCTGTTCAACGAGCTTTCCTTTATGATTAAAAGATGCGCTATTTAACAAAATTTAAGAGTTTGATTAACATTTTTATGCTCAAACGCTCACTTTTAATGCTCGTTTATTTTCGAAACCGATTATATATGCACAATACTATCGTGCTAGATAAGCAAAATAACCATAGGACTCTTAACATGACTACCAACAAACACCCCTCTCTGCTCGGAGAATGTTTGGCCGAGTTTATCGGTACGGGACTACTCATATTCTTCGGCGTTGGCTGCGTTGCGGCTTTGGTGCTAACAGGCGCTTCTTTTGGACAATGGGAAATCAGCATAGTGTGGGGATTAGGTGTAACCATCGCTATTTACTGTACTGCCGGCGTTTCAGGCGCACACATTAACCCAGCGGTAACCATTGCACTTGCCATGTTCCACGGCTTCGATAAAGCGAAAGTAGTGCCTTACATTATCGCTCAATTACTTGGCGCGTTTTGCTCTGCCGCTTTGGTCTACAGCTTGTACGCCAACCTCTTTACTGATTATGAAATCGCACACAATTTCGTACGTAGTAGCCAAGAGGCCTTAGCAACGGCGGGAATTTTTTCGACCTACCCACACGCTTCTCTCTCTTTCTCTGGTGCTTTTGCGGTGGAGTTTGTTATTACCGCCGTTTTAATGTTTGCGATTTTGGCACTGGGTGATGAAAGTAATGGGGCACCTCGTGGGGCAATGAATCCACTATTGATTGGTATTCTTATTGCGGTTATTGGTGGCTCGCTTGGCCCACTAACGGGATTTGCGATGAACCCAGCGCGTGACTTTGGACCAAAGCTGTTCGCCTACTTTGCTGGCTGGGATTATGCTCTGACTGGCGCCAAGGATATCCCGTACTTTATCATTCCGGTCCTCGCCCCTATTGCAGGTGCCTGCTTTGGTGGTTGGCTATATCCGAAAGCAATTGCTGCTTATCTTCCGCAGCAGGGTCACGGTTGTACTATCCCAAACCAATGTGACACGGAAGAGACAGAAGAAGCTCGAGCTTAACCACTGACTAATCAGTATACCCAAATAACCTCGAGATGCTTGGTTCAGCGAGAATGACTTGGCTCTCAGACGCGGCAACGATTTGAAGATCTAGTGGTTCTAAATCAAAAATCGTTAACAAAGACTGTGAGTCAAGACAACTCGCCCTTCGGGAGCGTGTCACTGACACAATTTCTGCGTCAAATAACTTGGAAAGAGCTTGCTCTTCCGCTGCGTTAGTTTCCTTGAACTAGCATCAGTGACAACGCTCTGAATCCGGCATCTTGAATTCATTTGGGTATAAAATATAAATAACAAAACAAAAGGATTCTTACCATGACTGAGCAAAAATACATTGTTGCCCTAGACCAAGGCACAACAAGTTCTCGCGCCGTCATTCTTGATCATGACGCAAACATCGTTAGCGTCGCTCAGCGCGAATTTACTCAGATTTATCCGCAAGCAGGCTGGGTTGAGCACGATCCGATGGAAATCTGGGCGACGCAGAGTTCGACCTTGGTTGAAGCTTTGGCTAAATCAGGCATCCGAAGCGACCAATTAGCTGCCATTGGTATTACCAACCAACGTGAAACCACGGTTGTCTGGAACAAAGAAACGGGTAAACCAGTTTACAACGCCATCGTCTGGCAATGTCGCCGCACCGCAGAAATCTGTGAAGATCTAAAACGCCGCGGATTAGAGGACTACGTGCGTGATAACACAGGCTTAGTGCTTGACCCGTACTTCTCCGGCACAAAAGTGAAGTGGATTCTTGATAATGTAGAAGGCGCGCGTCAAGACGCAGAAGCAGGCAAACTGTTATTTGGTACGGTTGATACTTGGCTGGTATGGAAAATGACTCAAGGCCGCGTACACGTAACAGACTACACCAACGCTTCGCGTACGATGCTATTTAATATCAACGACCTATGTTGGGATCAAAAACTGCTGGATGAGTTGGGTATTCCAGCATCGATGATGCCAGAAGTAAAACGTTCTTCTGAAATATATGGCAAAACCAATATTGGTGGTAAAGGTGGTACTCGTATTCCTATCGCTGGTATTGCGGGTGACCAACAAGCCGCGCTTTATGGCCAGATGTGTGTGAAAGCCGGTCAGGCAAAAAACACCTACGGTACGGGTTGTTTCTTGTTGATGAATACCGGTCAAGAAAAAGTTACTTCTACACACGGCCTACTCACTACCCTAGCATGTGGTCCGAAAGGTGAACCTGCATACGCGTTGGAAGGTGCAGTATTCATGGGCGGTGCGTCCATTCAATGGCTGCGTGATGAACTTAAGATTCTTAACGGCGCAGAAGACTCTGAATACTTCGCGACAAAAGTGGACACGTCAAACGGTGTGTACGTCGTTCCTGCATTTACAGGTCTTGGTGCTCCATACTGGGATGCATACGCACGTGGTACTATTGTTGGCCTGACTCGAGGCGTAAACTCCAACCACATTATTCGTGCAACCTTGGAAGGTATCGCTTACCAAACTCGCGACGTACTGGATGCGATGCAAGCCGATTCAGGAATCAAGCTTGAAAACCTCCGTGTAGACGGTGGAGCTGTCGCGAATAACTTCTTAATGCAATTCCAGGCGGATGTGTTAAATACACAGGTACTTCGCCCGCAAGTCACCGAAGTTACTGCCTTGGGCGCAGCATATCTGGCAGGACTGGCAGTAGGATATTGGGATAGTCTGGACGAACTGCAAGGTAAAGCCGTCATCGATCGTACGTTTGAACCTCATGAAGACGAAGAAAAACGTAACCGTCGCTACAAAGGCTGGAAGCGTGCAGTAAAATGTGCACAAACCTGGTCTGAGCTTCACGACGACGAAGATTAATTCTTCACCAATAAGAACAAAGAGCGCCTTCTGAGCGCTCTTTTTTGCGTCTTACCCCCGATTCCTTGGTCGCTTTACTTCTCATAACGAACGAGTTCGAGCACAATAGCGCGAGTTTCTATTTTCGAATTTGAAGCATTGGCTGTCACCAGTGCACAAGGGAGTGGTAAGTGAAGCAAATACCGAGACACCAACAGATTGTTGAACTGGTGAAAAAACAAGGCTATGTCAGCACTGATGAGTTAGTTGAACGATTCAATGTCAGTCCGCAAACCATTCGACGCGATCTTAATGAACTCGCAGACGACAATAAAATTCGTCGTTATCACGGTGGTGCTACCATACCTCTCAGTTCTGAAAATACATCCTACAACACGCGTAAAGCACTTAATTTCAATGAAAAAGATATCATTGCAGAAGAAGTGGTAAAGCACATTCCTGATGGTGCAACCTTATTTATAGATATCGGAACGACACCCGAAGCGATTGCGCGCGCGCTTAACAAAAACCACAAACAGCTTCGAGTTGTAACCAACAACATTAACGTAGCAACCATTCTGTTCCCTAACCCAGAGATCAAGGTCATCTTAGCTGGCGGTGAGGTGCGAAGCCGCGACGGCGGTATCGTCGGTGAAGCAACGTTAGACTTCGTCAAACAATTCCGCCTCGATTTTGGCATTCTTGGTATCAGTGGCATTGATTTCGATGGTTCATTGCTGGATTTCGATTACCATGAAGTACGCGTGAAGCAAGCGATTATTGACAATAGCCGCAGCGTATTTCTCGCAGTTGACCACACTAAGTTTGGCCGCAATGCAATGGTGAAACTGGGCAATATTGCGCAGTTAAACATGATATTTACCAACAAGCAGCCTCCCGAAGAAATTTTGTCCATCTTAAAAGAAGCATCGATCCCTCTTGAAGTAGTAAAAACTAATGGCGTGATAGAAGCATCAGAATAAATATATCGCTCATACTTGAACCTTCAAATGACCTCTGCCTTAATTAGACAGAGGTTTTTTTGTGCCCAAATCACACAAACGCTCAAAAACGAAAATAAATAATGACCAAAAACGAAACCTAAGTTAGGATTGAATCATGTTCTAAAATGCTCGTTCGCTCACCAAGAGGTCAAATTTATGAGTATACAAAAAAATGCTTCCACTACAGACTCATCCACTACTTTAGACTTGATCGTTATCGGTGGCGGCATCAACGGGGCTGGTATTGCAGCCGATGCTGCAGGTCGTGGTTTGAGTGTTGGTTTATATGAAGCTAACGACTTTGCATCTGCAACATCTTCAGCAAGTTCTAAGCTGATTCATGGTGGCCTACGCTATCTTGAACATTATGAGTTTCGTTTGGTTTCGGAAGCGCTCGCTGAGCGTGAAGTTATTCTTCGTAAAGCACCACATGTCGCCTTGCCAATGCGTTTCCGCTTACCTCATCGTCCATTTTTACGCCCGGCCTGGATGATCCGCTGTGGCTTGTTCCTTTACGATAACTTGGGTAAACGTACGACTCTACCGGGAAGTAAAACTGTTAATCTGGCAAAATCAGGTTTATTAAAACCAGAAATAAAAACGGGTTTCGAATATTCAGATTGTTGGGTCGATGATGCGCGTTTAGTTTTACTTAATATTCTCGCCGCACGTGAAAACCACGCTGAAGTTCGTAACTACTGCCGAGTAGAAAAAGCCCATAGAGAAGGTAATATTTGGCATGTCACGATCCATAATGTCATGACAGATCAACGTTTTGAACGTAAAGCGAAAGCGCTGGTTAACGCCGCAGGTCCTTGGGTAAAACAGTTCTTTGATGAAGGATTAGATCAAGCGTCACCTCGTAATATTCGCTTAATCAAAGGCTCACACATCGTGGTTCCTCGAATCCACAACGAGCCGCAAGCTTACATTCTGCAAAATAAAGATAACCGCATCGTATTTATGATCCCGTACCTGGACAAGTTCTCAATTGTCGGCACAACAGATGTAGAGTACAAAGGCGATCCACGAGAAGTCGCAATCTCTGATGACGAAGTCGATTACCTGATCGATATTGTTAACCAGCACTTTGTCCACCAGCTAACACGAGAAGATGTGGTATGGACATACAGTGGCGTGCGTCCGCTGTGTGATGATGAGTCAGACTCGCCGCAAGCGATCACCCGAGACTACACGTTAGAGCTAGATGCAGAATTAGATCAAGCGCCACTGTTGTCAGTGTTCGGCGGTAAATTAACGACTTACCGAAAACTGGGCGAAGCGGCGATGAAAAAGCTGGCTCCATTCCTGCCACAAATGGGCGGTAACTGGACAGCCAACCAAGCGTTACCGGGCGGAAATTTCAGCTGTAGCCGCGAGCAACTGGCGAAACAAATTCATACCAAGTACTCATGGGCACCAGAAGCACTGATTCTGCGTTATGTGACTCAGTTTGGTACTCAGACGTGGGATCTAATGGCTGATGCTGCGAGCATGGCCGATTTAGGACAAACTTTCTCGTCACAAGCTGGCGGCGTATATCAACGCGAAATTGATTACTTAATGAACCATGAAATGGCACTCACTGACGAAGACATTTTATGGCGCCGAACAAAACTTGGCCTTTACATGAGCGATGACGAAAAACTCTCGTTGGCAGAGTACTTAAAAGGAAAATTGCAGCAAAAAGTAGTCAACCTTTGCGAAGTTGGTTAAACATCACTTACCTAAGTTAAAGCCTGCAAAACTGCAGGCTTTTTTGTTTTGATTCCCCCAGGGAAACTTTTCGTAGACTTTTCAATTGAAATGCAATCATACTCATTTAACAGACGTTTACTGCACGTAATCTCATGATAAGGAAAAGAATATGGGGTTTATGATTGAGCATTGGGATTTTTCAACCCCAGTAGCAACTCAAGAATCTACGACATCACAAGAGATCAAAGCTAAGCACTGGTACCACTGTGAAAGGCTGCATCCTGGTATTCGCGAATGGCTAGAGAGCAACGAGGTTCCTCGTGCCACCGTAGACCATTTACTCGCCGATGAGAGCCGCCCGTCTTTCCATCCTCTGGACGACGAAAATTTCATGCTGATCCTGCGTGGCATCAACATGAATGAAAATGCCGCTCCTGAAGATATGCTTAGTATCCGCATTCTGTATTTTCAAGGCGCACTCATTTCAACACGAAAAATACCATCACGCGCAATCATGGAAATTCGCCAGGCGTTAGCTGAGCAGAAAGGACCAAAAAGTCTCGCCAGCTTGCTCAATCAAATCATTGAAGGGTTGAACGGCAAAATCGATCATTACTTAGACACCATTGAAGAAACCCTGAATCACTTTGATGTCAATGACGAGTCAACCTATAAACATATCTCGGCTCAAAAGGCGCTAATCTCCATCAAGCGCTTTATTCGCCCGCAACAGTACGCGATTCGAGACTTGCTTGAATCCAACTCTGATTTAGTAGTCTCCAGACCTCATCAGTATCGATTCGCGCACAACAACATTACGCGCATCAACGAAACTATTGAATTTTATCTTGGGGAAGTTGCACTGTTTCAAGATGAGATAAAACATAACCGAGATGAAAAAACAAACAAAAACAGTTATTTATTTACTCTTGTCGCGACCATTTTCTTACCAACCAGCTTCTTAACCGGCCTGCTTGGTATCAATATTGGTGGGATGCCTGGCGTTGACTCCGCGACCGCTTTCACTTGGTTCTGTGTTGCGCTAATCGTGATCTTTGCTCTGGAATGGCTGCTGTTAAAACGCTTTGGGTTGACCAACAAAAGCGACGACGAGTAAGCATTCGCAGTAGTTTAGATAGTTTCGCTAAGACACCAAAAAGAGGAGATGCGCTCTCCTCTTCCAATTAGCCTACACTTTTAGCCCGGGTGGCCATCAATACGCGGCGTAATCAGCATAACGCCGAATCGCCACACAAACAGACCAAACGCTAAAATCCATAACCCGCCACTGATATCAATCCAGAGCATCATGTTTGCCGGATCAAATATCACCGCAAAGCTCCGTACCACCGCAGCAGCAATAATCGATGCAAAGGCAATACTCATATTTGGGCCTTTGTAAATCATACGCCCTGTATGTCCCATGGTTACGCGAGCGATCATCGCTAAAATCAAGCCACCCAGAGCGCCTATTGCGAACAAGTGAATCAAGTTATGGCTTGCAAATGCATCCCCCCAGGCCCCACGCAACAGTAAACTTACCGGCAAACACAAATACGCGGCATGCAGTGACCACACCAACGGCTCGCTCAACGTTAGCCAAGGCTTCCAGCGCAAGAAACGAATTAGCTGAGCAACACCAGCAAATAACATCAAAGGGTTGCCGAGTTCCAAAAACGTAACAGGGAAGAAGCTCAAGATAAACAACATCACGAGTGGCAAGTTTGCCAGCCAATCAAGCCACGCTAAAGGCTGAGCTTTCTCGAAGTTAAATCGACGTGCGGTAAAAAATGGAATGACCCTTGCTCCCATCACAGACAGCAGCAAGGTAAACCACCACAGCATGGCATGCCACACCGCAGAGGAAGTAAACGGTGGCATGCCTTTTACCGTCGCATAACTGGCAAAGTTAGCAAAAATCGCCAATAAGAAAAGTGGAACAAAGAACAGATTACGCCACCCTTTTGATTGATAAACACGGATACCAACTTCATAAGCCACAGACAGCAAAAACAGCGCTTCAATAATGCTGATTAGCCATAACGGGATGGGCGTCCAAAGCAGTATTCTGGGAGCAAGCCACAAGCCAAAAATCGCTAAAAGTGTGTAGTGCTTAGTGCCGTTGATTCCAGTCCAGTTTTGCACCGCCGTCAACACAAACCCAGTGACAATAGCCATTGAGAAACCAAATAACATTTCGTGTACATGCCACCATAATGCAGGGACATTAAGTGCGCTTGGCTGGCCGGTCTGGAACATCCACACCCACAGAGCGATAGCAACAACGGCATAAATAGCGCCAAATAGGAAAAACGGCCTAAACCCTAAACGCAGCCATGCAGGGATTTTCTCTTCCACTTTTTTATCGGTGATGTTCAGCATTATCTTGCCCTCAAGCTTCAGTCGATGCTGGTTAATTCAGCTACAAAATCGATGCTAACATAAACATACATAAAATATACATGTTTATAAGCAAGATTATACTTTAGGGGTAAAGTTGTGCTTCTCCGAACGGTTAGGTATAAAGCTAGTAATGCTCGTAATAAAGTAAGGGACACAAATAAGATGTACATATTCGGCTATGGCAGCTTAATCAATTCTGCTTCGCGCAAGTTAACCGGACAAACGGGAACGGCTATTCCTGTCATCGCTCACGGACTAGTGCGCTACTGGGGAAAAATCGATGACAGTTACACCCTGTCTCCACTGATCGTCAACGAAGGTGAAGGACAAGTAAATGGGGTACTACTTGAAGTCGATGAAACCGCTTTAGCAGAGTTCGATCGCCGCGAACGTGGCTATCACCGCATTCAAATTCGCCCTGAACAAATCGAGACAGAGCTGTCATTTAATCGCGAGCACGCCATTTGGGTCTATGTAAAAGATGCGCCATTACCGCCCTGCTCTAACAGCCCGATTATGCAAACTTACGTTGATACCGTTATGGCGGGATGCCTGGAAGTTTCTCATGCTTTTGCTGAGCATTTTGTTCGTCATACGGTTGGTTGGCAGCATGCGAAAGAGAATGATCGCCACCAACCTAAATACGG
The DNA here is from genome assembly GCF_052353105.1 of Vibrio sp. YIC-376. NCBI lineage: Bacteria > Pseudomonadati > Pseudomonadota > Gammaproteobacteria > Vibrionales > Vibrionaceae > Vibrio > Vibrio sp. YIC-376. Next base: position 184,372 of record NZ_JBBWFK010000007.1, read on the forward strand.
TAATCTGGCCGGGGTTCAAGATCATCACTACGAATTGATTGACGCGCTGATTGCGCAACATGCTTAGTACCTTCCCCTAAAAAGCGTCATTCCCGACTGAGACAGAGGAGCTTAGTCGGGTTCCCTCTCGAAGATAACGTTTACACTGAAATAAATTCATTATTTACATAGAGTAAGCGCTCAATGCCTCATAACCAAAAAAGCCAAATTGCACTTATTACACATTGGGTGTTTAATACTTCCAGTCAAATGTTCTAGTACATAAAGGTCAAATATGGCAACCATCAAAGATGTTGCAAAAGAAGCCGGCGTATCGGTAGCGACGGTATCTCGAGTGATCAATAAATCACCTAAAGCAAGCCAATCATCCATTGATGCCGTTACTCAAGCCATGAGCAAACTCGGTTACCGACCAAATGCCGCCGCTCGGGCATTGGTAAGCCAGAGCACCAATACTATTGGCGTGTTGGTTAGCGATGTGTCCGATCCTTTCTTCGGTACGCTGGTCAAGTCTGTCGACAACGTGGCTCGTGAAAACGGAAAGCACATATTAATTGGCAACGGTTACCATAATGCAGCGGACGAGCGCCGGGCTTTAGAATTATTGGTCAACAGCCGTTGTGATGCGCTTGTCATTCACGCCAAGGGGTTATCTGACGAGGAACTGATCGACTACGCAAAAGAAGTCAAAGGAATGGTATTAATCAACCGTCATATTCCAGAACTGGCCGAGCGCTGTATTTCTCTGGATAACCGCAAAGGTGCATACTTAGCAACTGAATATCTGATTCGTCACGGACATAGTAAGATTGCCTGTATCGCCTCTTCTCACGATATCGAAGATACCAATGAACGCTTACAAGGATATCAGGCCGCACTAAAAGAGCATGGTATTGAGCTATCAAAAAGTTATATCGAATATGGTGAACCAAACAGTGATGGCGGCGAAGTGGCAATGACAAACCTTTTGACCAAATCTCTCGAGATAACTGGTGTCGTCGCTTATAACGACTACATGGCGGCGGGTGCATTAGCCGCTTTAGATCAAAATGGTATTGAAGTTCCGCAACAGGTTTCGATGGTAGGTTTTGATGATGGGTTAATTGCTCGATTCGTCCATCCAGGTTTGACCACTATTCGCTACCCTATTGAGATGATGGCAGAACGGGCCACTCGTCTGGCACTAGCGCTTTCACGCGATGAAAAAGTTGAAGATGAGACGATCATTTTTAGTCCGACTTTAGTGCGCCGAGATTCTGTGGCAAAAATATAGATGAGCAATAAGAGCTGACCACATTTGGTTGCGGTCTTGACTGACTTAAGATTTAAAAAAAGGTGGGCGTAACTGTTCATATCGCTACTGGACGATAATGATCAACTCATTAGTTAAGCTGGTAATCGCCCACCGAAAAGGCTATCTAAAATTCAAACTGATAAACAGTCTGGTGCTGATAGCAACCCCCAGAACTCAACACCCCACTGTTGAGTCCCCATTCTGGTTTGTTTGGTCCGTCAGGAAAATATTGGGTTTCCAAGGCAAGACCATCATACGACTCGTATACTTTGCTCGTGCCAAACGCACCCGCTAGAAAGTTTCCGGTATAAACCTGAATCGCAGGTTTGGTGGTTTTTACTCTCATCACGACATCTTCTTGCGGAGCGATCAGAACCGCAGCAGTAGACACACCATCGCTCACTTCAGGTGTGAGCACAAAAGCGTGATCATAGCCAGCAGCGGTTTTCTGATCTTGTTCTGCAAGGAAGTCTTTCCCAATCAACTTAGGCTCAGTGAAATCAAAACTTGTTCCTGAAACTGGCTTTTGCTCACCGGTTGGAATTAACCCCGCATCGGTTGGCAGATAGTATGCCGCGTTCAGTTGCAATGTATGCGCTAACGCATTCTCTTCGCTGCCTTCTCCCGCTAAATTGAAGTACGCGTGATTGGTTAAATTCACCGGGCAAGTCTTGTCGACGCTCGCTCCATATTCGATGATCAACTCATTATCATTCGATAAGCTATAGGTAACTTTGACATTGAGGTTTCCAGGGTAACCTTGATCACCATCTGGAGAATCCAGCATGAATACCACTTGCTGAGAGCTGTGATCTACGATCGTCCAGCGCCTTTTATCAAACCCGTTTAAGCCACCATGAAGCGCGTTTTCACCATTATTGATGTCAAGTTGATAGCGCTGTCCGTCAACGTCAAACTGTCCTTTCGCGATACGATTGGCGAAGCGACCAACGATAACGCCAAAGAACGCACTCTGCTTCATGTGTTCTGCCATATTTGCTGAACGCAGCAGCACTTCGCGGTGCTCTCCGTTAATGGGAAGCGTACAACTCAGCCACGTCGCTCCAATATCCATAAACGATGCCGTCATGCCATTTGCATTGGTTAAGTGGATTAAATTGGCGGTTTGACCATCAAACGACGGCGTTTGTGCCATCGTCTGTTCCAACTGTTTAAAAACTGCTTCCATTATTTATCCTTACAACACGTCGACCAGACCCGCGCCCTCTTTTGCCTGACAAACGTAAATCGACTCTTTTAATCCCGTCGCAGCTTCATACTTCGCTTCAACGGTTGCTTTCACTTCGTCAACCAAAGTTGGCGGAACCAACGCCACAACACAGCCGCCGAAACCACCACCGGTCATACGTACGCCGCCCTGCTCGCCAATCACTGCTTTGACCATTTCAACCAGAGTGTCGATCTCTTTGACCGTAATGTCGAAATCATCACGCATCGAAGCATGCGATTCCGCCATCAACTCTCCCATGCGCTTCATATCATGAGCACGCAGAGCTTGCGCAGCTTCTACAGTACGATCATTTTCAGTGATAACGTGACGGGCACGTTTGGCTACCAACTCATCAAGTTCTGAGATTTTTTCGTTGAACTGCTCAATAGTCACATCTCGCAGTGCTTTAACGCCAAAAATACGAGCTGCCTCTTCACATTGCTGACGACGCGTGTTGTATTCGCTATCAACCAGACCACGCTTTTTATTCGAGTTGATGATCACCACCGCCATATCTTCTGGCATTGATACAGCTTCAGTTTCAAGGCTACGGCAGTCCAAAAGCATCGCGTGATTTTCACGACCTTCCGCTGAAATCATTTGATCCATTATGCCGCAGTTACAACCGACGAATTCGTTTTCTGCCTGCTGACCGTTTAATGCAATTTCTGCCTGGCTGATTTCCAGATTAAACAACACTTTAAACGTTTGACCTATTACCACTTCCAGCGCAGCAGAAGAGCTTAAACCAGCACCTTGTGGAACATTACCGCTCACAGAGATATCAGCACCAGTGAACTGATAACCGCGTGCAAGCAGACACTTCACTACGCCACGAACATAGTTCGCCCACATTTTGTCTGCTTGGAAAGTGATGTCCTGACTGATATCAAACTCATCCACCACATTGCCGTAATCAACGGAAACCACACGGACTAGATTGTCGTCGCGCTTTGCGGCAGCAACGACAGTTTGGTAGTTAATCGCACACGGCAGAACAAAACCGTCATTGTAGTCAGTGTGCTCGCCAATCAGATTGACGCGACCCGGTGCTTGGATGATATGACTTGGTGCATAGCCCAATACTTGCTCAAAAGAGGCTTTCACATTTTGGATTAGATCAGACATAGTTAAATCTCTTTATTAAAGGTCCTAGATCCTAGATAGCTAGGTCCTAGGAAAACGAATACAGATTACGGAATACAGGCGACACTTCTAGGACCTAGGATCTAGTCCCCTAGGATCTTCTTTGTAATGAACATCACTCAAATCACGCAGACGCTGTGCCGCTTGTTCAGCGGTTAAATCTCGTTGGCTTTCTGCCAGCATTTCGTAACCCACCATGAATTTACGAATTGTCGCGCTGCGTAACAGTGGCGGGTAAAACAGCGCATGCAGCTGCCAATGGTCAATGTCTGTTCCTTCTTCGAAGAACGGCGCGTAATGCCAGCCCATCGAGTAAGGGAAAGAGCACTGGAACAAGTTGTCATAACGGCTGGTCAGTTTTTTGATAGCCACAGCAAGATCATCTCGCTGCTCATCGTTCAGCTCACTCATGCGGCGAATGTGTGTTTTTGGTAGCAGCATGGTTTCGAATGGCCAGGCCGCCCAGTAAGGCACAACCGCAACCCAGTATTCGGTTTCAACAACAATTCGTGAGCCGTCTTTTAGCTCAGCCTGAACGTAATCAACCAGTAGGTTGCTGCCGTTCTCTTGGTAATACGCCTTTAGGTTATGCTCTTTACGTTCGATCTCATTAGGTAAAAAGCTGTTCGCCCAAATTTGACCGTGTGGATGAGGCTGAGAACAACCCATGGTCTCACCCTTGTTTTCAAAAGCTTGAACCCAGATGAAATCTTTACCTAACTCTTCAATCTGCTCATCCCATGTATCAATGACACCGCGAATTTTATTCACTGGTAATTCAGGCAGCGTTTTGCTGTGATCCGGTGAGAAACAGATCACTCGGCTCAAACCACGTACGCCCTGAGTTTTGAATAATGGGTTGTCCGACTCAGGCGCATCTGGTGAATCCACCATCAGAGCCGCAAAATCGTTATTGAACACATAGGTTCCTTGGTAATCAGGGTTCACGTCACCTGAAATACGTTCGTTGGTCGGACACAGGAAACACTTGCCGTCGTAACTCGGCAATTCGTCCATCGCAGGTTTTTCATCAGCACCACTCCATGGACGCTTTGCTCGGTGTGGTGATACCAAAATCCATTGACCAGTCAGCGGGTTGTAACGACGGTGTGGATGATCCACTGGATTAAATTCAACATTCGACATCTTACTTACTCAACTTTCAAAAATACGTTCTTTTCACTGCATTTCTCGATGAGATTGGAGCTGCAGCTCGGCTTGAATTACTCAGGGGAATAACCTTGGGGGTTGTTGGATTGCCATAACCAGGTATCCGCCGTCATTTCCGCGACACTACGCGTTGCCTTCCAGCCAAGCTCACGCTCTGCCTTTTCAGTGCTGGCCCAGCACTCTGCAATATCACCGGGTCTGCGAGGACACAGTTCATAAGGAACTGGCTTACCGCAAGCAGAGCCAAACGCCTCAACCATTTCGAGTACGCTTGAGCCTTTACCTGTACCGAGGTTATAAATGTGTAGTCCTGATTTTTCGCCTACGGCTTTGAGCGCAGCAATATGGCCATCAGCTAAGTCCATAACGTGGATATAGTCACGAACCCCAGTGCCATCAGGTGTAGGGTAATCGTTACCAAAAACAGACAGTTTTTCACGTCGACCTACGGCTACTTGGGCTATAAACGGCATCAGGTTATTTGGAATACCTTGTGGATCTTCACCCATGGTGCCTGACGGATGAGCACCAACAGGATTGAAGTAACGCAGCAAAGTGATACTCCAATCATTTTCTGCATTGAACAGATCACTCAGACACTCTTCCACCATGTATTTGCTTCGGCCATACGGATTGGTGGTTGCGCCAGTTGGCGAATCTTCAGTAATAGGCACGATGTCCGGGTCGCCGTATACCGTTGCAGATGAACTAAACACAATACTTTTCACGCCCGCTTTACGCATGCTGCGCGCCAATACCAGTGAGCCATTTACGTTGTTGTCATAGTATTCCAATGGTTTAACAACCGACTCACCCACCGCTTTTAAGCCAGCAAAGTGAATAACAGCTTGGATTTCGTGTTTCGCAAATACCGAATCCAGGAAGTCTTCATCACGAACGTCGCCCTGATAAAACGTAGGTTGCTTGCCTGTTAACGCTTCAATTCTGCTGAGAACTTCGACCTTGGCATTGCACAAGTTGTCAATGATGATTGGCTCCATACCCGCTTCAATCATCTGCACACATGTGTGACTGCCGATGTAGCCCATACCGCCTGTGACAAGAACTTTCATTTTTTGCTTCTCCACTGTTGCAGCTTAATGTTTGCCTCCTGCTTCAATGTCGATTGACCCTGTTTAACCGACACTGAGTAGGTACGCCGACCTCTTAACTGGTTAAAAGTCTAACAACCAATGCCGTCCCAGATCCGTGATCTACCTCAAATAGTGTAAACGTTTCCACTAAATTACACATTTGAGCATTTTTATCGATAGAATGGAGTGTCTGAAACATTAGAAGTGATACTCGCGATACTGACGTCATCAAGGTAATCATTCATCGAAAGGTTTCGCCAAAGATTTGTGCCGCCATAACTACCTGTTTACAATAGAGAGATTATTACTTTCTCTCTAAAACAGCGCGTTATACCAATCACAGTAAGTAAGTGTTCAGAAATAGCACAGGAAAAATGCTTGAGAACAAGGCAGAATTTTTCGATAAGTAGTCATTCTACAATCAAACTTCTTTGTTAACGAAAAAGGTAACGCAGTTATCGAGTATTTTAACAAGCTAGAATGACCAGTTATTTACTACGATTGATATTAAGCCTACGGAATTAGTACATGGCGAAATTAAAAGACATTGCGAACGAAGCAGGCGTATCACTTGCAACTGTATCGCGTGTACTCAATGATGATCCGACGTTGAATGTGAAACCAGAAACAAAGCATCGCATTGCGGAAATAGCTGAGAGGCTTGAGTATCGCAGCAAAAGATCGAAAACTTTGGCCAACGAAACCAAACAACGGCATCATTTTTTAGCGCTCTATAGCTACAAACAAGAAGTTGAAGTGAATGACCCTTACTACTTGTCAATTAGACACGGTATTCAAACCCAATGTGACAAACTGGGCATTGCACTAACCAACTGTTATAACAGTGAAATTGATATAGACACGCAAAAAATCACCGGCATCCTTTTAGTTGGAGATATTAACCAGAGAATTATAGCTAAACTGCCGAAACGCTTGGCAAACTTTATTTGCCGCATAGATATGGCAGATGAAGAAAGTCCTTACGATTGTGTCAATGCCGATCTGGTAAGAATAAGCAAACAGGTAGTCGACCTATTTGCCTCTCAGGGATACGATAAAATTGGATTTATAGGCACACAGAGCCAGACCACAACCTCTGATATTCGTAGAAATACCTTCGTGGAATACGCGCGCCTGAAGGGTATGATCACTGAAGCTGATATTTATTGTGGTGACTTCTCAAGCCAATCCGGATATGACTTGGCGAAAAAAATGCTGGCCCAAGAAGACTATCCAAAAGCACTATTTATTGCCTCAGACACCATTGCGATTGGCGTTCTTCGAGCTATCCATGAGTCCGGTTTAGCCATTCCGGAAGATATTGCACTTATCAGCATGAATGATATTCCAACCGCTCGTTTCACTTTTCCACCGCTATCAACCGTCCGAATTTACTCGGAAATGATGGGAGTGCAAGGTGTTAACTTACTGGTGGAAAAATATCGCGATGATCGTAAATTACCGCTTCAAGTCTATGTCCCAAGCGAACTAAAGTTACGTGACACTACCAATTCAGGGTAAACGTTTTCACCACTATTTCAGACAAGAGCTTATCTTAGGGAATTGATCGATTCTGCCACCACTTTTCTGAGCCAGATGCCTTTTTCATCGTTTGCACGACTAGTGTGCCACAGCATCGAAATATCAAAGTCCGCAACAGGAACTGGTGGAGTCATCGTAACAAGACCATCAGAAAAGCCTTCTGCCAGCGCCATTTTTTCCGGCACAATCGCAATTAAATCTCGATGCTTAAGAAGATGACGGATAGTGAGAAAGTTTCGTGACGCCACCGTTACCTTGCGGCTCAAACCATACTCGGCAAGCTTTTGGTCTACTTGTGTCTTTAAGCTCCCATCAGGGCTGACCAAGGCTTGTTCGATGCCGGCGAACGCTTCCAGAGATAATTGTTCTTCCCCTTTCAACACTTGTTTGTCACACAAACAAACATGCTTCTCGGTATACAAATACAAGCTGTCAAAGTTGTCGTCCAGTACCGGCATACTGCCAATGACAAGATCCAGCTTATCCTGTTCAGTACGCACTATGTAGTTACTTCGATCGACATTGATAAAGCTGATTTGTGCTTCTGGAGATCTGTGGTGAATTTCATCATAGAGCAATGGTGCGAAGATGAATTCAGCGTAGTCCGTTAAACCAATTCGACACACGCCCGAATAGTTTTCTGGTTCAAATGTCGATTTAGTCAGCAAATCTTTAGCAATAGAGTCCAACAAGTGATGAACAGTCGGAGCAATTTTATGAGCATGCTCCGTTGGATCCATTTTGTGTCCTTTGCGCTCGAACAACGGATCATCAAAAAGCAGTCTTAAACGCGACAAACTATGGCTCATGGCTGATTGGCTGACGAAGCTATTTTCCGCGGCTATACTCACGCTTCGATAGCGATAAAGATAAGAAAAAGTCACCAATAAATTTAAGTCTATGTTGCGCCACTGGATTTCGTCTTTCACTTCACTGCCAATCCCATTTCATTCATAAATTAAATCAACACTATCAATTTGAGTCATTCTATAACAGCAGATAAATTATCAACAATTCAAATCAGATAAACAGGCTCAACATGTTTGCCATCTTCAAAACTTTCTTTTGGCTGGGCTGGTTCAGCTTTGGTGGACCTGCCGCCCACATTGGCTATTTCCGCCAGACTTTCGTGGAAAAACTAAAATGGTTAGATGACAGTGAATACGCTCAAATCGTCGCATTGAGCCAATTTTTACCCGGGCCGGGCTCTAGTCAGGTAGGTTTTGCACTGGGTTACAAGCGTGGAGGCTTGAGTGGTGCATGCGCCGCATTTCTTGGCTTTACGCTGCCATCAGTACTCATCATGCTCACATTAGCGATGGTGAGTAGCCAGGTAACCGATACGGTTCTATTTCAAAACATCGTACACGGATTGAAACTGCTAGCTGTTGTTGTCGTTGCTGACGCCACGTGGGGAATGTACAAAAACTTTTGCCAGACAAAACTCACGGCAGGATTATGCGTCGCTACTGCGATATCACTGTTACTTGCACCGGGTATCCAGACTCAGATGCTTGTTTTAATCATCGCTGGAGTGCTTGGACTACGATATCTGAAGAAAGAGTCTGCTATACCAGCAGAACCATTCACCCCAACCTTAACACCGCTGGTAATTTTTGCCGTCTTGCTATTCGGATTACCTTTTATTGCCCACACCATGCCAATGCTAGGTTTGTTCAACGACTTCTTCCAAGCAGGAAGTTTGGTGTTCGGTGGTGGCCATGTCGTGCTACCGCTACTGCAAAATATCGTTGGCGACCATTTGAGTTCAGATGCATTTCTAACGGGCTACGCCGCAGCACAAGCTGTACCGGGCCCGATGTTTACGTTCGCAACGTATATTGGTTATGAGTTATCTGACACACCAATCCTTGGCGCGCTAGTCGCAACCTTAGGCATTTTCTTACCAGGATTCCTTCTACTACTCGGAGTTCTTAAGAACTGGCAGGTTCTGGCAGGTAAGCCATCGGTATCGGGAGCAATCAGTGGCGTCAACGCTTCAGTAGTTGGCCTGCTACTCGCAGCACTTTACCAACCGGTATTTACCAGTGCAGTAGTTACACCGGTAGATATTACCTTGGTTATTACAGGCTTCTATTTGCTCAAGACGCTGAACCTTTCGATACTGTGGATGATAGTGTTTTTTGTTGGGGCTTCTATCTTTTAACCTTAGAAGGATATTTGTAGATTTGACGGTTAATACTTCTTAACTCAAAAAACGATGACATAATATTGACATGGAACACAGATACTAAATAAAAACCATTTTTATGACAAAATAACTAGAAAAACCATAATATATACATAAACTTGGAAATAAGGATTCTATAAATTCATAAAAAATGGTAACTAGGAATGGTAGTTAAGGCAGACGTTAGTTCGATTTTATCCCAAGTAGATAACAGGCTAAAACTAGCCATCTTCCTTACCCCCTTCATGCATTTCTACTTACCATTTATTGGCGAAATTGTAGTTCTCTGCTTTCAACTATCAATAATATGGCTAATCTATAACATTAAAGATAATGAACCTTATACTTCATTCAAACCACTCTATATTTTCACATCTTTATACATTGCATCGATAACCATATCTAACCTTATTCTTGTTAGTAGAATTGGTTGGAGTGCCGAAACAATAGTGTCATTTTTTAGATACTTAGTTGTGGTTTCACACATGATCTTTATATTAAGTCTAGCTAAGTATTTTACCCTTAATGATAAGCTTCCATTTGATTACCTTCCCCACGCCATTCTGATAGCTGTTATATTGATATTTATTGATATCAACTTTAACTTAACCGACATTGATTATAATGAAGGTCTGAGAATTATAACGTCAAGTAATATAAGACACTTAGGGCACATCGTAATTGTTAGCACTTTATACCTATCATTGAAAATTTTGATGGGTAAAAAAATGAACAACATACTATTCCTTGTATGTACAATAACAAGTATATCGCTGCTAATTTGGTTAGGAGGACGAGGTGCTATTCTATCGTACTTAATAGGATTAATAGTTTCTTTGGCCATCATGTATAAGCATCATCAATTAAAAATAAAAAGACTTTTAAGACTAGTATTTTTAATTATCGTATCAGTTATTGTATCCACCCCTTTAAACATCTACTCTTGGAATGGGTTAAATAGACTTTTAGAAACGAGAAAATATTATAGTCAAGATATCAATGCGATATCAACAAATAGAATAGAACTTTGGAGATTAAGCTGGGAGTTTATAAAAGAAAAACCATTCTTTGGTTATGGTGCAGAAAGCTTCCTCTTAAATTCAGAAACTATTTTCCGTCATCCTCATAATTTTATTGTTCAGTGGTTATTTGATTTTGGGGCAATAGGAACATTATTATTTTTATCTTTCATTATTTTCACCATCATCACTGGATATTCTAACGTTAAAAGTAAATTAAGAATAAAAAACCTAATTTCCATTGTTATTTTTGTTGGAATTTTATCCAATGGTCTCATTTCAGGTACACTTTACTACTCCCCATCATTTTTTATTCTATGTATAGTAAGTGCATTTATTCTCTCTACACCATACAGATTTGTAACTAGGAATCGTTATTTCACAGTTAATAAAGACAATAAAGACAAAGATGATTAATTTCTTTTAGCAGAAACATGATCTAAATATGAAAAAGAGCACTACTTTTTCTTTAGTACTCTTTTCTTTCTCTAAATCCCCAAAAAACGAGAAAAGTTTATCACTGTAATAGTACTTTAGATGTATCTCTTTCAGACCGTACCAGTTCAAGTGCACGCTCTAAATTGTCATTCGCTTTGGCATAGTAAGATGGACTTTGATCAATCGCTTCCTGTAGATAAGGAATCGCTTCTCCTGGCTCCCCTCTCAATATCAGGAAATAACCAACACTGTTCAGAGCTTCTGATGGAGACATATGACGCCCAAAAATACTCAAGGCTTTTCTCGGTTCACCTTTAGCTATCGCAATTAAACCTAAATTATTGATCGCCTTTTCACTGTTGCTATTTATACCCAAAGCCGCATTAGTAAAGTGAGTAGCTTTAGCATAGTCTTCGACCATGTAATATGAATACCCGAGACTCACTAGCGCACTCTCGTTATAAGGTTTGATATCTAGTGCTTTACGTAAAAATGCTTGAGCTATTTCGTGCTTGTTATTGATATCATACAGAACGCCCAAACCAACATAAGCATTAACGGGTGATTTCTCATCATATCTTAGCGATAGGATATGTTCGCTAGAAATGTTATTCACCGTTATATCTCCCTGCCCACCAAGTCGTAATTGGTCAGCATTAAGAGCTCGTAAGTAATAGCTTTGTCCTAAATCCTTACGTCCTTGTTTCGTATAAAGTTTGCCCAACTCTTCTAATGAACCAATATGATTAGAATTCTCAGATAGTGAAGCACGATAAGCCCTATCAGCTAACTCAAAATCTCCACGAGTCTCATGAATTCGGCCAATAGTGTATAACGTCTTGTCCTTATGAACTCCATCTTCAAATGTGAGGGAGCGTATATATTCATACAATGCAAGATCAGTATTATTGCTTGTTAATGCAGTATCACCCCGAGTGATTGCCTCTGCCTCATTAGTTGGCGGTTCATCGTTAGTTAACGACTCAACGGGCTTTCCCGAGTATAAACTTTTATCAAAAGTGGTCTGCCTTGCCTCGTTGTTTGCGCACCCTGTAACAAGTATTAAAATGCAAGTAGCTAAGTATGTTTTCCACATATATAGTTATCCTAATTATAATTACTGTAAGACATTACTGTTTGAAAATGCTTCTGAGAGCTGAATCAATGATGGCCCTATCGCAACGATAAAAAAGCAAGGCCAAATAAACAGTACCATTGGAAACATCATTTTTACTGGAATTTTTGCGGCGATTTCTTCTGCGGCTTGCTGTCTCTTATCGCGATAGTCTTCGGTATATTCTCGTAATGAATCAACTAAGCTTCCACCAACTCGTGATGCATGACTAAGCATACTTATTAGGCCCATAAACTCTTCTAATCCAGTCCGCACAACAAATTCTCTTAAACTATCCGGCATTGACTTACCCGCTTGTATTTTCATACATACGGTGTCAATTTCGTCAGCAAGCTCAGGGTGAGATATCACCATTTCATCCGCAACGCGACGTAAAGAAGCATTAAAACCAAGCCCCGATTCAGTACAGACCACCAGCAAATCCAACATATCCGCCACCCCTGCCCGAATACGGTTTTGGCGCTTCTTTACTATTCTTTTTAACAAAAAATCTGGTATTACTAAACCTACGAAAACACAAGCAGACATATAAAAATAAAGGTTATTAGTTTTAGGTAATGATAAGTAAAGCCCGAGAGCAACTAATATTCCTATTATTGTTGTCAGAGATTTAATCGAATAGAAAAGTGATAGCGCATTTTTCTGATGAAAACCTGCATGCATTAGTAGCATTCTATTGGTCTGACGATCTTTTTCATTACCACTTGCAGTCAAAGGCGCTAATGATTCCAACGTATTCATCACTTTTTCGTTCCGAGATGAAAGTGGTATCTTATCTCCTGTTGAAATTTCTGAGAGCTTTCGCTTTACTGGAGAGTTAAACCCTATCAGAATATAACCAACGCTCATAACCAAAAGTATGGTTGTTACCAAAACAAACAACATAAAAAGCATGTCTTGACTTATATTGAAACTCGCAAGAAAGTTGTTTATTACGTCCATAATAATTACACCTCAAAGTTAACAATCTTACGAATCCACATTGCACCTAAGAACAAAGAAACCATCCCCCCTATTATCAATTTTATGCCTGTTGGATGATTGTGTAGGATAGCAATATACTCGGGATCTGATACTGATATAATTATATACATACCGAAAGGCGCCAAGACTAAAACCCAAGCAGACATCCTTGATTCGGCAGAAACAGTCTTAATTTTCCTGGCAAGTTTAAACCTATCCCTTAAAACCTTAGATAACTTCTCTATATTTTCAATTAAGTTCCCGCCAGTTTCTTTTTGTAATAATACAGCGCTTGAAAATGCCATCATTGACACAGTTGGTACACGCTCACTCATTTGCATAATAGCTAAACGCATATCATAACCGTAATTGAGTAAACTGAAGGTATTTTTAAACTCAGGACCAATCGGTGCCGGCATTTCACTTCCAACTTCACCAAATGCCTGGTTAATTGGTTGCCCTGCCTGAAGAACACGTTTGATAATATCGAGCGCCTCTGGTAGTTGTTCTTCAAATTTCATCAATCGGTCACCAATTCGTTTTTGAATTATAAAGTACACAACAAACCAGATAGCAATGGAGACTCCAACAGCCATGTACCATGGCTGACCAAACAATAGAAGCATTAAGCCAGTGATGACACCTACGATAAGAGACAAAAATAAGAACTTACCAAATGTCATATCAATACCAGCTAGTTCTAGTTTCTTTTTAAAAATTTCAAACAAAGAAAACTGAACTAAAAAGCGTTCAACACCAGAAAGGTTCTTAAGGGAGTTTTCTTTTAATAAAGAAATACTCTCCTTATCAATGTGCTTATGGCTCTCTTTAATACGCTGTATTAAGTGTCGGTGCTTTACCTTCTTCCCCGCAGAAGGCATGATCAAGGCTTGGCTGATAAAAAATACTGACAAAAACAACAATAGTAAAAACAGTGGTAATTGACCGCTCATAATACCTCCTAGCGAACTTTCTCATTAAATATCTCAAATGGAAGGTCCAAGCCACGTTTAATAAGTTGATCATGACAATCAGGAACAATTCCTGTCGCAATGTAATCACCAATCACATTGCCATCTTCATCCACACCTTGCCTTTGAAACTTAAAGATCTCCGACATGGTGATTACTTCACCTTCCATGCCATTAATCTCTTGAATACTGACCATACGACGTTTACCGTCCTCTTGCCTGTCCATCTGAACAACCAGATTGATCGCTGAAGCAATTTGAGAGCGAAGGTTTTTCGTCGATACATTCCAGCCAGCCATAGAGAACATATTTTCAACACGGCTTAATGCATCTCGGGGGGTGTTCGCGTGTATAGTAGCCAGTGAACCGTCATGGCCGGTATTCATTGCTGATAGCATGTCTACCGCTTCACTCCCCCTGACCTCACCTACAACGATACGATCGGGTCTCATACGTAGGGAGTTCTTAACTAACTCACGCTGAGAAATTTCACCCTTACCCTCGATATTTGCAGGTCGAGTTTCGAGTCTAACCACATGAGGTTGTTGCAGTTGTAACTCAGCTGAGTCTTCGATGGTAACGATACGTTGATCAGACGGAATAAAACCGGACAAAATATTCAAGGTAGTGGTTTTACCTGAGCCCGTACCACCAGAAATTAGAATATTGAGCTCACCAACCACAGCCGCATTCAGAAACTTAGCCATCTCCTCCGACAGCGAGTTAAGGTGCAATAAGTTATCCATATTAAGCCGTTCGACAGCAAAGCGACGGATAGATACAGATGCACCATCAATAGCAAGAGGTGGGATGATTGCATTAAAACGAGAACCGTCTTTAAGCCGGGCATCGACCATAGGAGAAGACTCGTCAATCCGTCGACCTACTTGGCTAACGATTCGGTCAATAATGCTACGTAGGTGGCGGTCATCAAGAAACGTATGCGGTGTTTTTTCCAGTTTACCGAACCGTTCTACAAAAATACTTTTAGGACCATTAACCAAAATATCGGAAACGGTAGAATCGGCCAGTAACGGCTCAAGCGGCCCTAAACCAAAAATTTCATCTTCAATCTGGCGAATCATCCGATTACGCGCTTCCGAACTCAATGGATGAGTCTGGTCTTCTGCTATTAGATGTACGACCGCTTCTCGTAATTCTTCTTTCGCTCTGTCTTCCTGAAGGTGCGATAATAAACCTAAATCTAACGTATCCAGTAACTTACTGTGGTAGTAGTGTTTTATAGTTTGATCATGTTCTAACTGTTTTCTTTCCGCTTCCATCTTACGGACTTTTTCTTCAATCGCTGAAGAGTTAGCAACACTACTACTTCTCGGCTTCGAAACAGGTTCCGCGTTAGCTTCAGATTTCGTATTCAACAATTCAGCCTCTGAAAAGTTACTGCCGACATTTTTCCTTTTAAAAAACATAGCGACTCCCTGCTAAGAAAATAATTTGCCTAACCAACTTTGCGTTTGCTTATCTGCTGGCTCTTCCAGTTGATGTGAGATGTCAATAAGTGAAGATTTAATGGCACTGTTTTTCTTTGATTGCACAATTGGTTTGCCCAAATTTGAACATTCCATTGCTATAGAAAAATTGTTGGGTACTAAAAGAATGTCTTGGTTTGGAAATGTTTGTTCTATGTCTTTAATAGTAATTGATGTTTTCTTTTCGTAACGATTAATAACCAACCTTACCTGCCCACTGGTTAAACCATAGTCGAGTTGCAGTGATTTTAAATAATTTGCGGCATGTTTAATTGAAGTCACATTTTGCTGCATAACAAGGTACACATAGGAAGCTGGAGCGACAATGTGTTGAAACACATGCTCAACTCCATTAGACATATCGACAATAATATGTTGATAGAATTGACGTAATAAAGGAATTAAAGCGCTGACCTTTGTTGCGCGATCATAATTATCTTTTATATTGTCAGAACTAAAACACAAATAGTTAACACCTGAAGAATGTTTGTAAACCAAGCCTTCCAATGATAATTCATCAAGGTCGTTCATCGTATCCACAACATCATTAATAGTGTATTTAGGTTTACTATTTAGATAATCCGCAGCATCACTAAATTGCATACCCAGATCAATAAGCAGTACTTTACCTTTTGAATATTCAGATAATGCTATAGCTGTATTGAGTGCTACAGTTGTTGCACCGGAACCACCTTTTGTATTAATAAATAACGACAATTCACCGAGCTCACTACTCGAAGATTTTTCGTTTGCGATATCCTCTAAAAGTGGCAACAACTCATAGAAATCGACTTCGCGATGCAGGTAGTCAGATGCCCCTAATTTTAACGCTAATTTAAGTGATGTGGTGTCATGCTCATCACCAAAAACTACCAATGCTGTCTGGTTCCGTTGCAAGTTACCTTCATTGGAATAAATATGTGATATTTTTTGCGCCCAACTGCTTCCTGCTTCAATATAAATGACATCTGGTACGCGTCGTTCACCCAAGGTGGTGACCGCAATCTTATTTAAATCCAACCACTCGATGTTAATATTTACACACTTAGACAACTCTGCTTCCATATTGCTTTTGAACTCAGAGGTTGCATAAATCACCCAAATATTGATATTGGTCTTTAGGGAATGGATGCTGCTTGTTTTTATTTCTTTATTTAATTCTACTGGTTTCAACATAATTACTCCCCACAGTCATCTATAACTTCAAAGCCAGATTCAGACTCAGGCCTCAAAATACCTAAGCTTTCAGCAGGTAGAATAGTCTGAAACTTGGGACTGGCGCCAACGGCATCTATTAATAAAGCTAAAACCAAAAACTTAAAGGTATAATCCGCTTCAGCCTTAACAAAACGAATTTTAGCAAATGTTGGATTTAACACCTCTGCACTTAAAGGTGGTAACTTCATAAAGTCTGAAACATCTACATCTTTACCATCTTTATCAAGGTAACTGATTGTTAGATCACCATCCGAAAATCCAGGAGGATATAACCCTTCAAGGGAAGAAAGTTTTGGAATCTCATTTTTATCGGCTATATAGCATACTGTAGCAAGGCGAGCAGCTCTTCTCGTTAATTCATTTGCCATCTGTATTGAGTAAAAGTAGAGCGCAAATTCTATAATTGAGAAAATGACCAGTAGTACAGCCAACGCAATCAACACGAATTCGACTTGAGTTACCCCTTTCTGTCTTACTATCCATCTTTTCATGGTGAAGTCCTCATTTTGCTAGATGCGTCGATAGTGAAAGACAAAGATTTATCAGTAAACGGTAGACCACTGAAGATAGGCTCATAGTTATAATTGACTGATATTGTGACCTCTTTTGATTCGTCGGTAGGCAGAGTGATCATAACATCTGTCTCATCTATAAATTTCAATACCGGGGTATCGGTTGGTATGGGACTACCATAAACCACCATATTTTTTATTGTCCCAGGCTCGGCAATACTACCTGAATCAAGATCCCCGTAGGTATCAACTACTGCGTATCGGGCTCCATTTTGCAGCGCTTTATTAATCTCGGTGTATTGAATAAATGCTCTACTAACATCAATCAGCAATACGGCTAGCATAAGTAACACTGGCAAACAAATAATAAACTCTAGGGCAGCTAGTCCAGCTTGACTGTTCTTATCCCTCTGAAAAAGAGAGTTCTGGTTACACATTCTCATCTTAAGACTCTCCGCTATGCGGGTCTTTGTACAGTTGAATTTTGTGAGGTCCGACATTAGATGTACTTGGATCTATCCCGGTCGAAGCATTTTTTACAGTACAATCTTCAAGAAACTGACCAAATATTTCCGATTCGTTGCCCTTCTGTTTTACTTGCTGCGTTATAAAAAAGCATCCTATACCCTTAACTGTTAAAGACATTTTACCATCTTCTTTTGGAAGCTCATCACAATCAACGATCGGAACGCTTAAAACCCTTCTATCTTTCAAGCCATCTTCCACATAATATTGGTCATCGCATGCACCATCATTTTCGCAGAAGTATAAGGCATCAAGATAATCTTTATAGTAAAAAGCATTTGAAGTATCATTTTCGTACTCAGTTTTATAGTTATCATAGGTAACATTGGATTCTTCCAAATACTTATCTGGCTTAATATCTTCTCCTGAATCAGTAGTACCACCAGCCTTGTCAAATCGAGTATTTAATCCTTGTGCAACAGGTCCTGTAGCTTTACCAGTTTCAGTATCAACGCTATCGCCTACTTTTATACATTCCTCAGTGTCACCAGCTAATAAATCCCTAACAGTATTTTTACCCTCACCAAAGTCTAATAAACGATAATTCCCAGCACCAATTCCGCTCTCGTCATGGTTCGATGGCTTAAGTACATATATAGTGTCCGAATCTCTATCCTCTTTAGAGTTATAATCAGGGTTATCACTTGGAATATACCCCCAAGCACTCTTCGTAGTATCAGGGTCAGCACACATCCCAATAGGAGAAATATTGCAAGTTCCGGCAATTGCAGCACTAGGCCCAGCAACAGCGCTAGCGGATACATCCTTATCACCCCCAAATATGTAACTCAGGTATTGGGTTAAATTGATATTACTGACAGCAACCCGAACATAAATATCGTAATCACCATCTCCGTCAGAGTCTGGTACAAATTTATCAGCAGTAACAAATGTACCTTTTTCTTTAGTATTGGAAAAAGTGATGGAAATGGTCCCAGCCATCCCAGCTGCCTCTGTGGCCAATTCGTGATTACCACTAGAAGAAGCAAAGCTATTCAAGGTATTTATAGCAGCAGCCTCCGCTAGAGAAGCTGCCAAATCAATTTCTTCTACATCATCAGCTACCATAGCCGATGCTAAAGCGGCTGAGTCCACCGCGTTTTGTAAACGCGCTTTATTCAGAACCTTATGATTTAAGTCCATCGCAAAGGCACCCATGCCGATTAATATCAGCATAATTAAGCTAATCAGTACTAAAGTAATCCCTTGCTGAGAGCGCTTTGTTGCTATTGATTTTCCGAACCTCAT
This sequence comes from Vibrio sp. YIC-376, assembly GCF_052353105.1. NCBI lineage: Bacteria > Pseudomonadati > Pseudomonadota > Gammaproteobacteria > Vibrionales > Vibrionaceae > Vibrio > Vibrio sp. YIC-376. The sequence goes on from NZ_JBBWFK010000007.1 coordinate 203,559, forward strand.
AGCCGCCTCCTAAGTGATGCTATCACTTACTTTTTCTTAGCCACACCGTTATTGTTATACACTTCCAAGCTGGTTTGTGTACGTTCACCACTACCCTCAGGCAGATAGTCTACATTTTCATACCATGCATTCGGATTAAGTGTCTGTTCTGCTTGCAATTGGCTCAAAGCCACACCTAATTCAGGGTCGTTGGCGCAACCAGTCAAGACAAGAGTAAAAAAACAAACCGTTAATCTTATTATGTTTTTCATGTTACTCTCCCTCTATAAACTATGCCCAAACTGTCCATCAGTACCGCCTTCACCCGTGGTAAATTGATACTCTGATTGGGTCTCATTTACTGTATTAGAAGCATTGTCTAGTCGATATTTATCGAAGTCCAAGCTAGCTCCTTTGCCAAGTAAATAGAATTCAACGTCGTTAGGACTAACAAAACCATCTGTTGGTAGTGTGATCTTGCGTCTATCTATCGGTTTCGCTAAACGAGGAGTAACTAGAATAACCAACTCAGTCTCTCCTGAGGTAAATTGTTCACTTTTAAATAGACGCCCTAATATCGGTAAGTCTGACACTCCAGGTAAACCGTCATTGGTGTTACGAGCATTTTCGCTGAGCAGTCCCGCGATCCCCATCGTTTGCCCGTCTGCAAGCTCTAAAGTGCTGCCTGCGCTACGCGTAGTAAGAGGAGGTATGTAATAAGCTGCATTGGTATCCCCAACGCTATAGGTCACTACGCCAGATGTCGCCAACTCACTCACACTGACATTGAGTTTTAAATTAATTTTCTTATCACTAAGAATATAGGGGATAAAATCTAATGTTACGCCATATTCTTTATATTCTATGGTGATACCATCTTCGTTCGGAACAGGTATCGGGAACTCACCACCAGCAACAAACTCAGCCTTTGTACCACTCAGTGCCGTTAAACTAGGTTCAGCCAAAACCTTCGCAACACCATTTTGTTTAGCGATATCAAGGGCAAACGTAAACAACGTGTTACTGTCGATAAAAGAACCTAAAAAGCCAAACTCATTGACACCAGCATTACCACCCAGTATCGGTCCAATATCATCAATCGCACTACCTATTGTTGTCGCTCCCCAGGTAATATCACCACTTTGTTGGAAAAAATGAAAATTTGAATCAAAGGTACGAACTAATGAGCGCTGAACTTCGGCTACCGTCACTTCAAGGGTCACTTGCTGCGCACCACCAATTGACAACAAGTTAATGACGGAACTATCATCCTCTTCATTGTCGTCGTCGCTTTCGTCAGCTGGTTTACCTGCTGCAAACGTTTCCGCGACTTTAACCGCGACATCCATATTTTGTTGGCTACTAACCAAGCCCCTTAATACTATTTTGTCTTGAGTACTGTGAACTTCGATATTCTCGTCCGGCAAAAATTGATGAAGCTTAGACTTCAGCGTATTAAGGTCGTGCGTCACTTCGACGTTAAAGGATTCTATTATTCTCCCACTGCGATCCCAGACCGATACGTTGGTTGTTCCTAGTTTTTTACCAATCAAGTAAAGCTCGTTCGATCTCAGTACCAAAATATCCAAAACCGTTGGGTCACCTAAAGTCACCTTTTTGGCATTACCTGAAATCATCAACTGTGTAGACTGGTGGTGAGGCACACTCACCACCCGTCCCGATTGTGCCGCGGCATAAACCGTTACACTAGCTAATACCATAATTAAGTGGCTTAAAATTAGTATTGTTCTTTTCATAATTCACCTAATTGCTCACGCGTACATTGGAAGTTTGAGAGCCTTTAATCACAGTCACACTTGGTCGTGGTGTGTAGGTTCTTTTCGGTGGCACTTTATCAACGGTAAGAGGATTTCTTAATGCTAACTGAATACTGCCTTTACTATTTTCTGTTAGCAGTTTTTCTGCTTCTTTGGGTGAAACTTCTAAGGTAACTGCTCGTACAATCACAGGCTTGTTATCTTTTGTTCTTGCTGTCTGATCCACCGCCAACACTTTAATATTCTTCAAAACGGTACTGGTTGTTGCACCACCATCCTTCCCTCTGGTATTGAGAACATCGACTTTGTTGCCAGGCAATAGAAAGCCGGCAACGCCAATAACATCATTAACTCGAATGGTAAGAGCACGTTTATCTTCCGGAATCATGGCTGCTAATGTTACCCCTTCACCAAGTACCGCGATGCGATTAGGATTGACCAACTCTCCCTCATATATAGAGTTCGAAGCCACTTTACCAACCGCCTGAGAAGGCTCCGTTAGCGTTGTTTCATCAATCCAATCGACTTCCATTAACCTTGTTTTCAAATGCTTATCTTCAATAATAACGCCAGGTTCTATTTCCATTGCAGCCACAAGTACCGGGTGTCGCTCTACTTCTTCTAGCTCTACTGTGGGCTGTGTTTGATTATCTAACCATTGTTTTGCAATCATCACCGCACCTAAACCAAAGGCGATTGATAATAACAGCAACATGGCAACTTGTGTCTTGCTCATGACATCCCCTCATTTTTATTCATCAACGGTGAAATAGAGCCCCCATGCACGTGTCAGAATTTCGGTTGACACCTGCTCCCCTATTTCCTCAAACTTCAAAATATCTCGACTAATACCTAACATATCTTTTGGTAAACAAGGAAAGTACCCAGTTCCAGTCTCATCATGCAGTTGTTTTAATCGATCAAAAAAACCATCTTTCAAAACAAGCTGATAGGTATTAGCCAGTTCCATCCATAATTGACAGTACTCTTCTAACTCTAGAGGATTAAATTCAATCTTGTAGCCAAGTCGTCTCAAAAAAGCCGGATCCGCAATCGAACTTGGCGGAAGGTTGGACGAAAACGCCAGTGTCAGCAGAAACGGTACCGATATCTGTTGTCCATTTGGCAGACCAAGGTGATCAACGAAATATTCCATCGGAACAATCCAGCGATTGAGCACAGCGGCAACAGGCATAGATTGACGACCTAAATCATCAATAACAAAAATGCCATTATTAGCCATCATTTGCAGTGGTGCATTCCAGACACGGTTGTGCTCGGTGTGGTTAACCTCCAGCATGTCCATGGTCAATTCACCACCAACCTGAATATTTGGTCTTTCACATAGTACCCAACGTTTGTCATAGTGTTCATCCAGTTTGACAAACGTCTGGCTGTATGAATTGTCGACTCGCTTATGGTGATGCTCCGAAAACACTTTGATGATATTTCCATCTGCGTATACCGCGTGAGGGATAAACACCGATGTATTTAATGCATTTAACACCCGTGCAGCGACATAGCTTTTACCGGTGCCGGCATGTCCATACAGCAACAATGCTCGACCAGAATTGATTGCTGGGCCTAAAACCGGTATTAAACGCTCTGCGCCATAAACGTCATCAAGTGCACGCTCAACATCCGCTCGAGCAATAGGTTGGTTACGTAAATTTTGACGCTGAACAACGTCCCAATACTGATCCAGTGAGACGGGGACCGGGCCAATATAAGCCTCCCTACGAAAAGCTAATTCAGCTTCTGCCATGCCTAATTCAGTTAAGCCGTAACGAACGTTAGAGTAGGAACTGGTCGAATTTAAAGGTTGATACACCTCAACCCAACTACGAGCACGAAGATGCGCTAATGCATTTTCTATAACGGTTGATACCACGCACATTCGCGAAGATAGATCAACTAGGTTGGATTTTGGGTACGCAGAAAGGTGCTTAAGCAGTAAATGCTCAATGACCGCAGACGGTACACCTAAACCATCCTCTGATGTTGGCGTTGGCGGCGGTGGAATTTGTGGCACTAAATTGACTTTAGGTATTGTAGACATGGGTGTGTGCCCTCCTGATGTTGGCACGGTTATGTCTGGTCATTCCCTGCCAAACCTAACAAATCTCTGTGGCCGAAACCTAACGGTCTGAGTACATATAACTTAATGAGTGTAAAAATAGTAAGCCAAACCAATCACTATTGCCGGAGCAAACGGGATGACTAGCGTCTGTTTGCTTTTCCAACCAGGAGTAATTTTTTGCAACGCATAAGCTCTCACATGCTCAACAATAGAATAACTCGAAGATGCAAAATATAACGCTAAATAAAAAATCCCTATTACTCCACCAGCAACAATGATAAAAGGTGTCACTGACCACATAGTTTCTGCACCTAACCATAGCCCCAATACAGTTAGAAGCTTTACGTCTCCTCCGGCCATGGCACGAGCTAAATATAAGCCGAAACCAATGGCTAAGGTTATCAATAATCCTTTGATATGAATCCACCAAACAATACTTTCTTGGTGCGTATATAAATCAAACGCAATCGCTATCAAAAGTAATCCGACAAACTTGTTAGGGATTCGGTGCCTCTGAGCATCAGAGACACCGATCATGATCAAAATTGACCAAATAACTAAACTCATATTTAAGTTATATAATTTCCTTTAACTGATCTTACTTTCAACTGTAGCGAAGGTAGCAGCCAAATTTTTCCAAAATCCTAAGTTAAGTAGTGCACCCACAATCAGAGCCGCGCCAAGAATATATTCTAGAAGAGTAAGACCTTCTTCATCATTCCAAAAGTCTTTCAATACTTGTGTGAATTTGTCCATTTTTTTGCCCCCTAAAGATCCATCTCAAAAAAGATCTTTATTACTTTACTGAATTTGATTTTTAACCCCTGTGGAAACATCCGTAATCAAGATGCTTCGAAGTGAATTTAGGTTAGAAAAGTGTTAGGTCGTTAGGACTTTCTTATCTTTAATTAGGACTTTTTTGCCTTTTTGTTTATTGAGAGTTAAAAGTTTCATGTATGAGACCAATAGCAGTGAAATTTGGGAGCGATGTCACATTTAAGTGATTATTTTTAATCCATAATTTTCCGAATAATCAAACTAAGCAATGATTGTTTTTATCAAAAATCGATATTTAGAATAATTAGTCTTAATACTCTAGGATGAGATTTGGCTGATTACATAACTTACCCACACTTTCTAAGTATGAGTTAAATGGATGTTATATGGAAAGGCTAGCCAAAGCGCACTGGATAGGTGAACCGTTACAATCTCTGCCTGAGCAATTTCGCTGGGTGTTTGCTCAGTATTTTGAGTTAGTTGATCACGGCAATGATATTTCCATCATCAGTGATAAAGACTTCGATCATTTTTTTTACTATGTGACCGGTAATCAAAACGGTTCATTAAAAGGTGCCGTGACTTTATGTGAAAATCTGGACAAGAAGTTAATTGTCGTACATCCCAACACCGTCGATGGTGGCTTACCACCAGAGCATATCACTTCTGAATACTATTCATTAAACGACAACTACCTCCCTCACTGGCTTTCTCAAATCAAGTTAAAGTACTTCTTTAACCGGAACTTGGAAGGCTCCACGCGACTCACGAACAAAACGTATCCGAGGAAAGGCAAATCAAACTTTGCGGAAGTCGTCGACTATATCGCGAATAATGCTCACACAGATATACGTGAAGAAGAAGCTGCAGCACTTTGCCACTATTCTCCAACCTATTTTTCGAAAGTATTTCGTAGACATGTTGGCATGTGCTTTCGTGACTACGTGACAGCTAAACGTATTTCTTTAGCAAAAAAGATGCTTACCGAAGATCATTCAATGAAGATTGCCTATATTGCTTACAAATGTGGCTATCACGATGTCTCTTATTTTTCTCGCATTTTTAAGAAAAAAACTGGTCTTTCTCCCGCTAGCTATCGGCAACAGTTTTAAGTTCTAAAAACATCGGTTCTGGTCTTAATTAACGCTAACTTACCCACATATTTGGTCAAAATGCTTTCTCGTGTCGTTAATCAACATGCTAAGGTTAACAATATATTAACAACTATAAATACAACGAGAAGACATGGAGTCACTTATGATGCATCAGCCGAACATCAATACTACTGCAGGATGCGCTCTCCCTCCGCCAAATGAAATGATTCTTAAGTGGGCAGAGGAGCGTCCAGACGAAGTTTACTTAAAGCAAATCATCAATAGAAAGTTTGTTGAATACACTTATGCCGAAGTGGCCGATCAAGCCTTAAGACTTGTAAGTGCATTGCGCAATCTAGGTGTTCAACCCGGCGATAAAGTCGCATTGATATCGAAAAACTGTGCGGAATGGTTTATCTGTGATCTTGCATTAATGCTGGGGGATTACGTAAGCGTCCCCATATTCCCTACCGCTGGAGCAGACACGATTGAATACTGCATCACGCACAGTGAAAGTAAAGCGCTCATTGCGGGTAAATTGGATGACTCCAAAGCCACTCAACAAGTCATTAATGAGATGAGTGACCTGATCAGTATTGCGCTGCCTTATAACACAGCGCCTGTATGTCAGCATCAATATATTCAACTAATAGCAGAAGAAATGCCGAGTGAAGAGCGTCCAGTTCATTACGACGATAAGCTCATGTCTTTGGTTTATACATCCGGGACTTCAGGTTTGCCAAAAGGCGCAATGCTAACCTACGGCGCGTTCAGCTGGTCGGTTCAACAACTGATTAACCATATCGGTATCCAACCAAACGATAGGCTCTTTTCCTACTTGCCATTGGCACACATCACCGAGCGCGTGTACATTTTTGGTTCTTCAATCATCGGAGGCGTTCAAACCGCTTTTCCTGAATCTCTCGATACCTTTATTGAAGATGTAAAAATGCAGCGTCCAACTCTGTTCATCTCGGTGCCAAGATTATGGACATTATTCCAACAACGCATCCAAGACAAGTTACCGCAAAAGACTCTGAACATTCTCCTCAAGATACCATTCGTTAACTCTCTGATTAAGAAGAAATTCGCCGTTGGGCTTGGGTTAGATCAAGCTCGGGTGCTAGGTTGTGGTTCTGCACCTGTGTCACCCGCTTTGTTAGAGTGGTACCACAGCGTGGGACTTAATATCACTGAGGCCTGGGGGATGACAGAATCTTTTGCTTACAGCACGATTAATTATCCTTTCCGAGCAGACAAAATAGGCACGGTTGGTAATGCTGGACCTGGCATTGAGCTTAAAATCGCGAATGACAGTGAAATTATGGTGAGAAGTAAGGGGTTATTCTCTGGCTACTACAAAAACGATATCGCTACACAGGAGTCCTTCGACTCAGAGGGGTGGCTGCACACCGGCGATATTGGTGCGATAGATTACGATGGATACCTGACCATCCAAGGCCGTAAAAAAGACACTTTTAAAACTGCAAAAGGTAAATTTGTATCTCCAGTGCCTATTGAAAAGAAACTATTCGAATACAGCCGAATAGAGATGATGTGCCTGATTGGTTTAGGCTTACCTGGTCCCATTCTTTTGGTTGTTCCACATAACTTCCCCCACTTCGACAAAGAGCGTTACGAGCGTTCCACACGCAAAATCATTGATCGAATGAACCAAGAATTGGCATCCCATGAACAAATTAAAGGCGTGCTAATGATCAAAGAGCCTTGGAATATTGAGAATGGAGTGCTCACTCCAACTCTCAAAATCAAGCGACACGTACTTGAACAGAAATACCATGAACTAGGCCATAACTGGCCAAAAGGTCAATTGGTACTCTGGGAAGAAGACCTATAATTAATAAGCACTCCTCAGCAAGCATTGAGGAGTGCGCATTATTGCAGTACCAATCTACGCTCTCCAAAATGGTTTTCTTACCTCACTAAGAACCTCTTTCTTATCTATACCGATATCATCCCAAAGGTGCTCTGGTAAATCTCTTAAGTGGCGACGCGTTTTATAATTCCGATTCCAAAAAATTAGTTTAGATATAATTAACTGACTCAGCGTCTGTAGCCTTGAAGACTTAACTTGTTTGCATGCTTGCGTAACGTTTCCCATATCCGGCTCCATATTCCATATTGACCACTTAATAATCAGTGACTACCATGATATTCTCAAACGATAGAATCTGCCATTGAGTTAAGGAAAACTAATGTGAAAGATCGTATGCCGCCATTACAGGGCTTGTACTACTTTTTCATCGCAGCACGAGAAGGAAGTTTTAAGACTGCCGCCGAGTATCTGTATGTAACCCCCGCAGCGATTAGCCAACAGATCCGCCAGTTGGAAGAATTTTTGGGCGCAGATTTATTTGTGCGTCAACATAGAAAGATCGTCCTGACGCCAGAAGGAGAGCGACTATTTACTCAAGCCGAAAGAGGATTTAACCACTTGCAGCAAGGCGTTCGCCTGATAACCCAAGATCCCAACCCGAACCAACTCTCTATCTCAACACTCCCGTCATTTGCTCACCATTGGCTGGTTCCCAAGATCACTGCTTTTCGGCAGCGCCATCCTGATATTTCGCTACTACTGGAACCGACTAATGAGCTGGTTTCATTTCAGGATAGCCAAATAGATTTATGTGTCCGCTACGGATTAGGAAAATACCCAAATTTAGAGTCACAATGGTTGATGGACGAAGCCTTCTATCCAGCCTGTCATCCGGTTTATCAGCAACAACACGGTATATATAAAATAGAAGACCTAAGTAAAGCTGAACTAATTGAAGACTTATGGCCTGATCTTGATTGGAATATGTGGCTTAGGAAGCTTGGACAGCATGCTGCTAAACCGGCGCTAAAATACAGTGGCTCTCACCTTGTTCTGGAGGCAGCCCTATCACTACAGGGGGTAGCACTGGTTAAACACAGTTTAGCGTACCAATATTTTCGAACAGGTAAGTTAGTCCGGATAGGCGATATCGCCATAAGACCTAAATTTGCCTATTACCTATGTGCCCCAAAAGGTTATCTGCAACGGCCTAAAGCACAGCTATTTGCAAAGTGGTTAAAGGAAGAGATAAATAGCTTTGAAAAATCCGTCACTCGAGATTTTAAAACTCTACCGCTAACAGACTGACTTCAACTGGATAGGGGTGGTTAGACTAGTAACAAATAAAAAGCCCTGCACTAGGCAGGGCTTCAAATCATAGAGTTAACTTAAGAATTACTTCTTAGCGTTACGCTCTTTAACGTCAGCGATTACTTGATCAGCAACGTTGCTTGGACATGGTGCGTAGTGTGCGAACTCCATAGAGAACTGACCACGACCAGAAGTCATTGTACGTAGAGTACCGATGTAGCCGAACATTTCTGATAGAGGAACGTCTGCTTTAATACGTACGCCAGTTGCACCAGCTTGTTGGTCTTTGATCATACCACGACGACGGTTAAGGTCACCGATTACGTCACCAACGTGATCGTCTGGAGTGAACACGTCAACTTTCATGATTGGCTCAAGAAGTTGCGCGCCTGCTTTAGGCATAGACTGACGGAATGCGCCTTTCGCTGCGATTTCAAATGCGATTGCAGATGAGTCAACTGCGTGGAAGCCACCGTCGAATAGTTCAACTTCAACGTCAAGAGTCGGGAAGCCTGCAAGCACACCAGTTTGCATCATGCCAGCAAAACCTTTCTCAACTGCTGGCCAGAATTCCTTAGGAACGTTACCACCAACAACTGTTGACTTGAATGTGAAACCTGAGTTTGGCTCACCTGGTTTGATACGGTAATCGATCTTACCAAACTGACCAGAACCACCAGACTGTTTCTTGTGCGTGTAGCTGTCTTCGATTGCTTTAGTGATAGTTTCACGGTAAGCAACCTGAGGAGCACCTACTTCTAGCTCAACACCGTAAGTACGTTTTAGGATATCTACTTTGATATCTAGGTGAAGTTCACCCATACCTTTCAGGATAGTTTCGCCTGAGTCTTCATCAGTCTCAACCTGGAATGATGGATCTTCTGCAACCATTTTACCGATCGCGATACCCATTTTCTCAGTTGAACCTTTATCTTTTGGAGCAACAGCGATAGAGATTACTGGCTCTGGGAAGATCATTGGTTCTAGAGTACATTCGTGCTTAGGATCACATAGAGTGTGACCAGTTTGAACGTTCTTCATACCAACAACTGCGATGATGTCACCAGCTTGCGCTTCAGTGATCTCAGTGCGGTCGTTTGCTTGCATCTCAACCATACGGCCGATACGTTCAGTTTTACCAGTCGCAGAGTTAAGAATGGTATCACCTTTCTTCATGCGGCCAGAATAGATACGGATGAAAGTTAGAGCACCGAAACGGTCATCCATGATCTTGAATGCTAGCGCTTTCAGTGGTTGATCTGCGTCAACTACCGCTTTTTCACCTGTTGGTTCACCAGTTTGTGGATCAGTCAGGTCTTGTGGTTCAACTTCTGTTGGAGCTGGTAGGTAATCTACTACCGCGTCAAGAACAAGTTGCATACCTTTGTTTTTGAACGCAGAACCACAGAATGTTGGGAAGAACGCTAGATCACGAGTACCTTTACGGATACATGCTTTGATTTGCTCAACAGTTGGTTCTTCACCATCCATGTAAGCCATCATTAGCTCGTCGTCTTGTTCTACAGCAGATTCGATCATAAGTTCACGATATTCTTCAACGTCGTCAACCATGTCTGCAGGAACGTCTTGAATTTCGTAGTTTTCTGGAAGACCAGAGTCATCCCATACGTATGCTTGACGGTTCAGTACGTCTACAACACCAACGAAGTCATCTTCACGACCGATAGGCAGAGTCATAACCAATGGGTTAGCTGCCAGTACGTTCTTAACTTGTTCAACAACGTTGAAGAAATCAGCACCCATACGGTCTAGTTTGTTTACGAAGATGATACGTGCAACTTCTGATTCGTTAGCGTAACGCCAGTTAGTTTCTGATTGAGGTTCAACACCGCCAGAACCACAGAATACACCGATACCGCCATCTAGAACTTTCAGTGAACGGTATACTTCTACTGTAAAGTCAACGTGTCCAGGAGTATCGATAACGTTTAGTCGGTGTTTTTTCCACTCACAAGTTACCGCAGCTGATTGGATAGTAATACCGCGCTCTGCTTCCTGTTCCATGAAGTCAGTAGTAGATTCACCATCGTGAACCTCACCTGTTTTATGGATTTTACCAGTAAGCTTAAGAATACGCTCAGTGGTAGTGGTTTTACCCGCGTCAACGTGCGCGAAAATACCAATGTTTCTGTATTTCGATAAATCTGCCATTGTCTTACTCTGTTAATAAGGTATAAAGTGCGCGCAGAGTATATCACAATCTGTCAAGACTGATACCTTTGCGTGCAGTTGGACGAAAAAAATTTTTTAACGTAAATTTTCCATCCTCAAAGAATAGCTAAACATAACGATTTATGTACTTTATTCACGATTCGTAGCGAATAGATTCCACAAATTGTGATCGTTTAGTTAAATCATTTAAAGCTCATCAAAAGCCTCTATCGCTTCTGACAATTTCTTAACGCCGTGAATTTGCATTCCAGGAATCCCGCCTTTAGGCATATTGGCAGCGGGAACAATCGCCTTTTTAAATCCGTGCTTAAACGCTTCGTTTAATCGCTCTTGCCCACTTGGTACAGGACGAATTTCTCCTGCCAGCCCAACCTCACCAAATATAACGACATCTTTTGGCAAAGCGCGATCGCGAAAACTCGATAACAGCGCCATCACTAATGCGAGGTCAGCACTGGTCTCTGTCACTTTGACACCACCCACCACGTTGACAAACACGTCTTGGTCGGCCATTTGTAATCCGCCATGTTTATGCAGCACAGCCAATAATAGGGAGAGACGATTCTGCTCCAGACCAACCGCAACTCGACGAGGGTTTGCAAGTTGCGAATAATCCACCAGCGCCTGAATCTCTACTAATAGAGGGCGAGTCCCTTCCCATACCACCATAACCGAAGAACCTGAGGTTTCTTCTTCGCCTCGAGAAAGAAAAATCGCCGATGGGTTACTGACTTCTCTTAGTCCCTGCCCGGTCATGGCAAACACACCTAACTCATTCACGGCACCAAAACGGTTTTTATGACTACGTAGGGTACGGAAACGACTGTCTGTCCCACCATCGAGCAAAACCGAGCAGTCGATAATGTGCTCAAGAACTTTGGGGCCAGCAAGCGTACCGTCTTTAGTTACGTGACCAACAATAAATACGGCGACATTATTCTGTTTCGCATAGCGAGTCAGAGCCGTGGCTGACTCACGAACTTGCGCCACACTACCCGGCGACGATTGCACGTCCGAAACATGCATCACCTGAATAGAGTCAATGACCATGATGCGAGGCTGTTCTTGCTCAGCAATTTGGCAGATTTTGTCCACGTTAGTCTCAGACAGCATCTTAAGATGTTGTTTTGGCAACCCCAGACGCGAGGCTCGCATCGCCACCTGTTGCAGTGACTCCTCTCCCGTCACGTATAAAGTCGGCATTTGCCCCGACAACGTACACATAGTTTGAAGCAGCAATGTCGATTTGCCCGCGCCCGGATTACCACCAATCAAAATCGCTGCACCAGGCACAACACCGCCGCCTAATACTCGGTCAAGCTCTTTGAAGCCACTGGTAAAACGCGGTACTTCTTGCAAGTTAATTTCAGACAACGTTTGAACTTTAGATTCTGTTGCTGAACCAGCATAACCAGACAAACGCTCGTTTCGGGCAACCGTAGGCGACGCGGCAATGCGCACTTCCGTAATCGTATTCCACGCACCACACGCATTACATTGCCCCTGCCAACGTGGAAAATCTGCGCCACAATCATTACAAACATACGCTCGTTTTGCTTTCGCCATGATGCCTCAATTTCTTCAACAAATGTGACTAAACACAGCCATGTCAGAACTTATTTGACAGGGACTATTGATACACTTAAGTTTTACTGCGCTTAGCCGATATAATTCGAACAACGACATACTCTAACAGAAATAATGCTGCAATCTGAAATTCTCTCACTCGCTGAACGACTCATTCCCGTTTATGGTTCTGCAGACTTTGATTTTGTCCTTGGCCAACTGACGGAGGAAGAGCACCCTTCGGCGAAAATTTTGGTGAAAATAGAATTAAACCGGCTAATGGCTCCGTGTAAAAAAAGTATCGATTTACGCGGTCGTGTTAACGGTGAGTGTAGAGAGTATGTGTTTGACGGTATTTCACACTGGTTAGATGATGTAGCGTTTAACGCGTACCATAAAAACATCAAAAAATTTGGCCGTTATACCGAAGGGATGTGGGAAGCCCTCGTTAATACGCGCAACAACTTTCGGGTAATGAGTAAGCAAGCGTTTGATGAACAGACGAATCCCTTAACCAATTCTAACAGTCCATTTTTGGCAGCACCCATTCTATTGGGGAATAACTTGAAGCGTCACGAAAAGCGCTTGAAAGTACAATCACAAGTAGAAATACGCCGTTCAAATGATCAGATTCTGCATGGGTTGAGTATTGACCTGTCCAGCTCAGGCGCAAAATTCAAAGTACCTAGCGCGTTTAAGTACAATCTTGGCGAAATCATTGAGGTTACTTTTTCTGAGTTTGCGAGTAAATCTCAGCTGACCGGGATTCAAATGCCCCTGACTTATCGTGTGCTTGCAGTAGAGGATTGCTATGAAAACGAAGCCATTCGTTATCTCAGAACCATACTCCTGACAGAGACCGAACTGATAGACCGGGTCATTGATGAGACGCTAAACAGTGTTGAAAAACGAACCCGTCATGACAACCAAGATAAGATCATCCGAGCTCGTACTCGTGGTTATGAGCACATGGCTCTCAAACACACGAGCAACTTGCCATTATTCTTTGAAGGAAATGAGCTTAAGCTCTCGATGTTAACGCCAAATAATCAGAAGTTATGGCAGTACTGGCATGATGAGCGTAATCAACAAGTACTTGGCTCGCTGTTTCATAACAAAAGAATGACATCGTTGATCGCTCCAGGAGTGAAAGGAACGACGAACGTTCTCTACTCCTTTACTCACGAGCATGAAAACAAAACCTTTTTTTACTCAATGCTCAGACCAGAAGCGACACGGGAACAACGTCAGCTTTTTTGGCATTTAGGGGCAAAACGTAAAAGCTGGCGTGCGTATCGAATTTCCATATTTGAGTTATCTGAACAAGAGAAAAATGAATTAGCGTCCTTCTCATCAGAACTGGCGCAAACCTCCAAATCGCTCACTCATGTAGGCATTTTGCAAGAAATTGCAGATGAGCAATCAGGACAAGACTACCTGTTAACTGAGAAACCTCGCTTACCTTCAAACGCTTTAAATGCTTTTCGACATCCACGCCGAATCATTGGAAACCCGAAAGGGATATATTTTGATGCTCAATCTCGGCGCAAAGAACCACGTTATCGTTTTCAAACGCCGTTGGAGTTCAGTACGGGAAATACCAAAGTCTCAGGTAACAGTATCGATATTTCTAAGCGAGGCCTGGGGATCCGATTAGATGAACCGACCACCTTGAGCTCCGGACAAGAAGTTCACATTAATTTCCGTGAACTGCAGTTGTACGATAAGAATCTTCCCCTTTCAGCCGTACCGTACCGCGTCGTTCGTGTCAGCACGGATGGCCATAGTGTTCAATTAGTCATTGATGAAACCAGTAAAACGCTTCGGGTAACCGCGTTTTTCAATAAGATTATCCTGCACAATCAGAATAAGCTTATCCAACAGAAAGATGTCCTGCCAAGTCATGCCTTACTGGAAAAACTTCATAGTGTGCTGCTATCAAGATCGTTAAGCGCGCCAGTTTTTATCAGCAAAAATTCAGCAGGCTCGTTTAACACTCCCGTTATCGGCATTAACTTACCACTGCCAAAACACGTAGAACTTTTCGCCCAGTTGGGTTGTGAGCACAAGTTTTCTCTGGAGCCTATTTTTAAAGGCCGAACAAGCACGCTGATTGCCGAGCCAATTAAGCGTGTTGAGGGAGCGCAGGAAAAACATCAGGATGTTTACATCAGTGCATCAAAAATAGGTCGCAAGATTACTGGTATCGAATCCAAGCTCCATCAAGAGTTTAATAACGTAAAAGAACGCATTCAGTTTATAAAAAAAGCTCGCATGATGGGTGATTTCTATGTGCTTCGTATGTCTACAGCCCCCATTTTCGAACCAATGACTTCGCTGCTGCGACGAGACTTGAGTGACTTAACTCCATTTAGCGTGCATCAGGCAAGTAAACTGGAAAAGGAACTGACCTCACTCATAGGATATTGTGAGTTTGAAGACATCACTGAAGAGGTCGTCGTAAGACTTGAGCTGACTGAATAACAAAACACCGCCTGCTGAGGCGGTGTTCTTTTTCTGATATGAAATGTTTACGGCTTCGACTTCCAGCTGATTTTCTGTTGCTTAACCAACGCTCCGGACAGAATGCAAAGTACACCTCCCAAACCAGAGTAACGAATATTAGCTTGAGCTTGCGCCTGTACTTTAGGTTTTGCATGGTAAGCAATCCCCAGACCCGCAGCAGACATCATCACCAAGTCGTTCGCGCCGTCACCAACCGCAACCGTATTATGCTGCTCAATTTCAAACTCATCCGCTAGTTCAACCAAAATGTCAGATTTCACCTGTGCATTGACCACATCACCAACCACTTTACCCGTGAGTTTGCCATCGATGATTTCCAGCTTATTTGAGCGAGCAAAATCCAATCCTACTTTCTCTTTGATATAGTCAGAGAAATAATCAAATCCCCCAGATGCAATCGCCGTTTTCCAACCCAGCGCTTTAAATGTGGTAATGAGTGCTTCGAAATCTTGCATGAACGGCAGCTGAGAACGCACTTGTTCAAGAATAGATTCATCCGCACCTTTCAGTTTACCCACTCGTTGACGCAGGCTTTGTTCAAAGTCCAGCTCACCTTGCATAGCTCGTTCAGTCACTTCAGCGACTTCATCACCAACACCGGCTAATTTAGCGAGTTCATCAATACACTCAATTTGAATCGCCGTTGAGTCCATATCAAACACGATAAGACCTTCAGTCGATAAGTCTGGAACTTCATTTAGCGATGCATAATCTAAGTTGAGGTTTTTTAAAATGGTTTCATGTTGAGGCGTCAGCTCTCCCGCCATCAATGCAACTTCGTACTGACCTACTTTCCACGTTTCCAGCACGGGATTGTAAAAACCAGTGAAGAAGTCAATGTCTTCAAAATGACGCGGCGAAAGATAATTTGAAAAAACAATCCAGTTTGCTTTGGCTCTATCTAATTGAGAAGCAAAGCGAGTTTCAGGCAGTCGTTTTAAAAGTGTCGTATGTTTTCTTATAGGCAAGCTTTTTGACGCGTCCATGTATATAATCCTTTATGACTTTGCTAGAAAGTTACCTCAACAAACTAAAAAGGCAAGTCTTTGTTTTGTTTTTAAATGGATGAGTAAAAGCATGAGTGAATCCTTATTCTCAGTAAGGAATGCCCTGCGAATTCTGGCGCTAATACTGCTGTGTGTGATGTTGTTTGTGACAATAAAAAACAGTGTAGTGATCAGTAAGGGCAACGAGAAAATTCAAGCACACCAACTTGAAACACTCACCAAGGTTTTGATTTCTCAGGCATCCTTATCTGCCAGTGAAATGATTGTGAACAATGACCAAGAGCGATTACTGCAGTTGGCTAACCAACTCGCGCAAGATGGTCTGGTGTTTGATGCGACCATTTATGATGCCCAAGGTGTACGTCTGGCCTCCAGTGAAGAAGCGCTTTCTGTACGAGAAGTGCTCGGTTTGGATACCCCACTGGCCACCGCATCGATTGGCCGTCAACAACTGGTTGAACCAGTAATCGCTGACGGTTCAGTGATCGGTTTTGTTCGGGTTACCTTCGAAACAGGTCGAGTAACGGCGATTTCTGACCACCATTACCGTAAGAGTGATCGCTACATGTACTTAATGGTGCTGATGAGTTTCGTCTGTGGGATGTTGTTCATTATGCTTTTACGCAGACAGCCAATTCGTCGAAAGAAGGACGAAAACCTACTGCTCACAAAATAAAGTGACGTATCCGTCGAATAGATTCCAAATAAAAACGGCCCGCTGATGCGGGCCGTTTATCTTTTACTTCGATACAAAGATTAATCTTTGTCACCGAGAAGAACGGAATCCAGCGCGATCAACATCATGTCGTTGAACGTAGTTTGACGTTCGTCAGAGGTGGTTTGTTCACCCGTTTTAATGTGATCTGACACTGTACAGATAGTCAGCGCTTTTGCACCATACTCTGCGGCAACACCATAGATGCCTGCCGCTTCCATTTCAACACCGACGATTCCGTATTTGTCCATCACATCGAACATGTCAGGATCTGGCGTGTAAAACAACTCAGCAGAAAACAAATTACCAACTTTCACATCAATGCCACGTGCTTTTGCGGCTTCTTCTGCTGCGCGCACCATTTTGTAATCAGCGATTGCAGCAAAATCATGACCTTTGAAACGAATGCGGTTTACTTTGGAGTCTGTACACGCCCCCATACCGATCACCACATCACGCACTTTGATGTCTTCATTCACTGCGCCGCAACTGCCGACTCGAATGATCTTCTTCACACCGAAGTCTTTGATCAGCTCAGTCGCGTAGATCGAACAAGATGGAATACCCATACCGTGGCCCATTACCGAAATCTTGCGACCTTTGTAGGTACCGGTGTAACCGAACATATTACGCACGTCACAGACTTGAACCACGTCTTCAAGGAAGGTTTCTGCGATGTATTTTGCTCGTAGCGGGTCACCAGGCATTAAAACAACGTCTGCGAATGCACCCATTTCAGCATTGATATGAGGAGTTGCCATGTTTCTTTTCCTTAACCTTTATCTGGCGCACCGCGCTTAACGCGATGTCAGCCAGAGTATTCTCATTTCCGATATGCAGTGTTAATACTGCGAAAATAAAACTAGGAGCTAAATGCTCCCAGTTTTCACCTAATTATAGGAAGTTCTTACCGTAATTCATTGGCGATATGCCAAAATGGCTTGCCAGTGTTTGACCGATATCAGCAAAAGTTTCGCGAAGACCCAGAGAACCTGCAGGTACTTTGTTACCGTAAACCAACACTGGAATGTGCTCACGAGTGTGGTCTGTACCTGGCCATGTTGGGTCACAACCGTGGTCTGCTGTCAGGATCAGAATATCGTCTTCATCCATTAGCCCTAGTACTTCGTTGATTCGACCATCAAAGTACTCAAGTGCTGCTGCATAACCAGCTACATCACGGCGGTGGCCATATGCAGAGTCAAAATCAACAAAGTTTGTGAATACGATGGTGTTATCACCGGCTTCTTTGATTTGCTCTAGTGTTGCTTCGAACAGAGCAGGGATTCCTGTTGCTTTTACTTTCTTAGTGATGCCGCAGTTTGCGTAGATGTCTGCAATCTTACCGATAGAAACAACATCGCCTTGCTTCTCTTCCACAAGTTTTTGTAGAACGGTAGCTGATGGCGGCTCTACAGATAGGTCACGGCGGTTACCGGTACGTTCGAACTGGCCTTTACCTGGGCCAATGAATGGACGAGCAATAACACGACCGATGTTGTAATCTTCTAACTCTTCACGTGCGATTTGGCATAGTTCTAACAGACGATCCAGACCAAAAGTCTCTTCATGACATGCGATTTGGAATACAGAATCTGCCGAAGTATAGAAGATTGGCAAGCCAGTCTTCATGTGCTCTTCACCTAGGTCATCCAGAACCTGAGTACCAGAAGCGTGGCAGTTACCTAGGAAACCGTCCAGACCTGCACGCTCAAGAATGCGGTCAGTCAGCTCTTTAGGGAAGCTGTTTGCTTTGTCAGTAAAGTAACCCCAGTCAAAAAGAACAGGTACACCTGCAATTTCCCAGTGACCAGACGGAGTATCTTTACCAGATGAAAGCTCTGCAGCATGACCGTAAGCACCGATAATTTCCGCATCTGCATCTAAACCCGGAGCGAAACGGCCAGTTGATTCTTTATGAGCCATTGCCAAACCTAATTTAGATAAGTTTGGAAGACGAAGTGCGCCCTGGCGTTGACCGTTGTCTGCTAAGCCTTTTTCACACTGGTCAGCGATATGACCTAGCGTATCTGAACCTACATCACCAAATTGCTCAGCATCAGCTGTTGCACCAATGCCGAATGAGTCTAGTACTAAAATAAATGCTCTTTTCATTGCTTGTTCCTTTGGCCCACTCGGCAAGTTTCTATGGTGAGTAGACCTTGTGTAATAATTTGCTGCTGATACCAATCCGGGAAAATAAGTGCGTAGAAGTTCACGCTGACAAAACCGCCAAGTGCAAAGCACAGATTCGTTAACACATTGTTTTAGTTAATCATATCTATATTCTGGCGATTGCAACCAGCCTGAATAATCAAGCACTTAAGTGGATTGATATTAAATATCTTCTGCGCGAATTTGGCAGTAAACCTCTGGTGTTGGAGTGTAATCACCACCAACTTTGATTGCGCTGCGTAGTGCTTTCGCCGCTTCTTCCCACTGCTCTTCAGTGCGAGCGTGGATCACTGCAAGAGGCTTATCGCTGTCAGCGACTTCACCCAGACGGATAAACTCATCGAAACCAACAGCGTAGTCGATTTCATCGGTTGCAACGCGGCGACCTCCACCCATAGCAACCACTGCCATACCAATAGCACGAGTATTCATCGCAGATACGATTCCTGTTTCTGTTGCGTATACAGGTTTGATGATTTCTGCTTTTTCGAGGTAGTTTTCGTAGTTTTCTACGAAGTCTGCAGGGCCACCCAGACCAGCAACCATCTTGCCGAAGCACTCAGCCGCTTTACCGTTGTCGAGCACTTCCATCAGTTTCGCGCGTGCGTCTTGTGTATTTTCTGCCAACTTAGCAAGTACAAGCATTTCCGCACACAAAGCCATTGTCACTTCAAGCAGACGTGGGTTACGGTATTCACCCGTTAAGAAACGAACCGCTTCACGGACTTCGACTGCATTACCCGCTGAGGATGCCAATACCTGATTCATGTCAGTCAGGATTGCCGTCGTCTTAGTACCCGCACCGTTTGCTACCGCTACGATAGATTTCGCTAACTCTTCAGATGCTTCGTAAGTTGGCATAAATGCGCCCGAGCCTACTTTTACATCCATCACGAGAGATTCCAGACCAGCAGCCAGTTTCTTAGATAGAATTGAAGCTGTGATCAAGGAGATGTTATCAACGGTCGCCGTAATATCGCGAGTTGCATAAACACGCTTATCGGCAGGTGCCAAGTCACCAGTTTGACCGATGATCGCTACGCCTGCTTCTTTAGTCACTTGACCAAAAACTTCGTTCGTCGGCGTAATATTGTAGCCTGGGATTGACTCTAATTTATCTAGCGTTCCCCCCGTATGACCAAGGCCACGGCCAGAGATCATTGGTACGAAACCACCACAAGCCGCCACCATTGGGCCAAGCATGAGAGAAGTAACATCGCCAACACCGCCAGTTGAATGTTTATCAACAATCGGGCCGCCAAAGTTCATGTGGCTCCAGTCGATAACCATGCCAGAATCACGCATAGCACAAGTCAGTGCAATACGCTCTTCCATCGTCATTTCATTAAAGAAAATAGTCATAGCAAAAGCCGCGATCTGACCTTCAGATACTGTGTTGTTTGCTACACCTTGAATGAAGAAATTGATTTCGTCAGCAGAAAGAACTTCGCCGTCACGTTTTTTACGAATGATTTCTTGTGGTAAATACATTAGATCCTCCCACGCTAAAGATAGCGATGGTTATAAGGTAAAGAGGTAATGTGGAACGGCATATCACCGTTCCACCAAACAGACTTTGTTTTTATCTACTCTCAAACTATTTGGCGTTGCAGCTAGGCGACAAGTAAGTTCATTCCTATGAGCATAGAGGCTCTATGTTATTAGGGCGGCCGGCGCTCCGGTGAACTTACGCAGTCAACAACGCTGCGGCGTCAAATAGGAAGAGAGAATTAGTAAGCTGCTGGATCAGCAGTCTCGTCTGTTACTTCTAATGTATTTAGTAGATTCGTTAGCAGGCTTGACGCACCGAAACGGTAGTGACGAGCATCAACCCAGTTATCACCTAAGATTTCGTCAGCCATTGCCAGGTATGCCGCTGCATCTTCAGCAGTACGTACACCACCAGCTGGTTTGAATCCAACTGTTTCCGCAACACCCATGTCACGAATAACTTCAAGCATCATGCGAGCGTATTCTGGTGTCGCGTTTACAGGCACTTTACCAGTTGAAGTTTTAATAAAGTCAGCACCTGCTTCGATACAGATTTGAGATGCTTTCTTGATTAACGTTTCTTCTTTTAGCTCACCCGTTTCGATGATCACTTTAAGAAGAATGTCACCACAAGCTTCTTTACATTGCTTAACCAACTCGAAACCCACGTTCTCATCACCAGCCATTAGTGCACGGTATGGGAAAACAACGTCAACTTCGTCTGCACCGTAAGCAACCGCTGCTTTTGTTTCAGCAACTGCGATCTCGATGTCGTCATTTCCGTGTGGGAAGTTAGTAACGGTAGCAATGCGAACCTCTGGTGTGCCTTGCTCACGAAGTGTCTTCTTAGCAATAGGAATAAAGCGAGGGTAAATACAGATTGCAGCAGTGTTGCCTACTGCTGTTTTCGCGTCATGACATAGTGAGATCACTTTTGCATCAGTGTCATCATCATTCAGCGTAGTTAGATCCATAAGTTTAAGTGCACGTAGTGCAGCTGCTTTTAAATCGCTCATTTCTATCTCCGATCAATATTCAAAAAATTCACTACTCTGCCTTACATCATGCCTCTAACTATAATCAGTGAGTCGAGGTTGCGTAAAAATGGCTCAGTAGTCTATTTATGAACGGACTTGGTTCCATGAAGACTCGGCATAGTCAGCGAAAATTTCTTATGCCAATTGCTATCCTTGTCACCGCACAGTACCAATTTGGCCTATGGCACAACAATCTATGATTGCGGTGTTATCTAAAATTTCAGGGTAATTCATTTACCCATCGATTAGGTTGTGTTCACCTTGTGATGTCTACATTATAGATATTCATCGCAAAACTGTAGCACCAAATAGAGCGCAAACGGTTTGTATCTCAAAATTTCCAGATTTCTATTCTCTAGTTCGTCAGCCAAGTTCCTTACATTTGACGCACTAAAAAATTTTCAGCCCTGAAAACGAAAAAAGCCCCGCAGCAATTTCTTGCTACAGGGCATAATTTAATACGGCGTCTATATATTAAGATCCGATTCTAATTACATTGCTGCAAGGCTTAAGCAGAAGCCTGCAATTGTCGCTGCCATTAGGTTAGACAACGTACCAGCAAGTACTGCTTTAACACCCATGCGAGCGATATCTGGACGACGGCTTGGCGCTAGACCACCCAGACCACCTAGTAGGATCGCGATAGAAGAAAGGTTCGCAAAACCACATAGTGCAAATGAGATGATAGCCGTTGTCTTCTGAGACATCACTTCGCCAGTTGCCGCGATTACTTGAGCGTTTTCACCGATGTAAGGCGTGAAGTTCAAGTAAGCAACGAATTCGTTCACTACAATTTTCTGACCGATGAATGAACCAGCTGTTACTGCTTCAGCCCATGGAACACCGATTAGGAATGCTAGTGGAGAGAACGCGTAACCTAGAATTAGCTCTAGAGTCAGTTGAGGCATACCGAACCAACCGCCGATGCCACCTAGCATACCGTTGATAAGAGCAATCAGACCTACGAATGCGATTAGCATTGCACCTACGTTTAGTGCTAGTTGTAGACCAGAAGCCGCACCGCCCGCTGCTGCGTCGATTACGTTAACAGGTTTGTCTTCACCGCCTTCCAATGCTTCTTCGATACTTTCGTGAGGCTGATCAGTCTCTGGGTGAAGAATCTTAGCGAAAAGTAGACCACCAGGTGCTGCCATGAATGATGCCGCAACTAGGTATTCTAGCGGTACACCCATTGACGCGTAACCTGCTAGTACACCACCAGCAACAGAAGCCAGACCACCACACATTACCGCAAATAGCTCAGATTGAGTCATTTTAGGAACAAATGGACGAACGACTAGAGGTGCTTCAGTTTGACCTACGAAAATGTTAGCTGCTGCTGACATTGATTCCGCACGAGAAGTGCCAAGTGCTTTCTGTAGTGCGCCACCAAGGATCTTGATAACCCATTGCATAACGCCAATGTAGTACAGAACTGAAATCAGAGCAGAGAAGAAGATCAGTGTAGGAAGAACACGGAATGCGAAGATGAAACCACCACCACCGAATACTTCAAACATCTTGTTAGAAACAAGACCACCGAACAGGAATGATGAACCGTCGTTACCATAGTTGATAACGCTAGATACACCACTAGAGAAACCGTTTAGTAGATCACGGCCCCAAGGTACGTAAAGAACAAATGCACCTAATGCGAATTGGATAGCGAATGCACCACCCACAGTTCTAAAGTTGATAGCTTTGCGGTTAGATGAGAATGCAAATGCAATAGCAAGAAGCACTACCATACCGACTAGGCTCATAAACAGGCTCATAGTTTATGACTTCCTTATAAGTTATTTATTGGCGTGTAACAAAATGGAGCTATAAAGCGGGGGCAATTATACTCATGCACAATGAATTAAAGTAATGCCGTCCTCACACTTTCCTATAAGATTCATATTTGATTCACCAATCTTTGTGATTCACCTCACACTAAAAAGGAAAACGTTTTCTATTTTTAACACTAACTTTGAATTCTATTCACAGATACAGAAGGCAAAATTGCTATTTTTCCACAGTTGAGACGCAATCGATTGCTTTTCGCCGCAGCGCAGTTCTACAAGCTCATTGAACACATGTATGAGTTTTGCTGGGTGATTTGGCTCCCCCTGATATCCAAGTATAGGCATATCTGGCGCGTCCGTTTCAATAACTAGGTTTTCAAGTGGTAATTTTTGAATTGCATCGCGGGTTTTGTTGGCTCGCGGATAGGTTATCGTTCCACCCACACCTATAAAAAAACCTAATCTGACCCACTCCATCGCTTGCTGATAACTGCCCGAAAAAGCATGCAAAACACCGCCTCTTGGCAACTTCGCTGCTTTGACCATTTGAATGAGTCGATTGTGCGCTTTTCTGCTATGCAGAATCACCGGCAGGTCAAAACGTCTGGCCAACTCAAACTGTATCTCAAGTGCTTTTTCTTGAAGGGGAAGAGGAATATTGATCGCAAAATCTAAACCGCACTCGCCTATTGCGACACACTGTGGGTGACCCAAAGATAAATATTGCTCGAGTTGCGACAGATATTGCTCAAAGTTTTCTTCAAGAAAATAAGGATGAAAACCTAACGCGTAATATAAGTGGGAGTTTTGCTTTGCTAAGGTTTGAATGCGGGACCAGTTTGATGGGCCAACAGAAGGGATTAAGATTCTGCTTACACCCTGCTCTTTTGCGAGTTGTTGATTGCGCTCAAAATCATTCTGAAACACGTCAAAATCAAAGTGGCAATGCGTATCAAAGAGTTTCATCTTGAGACTTTTTATCACTTTCTGCAGATTGACGCGCAGAGCCTTGCTCCTCACTTTGATGTGCAGGATCCTTTCGATAAGGCACACAGCTGCGTTTTTGATCTGGCGTTAGTCCCATCTCTTTACACCAGTCGTCGTAGCGCTGGAGCCCTCGTTTAAACCAATTCATTTTTCTTCCTCTTATCAATACCTATCAATATCTGTATCTGACCATTCTTACCGATGTAAAAACGCCCTTGACTAAGTCTATAGCCAAGGGCGTTTTAAAATCCAGTCGCTATACAGCGGCGTTCAATTAATGTCGATTAGTGCTCACGAGTAGCGCGGAACTCAACATCAGGGAAACGCTCTTTCGCAAGGTTCAGGTTAACCATAGTCGGTGCAATATAGGTTAGGTTATCGCCACCATCAAGTGCTAGGTTTGACTGGTTCTTACGTTGGAACTCATCGAATTTCTTCGCGTCAGCACACTCAACCCAACGAGCAGTTGCAACGTTTACGCCTTCGTAAATTGCTTCTACGTTGTACTCAGACTTCAGACGAGCCACAACTACGTCAAACTGAAGCACCCCCACCGCACCAACGATCAAGTCGTTGTTTTGCACTGGACGGAATACCTGTACCGCACCTTCTTCAGAAAGCTGAACCAAACCTTTCAGTAGCTGTTTCTGCTTCAATGGATCTTTCAAACGAATACGACGGAACAGTTCCGGAGCAAAGTTCGGAATACCAGAGAATTTTAGAGATTCGCCTTGTGTGAATGTATCACCAATCTGGATTGTACCGTGGTTATGCAGACCAATGATGTCACCTGCATAAGCGTGTTCTGCACGAGAACGGTCCCCCGCCATAAAGGTTACCGCATCAGAAATACTGACTTGCTTACCAATACGAACGTGGTTCATCTTCATACCTTGGCTATAACAGCCAGATACGATACGCATAAATGCAATACGGTCACGGTGTTTTGGATCCATGTTTGCCTGGATCTTAAAGACAAAGCCAGAGAACTTATCTTCTGTTGCTTCAACCTCACGCTCAACCGCTTGACGAGTTTTTGGTGCAGGTGCCCACTCAGTCAAACCGTCCAGCATGTGGTCAACACCAAAGTTGCCTAGTGCCGTACCGAAGTAAACCGGAGTGAGTTCACCAGTCAGGAAAAGATCCAAATCGAACTCAGGGCAAGCACCCATAACCAGTTCTAGTTCTTCTCGTACGCTTTCAGCCAGACCAGAACCAACTTTTTCATCCAGCTCTGGGTTGTCCAGACCTTTGATGATACGAACTTCCTGAATCTCATGACCATGACCTGATTCATACAGAACCGTCTCGTCACGGTGGATGTGGTACACACCTTTAAACTCTTTACCACAGCCGATTGGCCAGGTAATCGGTGAGCACATCATACCCAATTCGTTTTCTACTTCGTCTAAGACTTCCATCGGATCACGAACGTCACGGTCAAGTTTGTTCATAAACGTTACGATTGGAGTATCACGAAGACGCGTTACTTCCATCAGCTTACGGGTACGATCCTCGACACCTTTCGCCGCGTCGATAACCATCAAACACGAGTCTACCGCTGTTAGTGTACGGTACGTATCTTCAGAGAAGTCTTCGTGTCCCGGAGTATCCAGCAGGTTTACCAGACAGTTGTTGTATGGGAACTGCATCACAGAAGTGGTGACCGAGATACCACGTTCCTTTTCCATTTCCATCCAGTCAGATTTTGCATGCTGTGCATTACCACGACCTTTAACGGTACCTGCTTTTTGGATCGCGTTTCCGAATAAAAGTACTTTTTCGGTAATGGTCGTTTTACCCGCATCCGGGTGAGAAATAATAGCGAACGTTCTACGTTTAGAAACTTCGCCTAGAAAAGGTGTATTTGACATGAAACTGGTCTTCTTTGATGTCTGAATGCTTGCTAAAGAGCAAACACGCTTTTTGTAGATTCAATATTGCGCGGTATTCTCGCTCATTATTGCTTTAGGGGCAACAGATCGCTTTAGGGGCAACTTCCTTGAGAAGTGAGTAATGGCTAATTAAAGAAGATATAACTCATGATGATCGCATCTTCTTTACCATTCCCTGTTTTCGCAGGGTAATAATTATAGCGGCGATCCAGTTCATTGAACCCCGCTTGCTCATAGATATGAATGGCGGCGTGATTGCTTTCTCTGACTTCAAGCCAAGCACTTTCTGCTTTTACTTGCTCACAATGATCCAAAAACGCATCCAATAGCTTTTGTCCATGGCCTTTACCTTGCTGTGAAGGAGCAATCGCAATATTCAGCAAGGTCACTTCTCCGACAATATTCTGCGCATAGAAATAGCCGAGAACCACTTCTCCTTCTAGCATCACATGATGACAAGCCCCTCGACTTGATAAGTCACGGATTAACGACTCAGCCCACGGGTGAGAATGAGCTTGCTGCTCAATTTGCCAAACTTGATCCATATGCTCAACACGCATTGGGATAATTTCAATCGTCATGATCTAACCTATTAAAACCAAGCTCGGGACATGTCTTATTTACACGCCCAAACTGAGATGATTACCAGCGTTACGAGTAAGAACAAATTTGCTGCCAAAGCGCGCGTTTTTGTTCATTATTACCATCTATTTCTTGCAGCAACGGAGAAATCAGTTGCTTGGTGTTTTCACATGCTTTCGCTTCACTACCTGCAAACCACACCCACTCCAGCTGATGCTCCCCTAATTGAGATAAGCGTTCTGGTTCAAGATGCATGGACTGGTCGAGCGTCAACTTCATACTCTTCAGTATTTTCTCGAACAGAATCACAGACTCGTTCGTCGGGCACTCAGGGGAAACCAACAGAAGCTTGCAAGCACTTGACAAATCAATCTTTGGCGAATGATAGCCGGCTAATCTATCTGGATGAATCAACTCCCAAGTGCTGATCCCCATCTCATGTAAATACTGTTTCTCGTTAATCGACATTTTTCGTCACCTGTTTGAACCAGGCAATACTATCAAATAATGGTAGCGATACCCAATAACCTCGATTATTTGAGTCTATAAGAAGTGGTCTGAGAAAGTTAGGAAGGATAGTGATAAGAGTTGGGAATCGAAAGTAAGAGAAAAATCTATTCACTTTAATGTTTGATGGAACGAGAATACAGCCAGCTCATGTAAACTGGCTGCTTTATTGCTTATAACTCTGAGAACTCTGGTGAATACTCAATACGTCCAGAAAGTCCTGCGCATTGGCCTTCGACTAACTCTGCAACTCGAAATGCACCATCTGGCACTTCCCAAGCGCATTCAAATCCCATCTCTTCGCTGGCTTTAAAACCTTGACGGGCATAGTAGTCTGAATCCCCAAGGACGACACACACTGGATAACCAAAAACGCGTAAGGTTTCGAAGCCTTCTTTAATCAATTCGGCACCGATACCTTGACGGCGATAATCCTCATGAACAGCCAATGGTGCAAGCCCTTGCCATAACAAATCTTCACCATTTAATGTAACTGGACTAAACAAAGCATGACCAATTACCTCGCCTTCATCCGTACACGCCACCAGCGACAAGGTAAGCTTGCCGTTCTCACGTAAACGCATTACCAAATTGGCTTCTGCATCCGTTGGAAATGCGTGTTTCAATAAGCGGTCAATAGTAAGAATGTCCGCAGGGGCTTCAGTTCGAATAAGCATTCGCTACTCCGGGTTGTTGTGCAGGCTCTTGAACCCCTTTTTGGACAAAGTCAGCCAGTTGGTTCAGCGCTACTTGCATTGCTTTTGGTAGCTGCTCTAAGTCGACACTGTCCATCAGGTTTTTCACTTCTAAGCCAAGCTCAGTGTCACCTTCTATAGAAAGGCGACGTTGGAAGAACAGCGTGTCAGGGTCTTCTTTACGACCAGCAATCAGTACTAGGTCGTTTAGATTACCACTAAAACTCACATCTTCCTGAACTGCTTTTTCAGCTACGACTAATATTTCATCTTGATAGCTGATATACCATGCTAAGTTCAAGTCTTTAATCGCAACTTTTAACCACTTATCTTCCAAAAATTCAAAGTCGCCATCTTCCAAGGCCTCTTTAAATACCATTTTAAGCCCTTCAAGCAAGGCTTTTTTCTGAACCGTTTGTGGTAATAACTGGACTGGAGAACGCAAGATGTTGGCTGCGTTCTTGACTAGTTGACTGCGAATCTTGTTTAACACGTTCATTATCCGTTACTTTATCATCAGAACGGTCATATTACGCAAATGCGTGTGTCTCATACCTGTTATGTATCAATAAACAGTTTGTTTTCATATGGCGGTTTATTCTCCATTAATGTATCGTTTTTTGAACTTACGTGAATTATTGAAGCCAACAGAGAGATAAACGCTTTAATTGCCGTATTTTCAAAGTTATAGTTATCAAGCGCATATATTCAGTTGATTTCAAGTAGCCAATTAAGTCAAAGACTTAGTTGCGCACAATACAAACTTGAAACCACCGAGGCTAACTTACTCGACTCGCGCGTTTAAAAAACGGATGAATTATCTGGCTCATCGGAGATCGGTAAGAACCTCATGCCTTCCCAACAATTACAACATTGGTTTGCCACGCTAACCTCAAACAGCCCCTTCTTCTTTTCCATTCTTGATAAAAAACACAGTTATCGAATGGTGAGTGACCGCTATTGTGATATCGCTGGCTTAAGTAATGAAGAACTCATTGGGTTAACCGATAAACATGTGCTGGGAGAAGAGTTTTACAAGAAACTCGCGCCTTATTATCAACGTGCTTTTGACGGCGCACATATTGAAGCGGAAATAACCCTGGATGAAACCGATCTAGAAACCAGCCTGCATTTCAGCTTGTCGCCAGTCTATGAAGGAAGTGACGTAAAATGCGTGATTTTTCATGCTGTTGATACGTCCGAAAAACAAATTCTTGTCCGTTCACTAGAAGAGTCAGAAAGTAAATTTGCCAAGCTCACGCAGCTTTTACCCGATGGTTTGTTACTCATCGAAGATGACATCATCATCTCAGCCAACCCGGCATCTGCAAGACTGTTGGGGCTAAACTCCCCCCACGATTTGCTTGGCGAAAAGCTCAGTCGCTTGTTCATTGATGAAAACACGAAGAGAGTCTTTAGCCACCCTTTAAATACTCTGATTTCAGATAAACCATTTGTCTGTTTAACCAGTGCGCGATGCGGATTTGAGCGCAAAGTACAACTGCACGCGGACTCGACGGCAATATTAGGTAACACGTCGCAAATCATTCTGATACAAGATGCTGACGATACACCTAAAAACTTATCGTCGGCGTTCAATGAAGACGCTCACATTGATTCACTGACAAAACTCTACAACCGTTTTGGTTTTACTATGCGTCTGGAACAACTGCTCAAAAGCCAGACACCATTACTGCTTTTTTATCTGGATATAGATAACTTCAAAAACATCAATGACTCACTGGGTCACCACATTGGTGACAAAGTGATCCAAGAGGTCGCGACTCGCCTAAAACGCCTGCTCCCGAGTCAGGCAATCATTGGCCATCTTGGCAGTGATGAGTTCGGAATTCTGCTACCTGAACCTGAAAACTCTCGCATGGCCGAAATTCTTTCAGACCGCATTATCTCATTGATCAACCAACCTTTTGATTTGCACCATTTTAGCAAGCGTCTTGCGTGCTCAATTGGGAGTGTTCGTTATCCTGAAGACGGTAACGATGCCAGAATTTTGCTGCAAAACGCCGATACCGCGATGTATGAAGCGAAAGATCGCGGACGTAATCGTCTCATCAAGTTTAATGACCAGATGAATAAAGAAGCACGCATGCGTTTGTGGCTGGAAATCGAATTGCAAAAAGCACTGCAGCAAAATGGCTTGGAAGTCTGGTATCAGCCAAAAGTGAACGCTCGCGATTTCAGTATCAACGGTGCGGAAGCCTTGGTTCGCTGGAAACATCCGGTCGAAGGTTACATCAGCCCGGGGGCATTCATTCCCGTAGCGGAGCGCGCGGGATTAATTGAACACTTGGGTCGTGTGGTAATGCGCGATGTATTTAACACCGTCAAACGCTGGAAACAGCAAGGCATTTTACCGGGTCGTGTGGCGATCAACTTGTCTCCAGAACAGTTTGGTAATCCGCTGCTTATCGACTTCATGGAGAAGTTACTGCGCACTACCGATCTCGATCCTGGCTGCATTACTTTTGAGCTCACTGAAACCGCTGTTATGAGCGACAGTGATCATACACTGCAAATGCTCAACGCCATCAAGAAACTTGGCTTTGCCCTGTCTATCGATGACTTCGGAACTGGCTACTCTTCGCTGTCTTATTTGGCTCGCTTCCCTATCGATGAGCTCAAAATTGACCGGGCTTTTATTAATGATATCGATGCCTTACCGAAGCAAGTTACTGTGATTGAAAACATCATCAATCTGGGTAAATCACTCGATTTATCCGTCGTCGCTGAAGGGGTAGAAACCCATCAGCAAGCCACATTGCTTTCTAATCTGCAATGTAACTCGATTCAGGGGTTTCATTTTTATCGACCTCAGCCTAAACAGGAAATCGAAGAACTCTTTGTACAAAACCGCCGACATAAGAACTAAGTCCTTACTCTCAAGGGGTAAATATTAAGTTTATTGAGCTAAACCTAACTTAGGTCAAATTAGCTATTAATAATTCTTCATAAAATGCGAACACCTTTTTATTCTCAATGATTGTGAGCATATGGAACTCTTGTGTCCTGCGGGTAACCTGCCTGCGTTAAAAACCGCTATTGATTGCGGTGCAGACGCCGTATACATCGGCTTCAAAGACGATACAAACGCTCGTCACTTTGCTGGCTTGAACTTTCACGGTAAAAAACTAGATAAAGCGGTGCAGTACGTTCATGACCACAACAAAAAGATCCACGTTGCACTCAACACGTTTGCCCACCCTAACGGATTTGAACGCTGGACTAATGCGGTCGACAACGCGGCAGCTTTAGGTGTGGATGCTCTGATCGTCGCTGATATTGCAGTACTGGAATACGCGTCTCGAAAATACCCGGAATTAGAACTTCATTTATCGGTACAAGCGTCAGCAACCAACGTTGCGGCTATCGAGTTTTATAAGCAAAACTTCAACGTAAAACGAGTAGTACTTCCACGTGTGTTGTCTATTCATCAGGTAAAACAGTTATCTCGTAATGTCACCAGCGATGTAGAGCTGGAGGTGTTTGCCTTTGGGAGTTTATGCATCATGTCCGAAGGTCGCTGTTATTTATCGTCTTACATGACAGGTGAATCGCCAAATACCGTTGGCGCTTGCTCTCCGGCTAAATACGTACGCTGGCAAGAGACCGAGCAAGGTTTAGAATCACGACTCAACAACATTCTGATTGATCGTTACAGCGCAGGTGAAAATGCGGGTTACCCAACCTTATGCAAAGGCCGTTTCGAGGCTGAGATCGAAGGTGAGAAAAAACGCTATCACGCACTGGAAGAACCAACCAGTCTGAATACCCTTTCTATGCTTCCTGAACTTTTTGCCGCTAACGTTGCATCGGTAAAAATTGAAGGTCGTCAGCGCAGTCCCGCCTATGTGGAGCAAGTGACTCGCACATGGCGTGCCGCGATTGATCGCTACCAAGCAAATCCTGAGGCTTATCATGTAGAAGCAGCGTGGGAAGCGGCACTGGCCAACGTATCTGAAGGCACACAAACCACGTTAGGTGCTTATCACCGCCAATGGCAATAGAGGTTTAGATGGATAATTCAATGAAATACGCACTTGGTCCATTACTGTACTTCTGGCCAAAACAAGACGTCGAAGCGTTCTACCAACAAGCAAAAGAGAGTGCAGCCGACATCATCTACTTAGGCGAAACCGTCTGTTCAAAACGCCGAGAAATGAAACCTGCTCACTGGTTTGACATTGCGAAAGAGTTGTCATCAGCAGGCAAACAAGTAGTGCTATCGACCATGGCTCTGCTAGAAGCGCCAAGTGAAGTTAACATCATGAAGAAGTATATCGACAATGGTGACTTTGCTATCGAGGCCAATGATGTCTCTGCGGTTCAGCTCGCCTCTGAGCATAAAGTGCCTTTTGTCGTTGGCCCAGCTATCAATACCTACAACGCGCACACCCTGAATCTGTTTCTCAAGCAAGGCATGACTCGCTGGTGTATGCCGGTAGAACTATCACGTGATTGGCTAAGTGGTACATTGGCGCAGTGCGAGGAGCTTGGTATTCGCAATAAATTTGAAGTAGAAGTGTTCAGCCATGGTTACCTGCCGTTAGCCTACTCTGCACGCTGCTTTACTGCTCGTGCCGAAAACCGTGCTAAAGACGATTGTGAAACCTGCTGTATTAAATACCCAACCGGCATTCAGGTAAGCAGCCAGGAGGGACAAGAAGTGTTCAACCTCAATGGAATCCAAACTCAATCTGGTTACTGCTACAACTTAATCAATGACTTGCCGAGTATGCGAGGACTGGTGGATGTGGTGCGTCTGAGTCCACTTGGCATCAGTACCTTTTCTGAGCTTGAACAGTTCCGTGCCAATGAAAAAGGCGAAAAGCCTCAGAAGCTCGAAAACCGTCAATGTAATGGTTACTGGCACCAACTTGCTGGTCTCGATGTTAAAAATATCTAGCTCTGGATGTAAAAAAGCGAGGTTAACGCCTCGCTTTTTGTACGACTCTATCAATGTTAAGAAGCTTGTAAGGTTGGTTCAACTGAGCCCTCTCGGAGCAATTTCTTAACGTCACGCCATAACATGGTCATCACCACTAAACTTAACGCTATGTTAGACAGTGGGAAGGCGATCCAAATACCAACCATGCCAAATATTTTGGGCATGATGAACAGAAATGGAAGCTGAACCATCATATTGCCAACCGTGATAAACATCGCCTTACTACCTTTGTTCATCGATTGATAATAAGCGGCAGAAACCATCAAAAATCCATCTAGAAACAGCGCAAACATATGAAGTCTGATGCCCAATACTGCGTTCTCAATCAGTTGTTGATCTGTGCTGTTGAACACCGATACCAACTCGTAAGCAAAAATATTCATCAAGACAACAAAGGCGACACCACCAAGCACCGCAGTTCCCATAGCTATTTTAAGTAACTTACGAATATTTTCCGGCTTGCGCGCTCCGTGAGCGTAACTCACTAATGGTTGCATACCGTTGGCTATGCCCTCAGCAACCAAGAAATAGACAGTTACGATATACCCTAAGATCGCATAGGCACCGATTAATAGTGCGCTGCCATATTGGGCAAACAACGAGTTATGTAGCGCAACCATCGTAGAGCCATAAGCGTACATAAAGAAACTCGAACCACCAATCTTCACAATCTTAGGCACAATGTCCAACTGAACTTTTACGTCGCTCAAGCTTAAACGCAGTTTGGCCTTTGATGTAAAGAAATAGTAGATTCCCAGCACGGTCACGACCATTTGCGCCGTCGCGGTCGCAATCGCCGCCCCTGTTAATTCCCAGTCAAGCCAGGCAATAAAAACATAATCCAACACAATATTGGTGATAGCGCCTGTCACCATTAGCATCGTAGCTAAATTAGGACTGTCGTCATTACGTAATAAAAAAGGCATCGCTATTGAGCCAAGCGTGAAAATGCATGAAACAATAAGTATGTGTAAATACTGAAGGCCAAGCTCATACACCCTGCCTTCCGCTCCCTGCAAGTGAATAAACACATCTGAAAAGTAGAACAACGTTGTTGCAACTAGTGGCATCAAGGCAACTAACAATAGCAGCCCAGTAGTCAAAATCCGCTTGGCGCCTTCCTGATCTTGCTCGCCCCGCTTGATAGACACGAGCGCTCCGGTTCCAACCCCAACCATCATGCCAATTCCGAGAATAGAGCCGATGACCGGCCAAGCCACATTGATACCTGCTAATCCTTCGGCACCGACATAACGACCAATAAAAATGCCATCAATCACTTGATACAAACCGTTCACCAACATTGCGGCGACGGTTGGAATGGTATATTTCCAAAATTGTTTATAAATCGAGCCTTGCATAACTACCACCTACAGTTAGCACCGCTAACTCGTTTAACTGAAAATCAAATTTTGTCATGAGGTTATTTGTATTTACGCAGAAAAATGCCGTGTGAACGTAGCATGAACTGACGTTAACGAAGAGTTCTAACTTCAAGCTAACTAACCTGCGAATATGATTAGATTTTGATAGTGAGCGACAAAGTAAAAAATACCCTGCCTATCAAAAAGCCGCTCAGTAAGCGGCTTTAAACTATTTTTCTATTGCTCTGCGGCTTTTAACTTAGCCATCCTATCTTGCTGAAGCTGCTCATAAATCTGGGCTAATTCCAGAAATGAGTATCGATGTTCCACGTAATCATAGACATTGAGGGATATCGCTAGTTTGTAGAGTGATATCGCGCTCGCAAAATCGCCCTCAAGCTGATGACGTTTACCTAAATAAAAGTAGGTTTCGGTTAATCGCTCAGCGAGTCGGTAGTTCTCTCTCGTACCATCCATTATGACTTTCAGAGCCTTATCGTCTGAAACATCGCGCAGCATAATCGCGACCAAAACCCAGCCCCACTCTTCGCTGCGATCGCGTTGATAGTGTTTCTTGAGATTCGCTTTCGCTTTTTCTGGATCCTGATCGGCTTCAATAATATACAACCACAACGCTCGGAATGGATCGCTCGGCATCTCTTCGTAGTGCTTGGTCATATCTTCCAGCGCAAGATCGATACGGCCACCATAGTACAACGCAATCGCACGGTTGCGTTCAGCGTAGGTGTTATCTGGAGCAAGTTCTAAGGTCGAGTCAAAGGCTTCATAAGCAGCGTCAAACTCCCCAACCTGAGTAAAATAAACGCCCAACAAATTGAAGATATCTGGTTGAGCAGGGTTCAACTGTAAAGATTGGTTGAAATCCAAACGAGCAAGATCACGCAAACCCACACTGTCATAGTAATTGCCACGCTCGAAATGCATTTTTGCACGAACTTCATCACTGAGATCAGGTCGTTGTAAGAGCTGTGATAAACGCGCAATTTGAACTTCCTGCTGCACACTAGGTTGCAGAGGAACAGCCATTGGCGGATAAGCCAACTTCTGTTCTGGTTGCTGAGAAATATTTGCACAACCAGTCAGCACGATAGCAACACATAAACTTGCGGTTTGAAACCATTTCACTAATTGATACTCCTGTTGGGACCGCTCCGGGCCTGCTTCTCTTATGCACCATAGGTCATATAGCCTCATGTGAGGCTAAGCTTCTCGAAACAGACCAAAAAAAAGGGAGCAAAAATGCTCCCCTTTATAGCATGCTTTCAGTCTCTTAAGCTATTAAAAGACCGAAAGGCTATCTGTAGATTACTCGTCTTTAGCTGCAGGTGCTTCAGCCGCTGCTTCTTCAGCTGGCTTTTCTACCGCTTCTTTCATGCTCAGACGTACACGGCCCTGACGGTCGATTTCAAGAACTTTAACTTGAACTTCTTGACCTTCAGTCAGGTAATCAGACACTTTCTCAACACGCTTTTCAGCAATTTGAGAAATGTGCACAAGACCATCTTTACCAGGAAGTACAGTTACGAACGCACCAAAGTCTGCTAGACGTGCAACTTTACCAGTGTAGATACGGCCTACTTCAACTTCAGCAGTGATCTCTTCAATACGACGGATCGCTTCTTTCGCTGCCGCACCTTCAGTTGCTGCAATCTTGATAGTACCGTCGTCTTCGATTTCGATTGTTGTGCCAGTTTCTTCCGTTAGAGCACGGATAACTGCACCACCTTTACCGATAACGTCTTTGATCTTCTCTGCGCTGATCTTCATTGTGTGAATGCGAGGAGCAAACTCAGAGATATCGTCACGAGCACCAGAAATTGCTTCATCCATTACAGATAGGATGTGCTTACGCGCACCTTGTGCTTGGTTAAGCGCAATTTGCATGATCTCTTTCGTGATACCTTCGATCTTGATGTCCATTTGAAGAGCAGTAACACCAGTGCTAGTACCTGCTACTTTAAAGTCCATATCACCTAGGTGGTCTTCATCACCAAGGATGTCAGAAAGAACAACGAAGTCATCGCCTTCTTTAACAAGACCCATCGCGATACCCGCAACAGATGCTTTGATTGGCACACCAGCATCCATAAGTGCTAGAGATGTACCACATACAGAAGCCATTGAAGATGAACCGTTAGATTCAGTGATTTCCGATACAACACGTACTGTGTATGGGAACTCATCAATAGAAGGCATTACTGCTGCAATACCACGTTTCGCTAGCTTACCGTGACCGATTTCACGACGCTTAGGAGAACCTACGAAACCAGTCTCACCCACACAGTATGGAGGGAAGTTGTAGTGTAGTAGGAAGTGATCTTTACGCTCACCAGTTAGCTCATCGATGATTTGCGCATCACGTTGAGTACCTAGAGTCGCAGTCACTAGAGCCTGAGTTTCACCACGAGTGAATAGCGCAGATCCGTGTGTACGTGGAAGAACACCTGTACGTACGTCTAGCGCACGAACCATGTCTTTCTCACGACCGTCGATACGTGGGTTACCCGCGATGATACTACGACGTACCACAGTCTTCTCTAAATCATGGAAGATAGTGTGAATTTCTTTAGTGTCAGCTTCTGGATCTTCAGCAAGTAGTGCTTCGTTTACTTGTGCCGCAATCTCATGGATACGGTCGTAACGAGCCATCTTCTCAGTGATTTGGTAAGCCTCAACAAGCTTAGCTTCTGCTAGTACAGCAATCTTATCGTTAAGCGCTGTGTTTGCTTCAGGTGCAACCCAATCCCAAGCTGGAGTTGCAACTTCAGCTTTGAACTCGTTGATTGCGTTGATAACAACTTGTTGCTGATCGTGGCCGAATACAACCGCTGCTAGCATTTCTTCTTCAGTTAGGTTGTCTGCTTCTGACTCAACCATTAGTACTGCTGATTCTGTACCTGCTACCACAAGGTCTAGACGAGACGCACCTAGTTCTTTCTCACTTGGGTTAAGTACTAGTTGACCATCAATGTGACCAACACGTGCTGCACCGATAGGACCGTTGAACGGGATACCAGAGATAGCAAGTGCTGCAGACGTACCAATCATTGTTGGGATATCTGGTTGAACATCTGGGTTTACAGATACAACAGTAGCGATAACTTGAACTTCATTAGTGAAACCGTCTGGGAATAGAGGACGGATTGGGCGGTCGATTAGACGAGCTGTTAGCGTTTCACCTTCAGATGGACGGCCTTCACGCTTAAAGAAACCACCAGGAATTTTACCTGCTGCGTAAGTACGCTCTTGGTAGTTAACGGTAAGAGGGAAGAAGTCTTGACCTGCTACCGCTTCTTTTTTACCAACTACAGAAACGAATACTGCTGTATCGTCCATAGTAACCATTACTGCTGCTGTAGCTTGACGTGCGATAACGCCAGTTTCTAGAGTAACCGTGTGGTTACCATACTGGAACGTTTTAACAACTGGTTTTTCGAACATTGTTATTCCTTGTTTCTAAGTGTACTGATAAACAGCCACTTAGGTGTGTTAATAAACACTCAAGGCATTACGAATCGCGACTAGTAAAAAGAAATTCAAACAAATTTCCTTTTAATAGCCGCGACCTTTTGGTCGACGAGGTTGACTGTAATGCAATGAGCTAATTGAAACTTAGATATACCGGCTTAAGCCGTGACCTGCACTTATCTAGAACAGTATCAAAAGATTAAGCCGCCAGTATTATAACGGCTTAAGGATGATTTGGCTAAGCTATAGCAGTCAAAATAAGTAACGGGCAACAAAAAAGGGGCATAAAGCCCCTTTTTTGACAAACTGCTATGCAGTCGCTGATTAGCGACGTAGGCCTAGACGCTTGATTAGGTCTTGGTAACGATCTAGGTTTTTACCTTTTAGGTAATCTAGAAGCTTACGACGACGAGAAACCATACGTAGAAGACCTCGACGGCTGTGGTGATCGCCTTTGTGAGCTTTGAAGTGACCTTGTAGGTGGTTGATAGAAGCTGTAAGTAGAGCTACTTGAACTTCTGGTGAACCAGTGTCGCCTTCGCCTTGTGCGTATTCTGCAACGATTGCTGCTTTAGTTTCTGCATTCAGAGACATAATTCTCTCCTAATAAGAGTAAGTTAATATTTGTGCCAGCCAATCTCTGATTCAGCCGACACGAGGAGCGCGAATTATAAGGAAGTTTCCTTACTCGCGCAATATAAAAATACCGACTTAAAAGCCGGTATTTTTCAAACTTCACAGAGGTTACTCTTCGTCGCGAAAAACGACTAAACGTTTTGGCGCGATTTTTCCGTCGTTGTTCATCTCGCCAACGCCGATAAATAAGCGCTCTTCTCCCATGGTAAGGCGAAGAGAGCCTTCTGTAGGAGAACCACTCACTTGAACAGGCTGGCCATGTTGAACCATGTCAGCAAGCTCTGGTATCAAGTTCACTTCTGGTAAGTCTTCTACAGCCGTGTCCATTGGCATAAGCAGCGGGTCCAAAAGTTCACGTGGAGCGAGTTCTTGACGATGCGCTTGCTCTAGTAACTCGTTAAGTTGCTCAAGTGTCACCATCTTTTCATATGGGTATTTAGCAACGCCTGTACGACGCAGCATAGTGACGTGAGCACCACAGCCTAGCATTTCCCCAAGATCATCAACGATAGTGCGAATGTAAGTACCTTTCGAGCAGTGTACTTCCATCTCTACTTCGTCACCTTCAAATCGATGAAGAATGATTTCGTAGACCGTAATTTTACGAGATTCGCGCGGAACTTCGATTCCCTTACGCGCATACTCGTACAACGGTTTACCTTGGTATTTAAGCGCAGAGAACATAGAAGGTACTTGATCCGATTCACCTCGGAATTTTTCAATGCACGCTTCTAGCTTCTCAAGATCTACATCAACCGGACGAGTTTCGACGACTTCACCATCAGAGTCTGATGTATTTGTACGCTCACCCAGTTTCGCAATCACTCGGTAACGCTTGTCTGAATCCAATAGGAACTGAGAAAACTTGGTCGCCTCACCCAAACAGATCGGCAACATGCCCGTCGCTAGAGGATCCAAAGCACCAGTGTGACCCGCTTTTTCAGCAAAGTAGATTCGCTTTACTTTTTGCAGCGCGTCATTGGAAGAAATACCTGTTGGTTTATCCAACAAGATAACACCGTTAATTGGACGACCTTTACGACGACGAGCCATTATTCCTCGTCCTCACGGCCAGAGTTTTTTTGCTTTTGCTTGTCTGAGTTAACGACTTCAGTAACCAGATTAGACATACGCATACCTTCTACGAGTGTGTTGTCGTAGTAGAAACGGATTTCTGGAGTCAGACGAAGACGAATACGCTTGCCTAACATCATACGGATGTGAACTTCGTGTTCACGAAGTGCTGCCAGACAAGATTCAGGCGTCTGCTCACCCACACATAGAAAAGTAACGAATACTTTTGCGTAAGCCAGATCGCGAGATACTTCTACATCTGAGATAGTAACCATTCCCAGACGTGAATCACGAACTTCACGCTGAAGAATCATGGCAAGTTCTTTTTGCAGCTGCTGTGAAACACGCTGCGTGCGGCTAAATTCTTTTGACATATCTTTTCTCTTATATAGAAAGAATGGGGGGTTGGTCAAAGCCAGCCCCCCATGGTGTATTCAACAACCAATTACTACTTATCTATCAAAGACTGTTCTATCCAAGATAATAGGTGTAATTTTAGTCAATTAGTCTAGAGTACGTTGAATCTCAACGATTTCGAATACTTCGATTTGGTCACCAACGCGAACATCATTGTAGTTCTTAACGCCGATACCACACTCGTAGCCATTCTTAACTTCTTGAACGTCATCTTTAAAGCGACGTAGTGATTCTAGCTCACCTTCGTAAATAACAACGTTATCACGTAGAACACGGATTGGATTGTTACGCTTAATCAGACCTTCAGTAACCATACAACCAGCGATTGCACCCAGTTTCGGAGACTTAAATACGTCACGAACTTCAGCAAGACCAATGATTTCTTGCTTGAATTCTGGAGCAAGCATACCGCTCATCGCCTGTTTAACTTCAT
Source organism: Vibrio sp. YIC-376 (assembly GCF_052353105.1). NCBI lineage: Bacteria > Pseudomonadati > Pseudomonadota > Gammaproteobacteria > Vibrionales > Vibrionaceae > Vibrio > Vibrio sp. YIC-376. The sequence goes on from NZ_JBBWFK010000007.1 coordinate 243,957, forward strand.
CGATTAGCTGGTAGATGATTGAGTAGTAACGTAGATCAACACTTGCTGCTTCAATAGCACGACGAGCAGAAGCATCAGCACGTACGTTAAAGCCAAGAATGATCGCGTTTGAAGCTTCTGCAAGTACTGCATCAGTTTCAGTAATACCACCAACACCAGAACCAACGATGTTTACTTTCACTTCGTCAGTAGATAGTTTCACTAGTGAGTCAGCGATAGCTTCCACAGAACCTTGTACGTCTGCTTTAAGAACTACGTTCAGTTCAGCAACTTCACCAGCAGTCATGTTAGAGAACATGTTCTCTAGTTTAGATTTCTGCTGACGAGCAAGTTTCACTTCACGGAACTTGCCTGCACGGTAGTTTGCAACTTCGCGAGCTTTACGCTCATCACGTACTACTGTTGCTTCGTCACCTGAAGATGGCACACCAGAAAGACCTAGAATCTCTACAGGAATTGATGGACCTGCTTCTGTGATCTCCTGACCTACTTCATCACGCATCGCACGAACGCGGCCGTATTCCTGACCACAAAGAACGATATCACCTTTACGAAGTGTACCAGACTGAACAAGTACGGTAGCAACTGGACCACGACCTTTATCAAGGCGAGATTCAACTACAACACCAGATGCCATGCCTTCTTTAACTGCTGTAAGTTCTAGAACTTCAGATTGTAGAAGGATTGCTTCTAGTAGACCGTCGATGTTTGTACCCTGTTTTGCAGAGATGTGAACAAACATGTTCTCACCGCCCCACTCTTCAGGAATAACGTCGTACTGAGCTAGCTCGTTCTTAACGTTATCTGGGTTTGCATCTTCTTTATCGATCTTGTTTACAGCAACAATCAAAGGTACGCCCGCCGCTTTCGCGTGCTGGATAGCTTCAACTGTTTGTGGCATTACACCATCATCTGCAGCAACAACAAGAACAACGATATCTGTCGCTTGAGCACCACGTGCACGCATAGCAGTAAACGCTGCGTGTCCCGGAGTATCAAGGAACGTGATCATGCCGTTCTCAGTTTCTACGTGGTATGCACCGATGTGCTGTGTAATACCACCAGCTTCGCCTGACGCAACGTGTGTGCGACGAATGTAGTCCAGTGTTGAAGTTTTACCGTGGTCAACGTGACCCATGATAGTAACAACAGGAGCACGAGGAAGTGCTTCTGCGTTTGTATCACGATCTGACAGTACCGCTTCTTCTAGTTCATTCTCTTTACGAAGAACAACTTTGTGACCCATTTCTTCAGCCACAAGCTGTGCAGTTTCTTGATCAATCACTTGGTTGATAGTCGCCATTGCGCCCATCTTCATCATCACTTTGATAACTTCTGTCGCTTTCACAGACATTTTGTTAGCAAGTTCAGATAGAACGATCGTTTCACCAATCACAACATCTTGCTTAGCAACTGTCGCAGACTTATCAAAGCCGTGCTGCATTGATGTTGGCTTAGCTAGTTTGCCTTTACGACCGCCTTTTCCGCCACGCTGGGCGCGAACACCATTACGTGCCTGATCATCCTTTTGAGAAGGTTTTGTCTTCTTCTTATTACGACGACCAGCTTCTTCTCTGCGATCTGCTTCATCTTCGGCTTCACGTGCGTATCGTGAAGTCGTTACATGGTAATCTGTATCTTCCATATCACCCTTTTTCTCTTCTGCAGCAGACCAACGCTCTTTATTTTTCTCAGCCAATTCGCGAGCCTCTTCGAGCTTGCGCTGACTTTCCTCTTCAGCCTTACGCTTAGCTTCTTCTTCCTGACGACGTTTAAGCTCGTCGGCCTCTTTTCGCGCTGCTTCTTGCTTAATTTTATCTTCAGCGTCACGTTTCGCTTTTTCTTCAGCGTCACGTTGTGCTTTCGTATCTACGTCACGTTTCACCATTTCTTCAGCTTCACGTTTCGCTTTCTCTTCAGCTTCACGTTGTGCTGCTTCTTCAGCTTCACGTTTTACAGCTTCTTCAGCTTCACGCTTTGCTGCTTCTTCAGCTGCGCGTGTTGCTGTTTCTTCTGCTTCACGTTGTGCTGCTTCTTCAGCTTCACGTTTCGCTTCATCTTCAATTGTGCTGCGCTTCACGTACGTACGTTTCTTGCGCACCTCAACCTGAACATTCTTACTCTTACCACCACCCGCGTTTACACTAAGTGTACTACGAGTCTTACGCTGTAGCGTAAGGCGAGTCGGCTCTGAATCACCAGATTTATCACCGTGTTCTTTTTTCAGATGAGAGAGAAGCTTTTGCTTCTCATCATCAGTAACATTATCAGAGCTCGCCTTGTTAATACCAGCGTCAGCAAGTTGCTCAATCAAGCGGTCGACTGGAGTACCAATCTCATCACTCAGTGCTTTAACTGTTAATTGTGTCATGCCGCTTCCTCCTTGCTGAAATTATGCTTCTTCGCCGAACCAACAGATGTTACGTGCGGCCATAATTAGCTCACCTGCACGCTCTTCGGTCAGGCCTTCAATACCTTCTAAATCGTCAATGCCTTGGTCAGCTAGATCTTCAAGTGTTGCAACACCTTTCGCTGCCAATTTGAATGCCATTTCACGTTCTAGGCCTTCAAGACCAAGCAGGTCTTCAGCAGGCTCAAGACCTTCAAAGGATTCTTCTTGCGCTAACGCAATTGTGGTTAGCGCGTCTTTCGCACGACCACGTAGCTCTTCAATAAGCTCTTCGTTCAGACCATCGATTTCAAGCAATTCGTTAACCGGAACGTATGCAACTTCTTCTAATGTTGAGAAACCTTCTTCAACAAGTAGTTGTGCGAAATCCTCTTCAATATCAAGGTATTTCATGAAGTTGTCGATAGACGCTTGTGATTCTTCAGCGTGTTTCTTCTGAAGATCAGCAACAGTCATAACATTCAATTCCCAACCAGTCAGTTGAGAAGCAAGACGAACGTTCTGACCGTTACGACCGATAGCCTGTGCTAGGTTATCTGCTTCTACAGCGATGTCCATTGAGTGTGCATCTTCATCAACGATGATTGAAGCAACGTCAGCAGGCGCCATTGCGTTGATAACAAACTGAGCAGGGTTATCATCCCAAAGAACGATATCGATACGCTCACCACCAAGCTCGCCAGAAACAGCTTGTACACGTGCACCACGCATACCAACACACGCACCAACAGGGTCAATACGCTTGTCATTCGTTTTTACTGCGATCTTTGCGCGAGAACCAGGATCACGAGCCGCACCTTTAAGTTCGATGATTTCTTCTGCGATCTCAGGAACTTCTACACGGAATAGCTCTGCAAGCATTTCTGGCTTAGAGCGAGTAATAAACAGTTGGAAACCGCGAGCTTCTGGAGCAACTTTGTACAGCAGACCACGTACACGGTCACCTGGACGGAAGTTTTCACGAGGAAGTTGATCATCACGTAGGATAACGGCTTCAGCGTTGTTGCCAAGGTCAAGAATGATAGCGTCACGGTTTACTTTTTTAACAACACCGGTGATCAAATCACCTTCATTGTCAATAAACTGCTCAACGATTTGTGCACGTTCAGCTTCACGAACTTTTTGTACGATAACTTGTTTAGCAGTTTGAGTCGTAATACGGTCGAAAGTTACTGATTCGATCTCGTCTTCTACGTAGTCGCCTAGCTGAACTGAATCATCTTCATATTGTGCTGCTTCGATAGAGATCTCTTTTGTTGGGTTCTCTACATGGTCAACAACCAACCAACGACGGTAAGTAACGAACTCGCCTGTTTTACGGTCAATAGCAACACGTACGTCGATTTCAATTTCGTATTTTTTCTTTGTAGAAGTTGCTAGAGCAATCTCAAGAGCTTCAAAGATACGCTCACGAGGTACCGCTTTTTCGTTCGATACTGCTTCTGCTACCGCTAAAATTTCTTTACTCATTGTATTTAGCCTCTAAGCTTAAACTTTTTTAGGGAACTAAAATTTAGGGATCAGGTTAGCTTTTGAAATGTTACTTAAAGCAAACTCTTCTTGTTGACCATCAACAGTAACTGTCACTGTTTCACCATCAACGCCGTGGATAATACCTTTCCACTTACGACGGTTTGCTACAGCCATTTTCAAAACGATGCTGACCTCGTGACCAATAAATTGCTCGTAATGTGCTGCTTTGAAAAGCGGTCTTTCTAGACCTGGAGAAGACACTTCTAAGCTGTAAGCCACCGAAATTGGATCTTCAACGTCTAATACCGCACTCACTTGGTGGCTAACTTCTGCACAGTCGTCCACGTTAATACCATTCTCATGGTCAATATAGATGCGTAACGTTGAGTGCGCGCCTGCTCGAATGAATTCTAATCCAACCAACTCATAGCCCGATGCCTCAACAGGTGCTTCAAGCATTTCAGTAAGTTGTCTTTCTAAACCAGTCATTTAAACCACTCCAGAAACAAAAAAAGGGCTCAGAGCCCAATCAAAAAACCAAGCAGTGACCTGAGTAAAATAAAAAACTCAGATAACAAAAAACCCCGATAGTCGGGGTTTTGTGCTGCTGGACCCTGATACGTTAAGAATAGTCAAAAATACTCTTCTTAACTCGTAGTGTGGTTAGCACTACGCAAACTTGCCAATCATCTTTTTCTAATATTTAGAAGATATTTTCTAACATTTAGAAAAGATTGGTTGCGGGGGCCGGATTTGAACCGACGACCTTCGGGTTATGAGCCCGACGAGCTACCAAGCTGCTCCACCCCGCGTCCGACTTGCTGAGCATTATACTCGCAAACAAGTGATTTACAAGTTTGTAAATACATGGTGCCGAGAGAGGGACTCGAACCCTCACACCTAAGGCACTAGCACCTCATGCTAGCGTGTCTACCAATTTCACCATCTCGGCATCAAAACCTTGCAGCTTACTGAGGAATCTCATCACCAGTTGGTGCTGGCACTTCACTCGCTGCATCTTTAACTTGTTCTACAACTGGCTGACCTTGTGTCGGGTTTACCCATTGTGACTCAGTCTTATGTGTAGACATACGACCAAGTGCCAAGCTAACGATAAAAAATACGGTTGCTAAAATAGCAGTTGTTCGGGTTAAGAAATTACCTGAGCCGCTAGCACCAAACACTGTGTTTGAAGCACCAGCACCGAACGAAGCTCCCATATCTGCGCCTTTACCTTGTTGAATCAACACAAGGCCAATCACACCAAGCGCTGCCAACAGGTAAATCACAAGTAGAACTTGAAACATTTTTCCACCTATGTCCTAATTGTTGAGCCAGCGCCGCTCAAAAATAATCAGCTGATTAAATGAACAAGGCTAGCGACCTCCTGACGGGAGGCGCTGCAATACTAGCGAAAGCCAGTAACGCTGACAAGGGAAAATTAGTAAAAAATCAACCTTAGCGCATCAAGCGCTCAAAAAAAGGGCAAAATATACCCTTTTCTTTTGATAATTGAATTAAGGTGATGATTAGAAACTTGCTTTTACAGCCTCAGCAATTTTTAGCGCGGAGTTCTGTACAAGCTCTGCATCTTCACCTTCTACCATGACACGTATCAGTGGTTCTGTGCCTGATTTGCGTAGCAACACTCGCCCTTTCTCACCCAGCTCAGCTTCAACTTCTGCGACAGAATCAAGCACCGCCTTTGCTTCAAGTGGATTACTATCGCCGGAGAAACGAACATTCTCTAAGACTTGAGGGTAAAGAGTCATGCCTTTTGAAAGCTCATACAGAGACATATCACTACCCACGATAGAAGCAAGAACTTGTAGTGCTGCCACAATAGCATCACCGGTTGTCACCTTATCTAGCAGGATAATGTGGCCTGAGTTTTCAGCACCGATTTTCCAGCCTTTTTCTAGAAGTTTCTCCATTACATAGCGGTCACCGACTGCGGCGCGTGCAAATGGAATACCTAACTGTTTCAGGCCGTTTTCCATGCCCAGGTTAGTCATCAGCGTACCAACAACACCACCCTTGAGCTCACCACGACGTAGCGCATCGCGAGCAATGATATAGGCAATTTGATCGCCGTCGACTTTATTGCCTAGATGATCCACCATGATCAGGCGATCGCCATCACCATCAAATGCCAGACCTAAATGCGCTTGTTCATCTACTACACGCTTCTGCAGAGCTCTTACATCCGTTGCACCCACTTCATGGTTAATATTAGTACCATTAGGCTCAACGCCCATCGCGATCACGTCAGCACCAAGTTCGCTGAATACGTTTGGAGCGATGTGGTAAGTGGCGCCATGTGCACAGTCGACAACAATCTTTAGATTCGAAAGGCTCAATACCGATGGAAACGTACTTTTACAGAACTCAATGTAACGACCAGCAGCGTCGTTTAATCGTGTTGCTTTACCTAACAGCGCAGACTCAACACATTCGATATCTTTATCAAGTTCCGCTTCGATGGCTAGTTCGATATCATCAGGAAGCTTGGTGCCTTCAGATGAGAAAAATTTGATGCCATTATCGTAGTAAGGGTTATGAGATGCTGAGATTACAATGCCAGCTTCCGCTCGGAACGTTTGAGTTAAATAAGCAACGGCAGGCGTTGGCATCGGACCGGTAAAGGTCGCTTTAAGGCCAGCGGCAGCCAGACCAGCTTCTAGCGCTGATTCCAGCATATAGCCAGAGATACGAGTATCTTTGCCGATAATCACTTTCTTTGTGCCTTGTTTCGCTAATACGCGACCAGCAGCCCAACCAAGCTTAAGTACGAAATCAGGTGTGATGGGATATTGTCCAACCTTGCCACGTACACCGTCTGTACCAAAGTAGCGTCTTTTATCAGACATACACTTTCCTTTGTTATTTTTTAAATATTGTTTAGTGTCATCTCAACGATTTTCAATGCTTCAATTGTTTCTTCAAAATCGTGAACTCGAATGATCTGCGCGCCTTTCATGGCTGCTATCGTGGCACAAACGACACTCGCATTTGTACATTCAGCTGCAGGTTTATCCAGCACTTTGAAAATCATCGATTTACGAGACATACCCGCCAAAATAGGTAAGCCAAACTCATGAAACTTCTCAAGATGAGCGAGCATATGATAATTGTGTTCTACCGTTTTTCCAAAGCCAAAGCCGGGATCAAGAATGAGATTCTCACGAGCAATCCCCGCAGCCTCACACACTGCCATACGCTCAACCAGAAACTGTTCTACCTCTTGCATCAGATCATCATACTGAGGATTCTGTTGCATCGTCTTAGGCTGGCCTTTCATATGCATTATGCAAACTGGAACATTCGCTTTTGCTGCAACTTCCAGTGCACCCGGTTCGGTCAAAGAACGGATGTCGTTGATCAGATCAGCGCCCGCTTCCACCGATTGACGTATCACTTCAGCTTTACTGGTATCGACAGAGATCCACACTTCCGGGAACTTAGCTCGAATCGCTTTAACTACCGGAATCACCCGTTGGAGTTCATCTTCCAAAGTCACTTCTGGTGCACCTGGTCGGGTAGATTCCCCACCAACGTCGATAATACTGACACCTGCCTTTATCATGCACTCGACTCGCGTAAGAGCTAAGTCCAGTGAATTATATTTCCCACCATCAGAGAACGAATCAGGTGTGACGTTAAGGATTGCCATTACGTGTGGACGAGAAAGGTCCAAAGATTTGTTTTTTGCTTTAATAATCATAATAAATACAAAAACCCCGAGCGAACTCGGGGTTTATTAATGTCAACGATTGTTATTCAGAATCTTTCTTTTCTGGAGTTTCAGTTGAAGTTGTTTCTTGCGAAGCTGACTGCTCAGTATTTTCAACAGTATTCGCCTTTTTCTCTTCTTCTTTCACTTCAGTTGCAGCCTGAACTTTGTCATCGGCCGGTGTCTTATTAGAAGGATTATCCCCCCAACCAGCTGGATCACGAATTTCAGCTTTGCGTTCCATTAGGTCATCGATTTGGTGTGCATCAATGGTCTCATACTTCATCAGCGCATCTTTCATCGCATGCATGATATCCATGTTATCTTCCAGAATCTTTTTCGCTCGATAGTAGTTGCGGTCAATGATTTGACGAACTTCATCATCGATAAGTTTCGCTGTGTCGTCAGACATGTGTTTTGTCTGAGTCACGCTACGACCTAGGAACACTTCACCTTCATCTTCTGCGTATAGTAGAGGACCAAGTTTTTCTGAGAAGCCCCATTGCGTCACCATCTTACGAGCAATCTCTGTTGCACGTTCGATATCGTTAGAAGCACCGGTAGATACTTTGTCCACACCGTAAATCAGCTCTTCTGCAAGGCGACCACCGTATAGACTAGAAATCATCGATTCTAGATGCTGACGAGACATGCTCACACGGTCTTGCTCAGGTAAGTACATCGTTACACCTAACGCACGACCACGTGGAATAATAGATACCTTGTACACAGGATCGTGCTCAGGAACTAAACGGCCAACAATTGCGTGACCAGCTTCGTGGTACGCGGTTGATTCTTTAGTCTCTTCCGACATTACCATCGAACGGCGCTCTGCACCCATCATGATCTTGTCTTTCGCAAGCTCGAACTCAACCATAGATACATTGCGCTTGTTACCACGTGCAGCAAACAACGCAGCTTCGTTGACAAGGTTTGCTAGATCCGCACCAGAAAAGCCCGGTGTACCACGCGCAATTAGAGACGGTTCAACATCGCCAGCCAGAGGCACTTTACGCATGTGAACTTTAAGAATTTGCTCACGGCCACGAACATCTGGTAGACCAACCACAACTTGACGGTCGAATCGACCAGGACGCAATAGTGCAGGGTCAAGTACATCCGGACGGTTAGTCGCTGCAATAACGATAATACCTTCGTTACCTTCGAAACCATCCATTTCAACCAACATTTGGTTCAGTGTTTGTTCGCGCTCATCGTGACCGCCACCTACGCCAGCACCACGCTGACGGCCTACTGCGTCAATCTCATCGATAAAGATGATACAAGGTGCCGCTTTTTTCGCTTGTTCAAACATGTCACGCACACGAGATGCACCAACACCCACAAACATTTCTACAAAGTCAGAACCAGAGATAGTAAAGAATGGTACTTTAGCTTCACCAGCAATAGCTTTAGCAAGCAGCGTTTTACCTGTACCAGGAGGACCAACCATTAGTACACCAGTTGGGATCTTACCACCCAACTTCTGGAAACGACTTGGGTCACGTAGGTAGTCAACCAGTTCTTTTACGTCTTCTTTTGCTTCGTCACAGCCAGCGACATCAGCAAACGTAGTTTTGATTTGATCTTCGCTCATCATTCGAGCTTTGCTCTTACCGAAAGACATAGCGCCTTTACCGCCACCGCCTTGCATTTGACGCATGAAGAAAATCCATACACCAATCAGTAAGATCATTGGGAACCAAGAAATGAAAATTGTACCTAGCAAGCTTTGCTCTTCAGGAGGCGTACCTTGCACTTTCACGTTTTGATTAATGAGGTCATCCAGAAGCTTTTGATCGTACACTGGCATGTACGTAACCATTTTGGCACCACCGCCACGACGAACGAAGCTAATCTCACCGTCTTTAAATGTTGCTTCTTGAATCTGGCCTTGGCCAACTTCCTGTACAAACGTGGTGTAATCCACGGTTCTGCCATTACTTTCTCCAGGGCCAAAGCTCTGGAATACCGACATCAGAACGACAGCGATAACAAGCCACAGAATTAAATTTTTTGCCATGTCACTCAAGGTGTAAGCCTCTCGATAACTAATTGTAATTAAAGGTAGGGTACTACAGTTCATTGACTGTAGCCATAGTGTTAACACGCTCCTATGGGAGCAAAATGGTTAACCTTTGTAACCAGTGGCTACTACAAAGACCTCTCGTGAGCGAGCTCGCGATGAGTCTGGTTTTCTGACTTTTACGACTTTAAACATGTCGCGGACTTCTTTCACATATTGATCAAAGCCTTCACCCTGGAAAACTTTAACAACAAAGCTACCATTAGGCGCTAGAACTTGTCGACACATATCTAAAGCCAATTCAACTAAATACATAGCCCTAGGCTGATCGACAGAGTTATTACCCGCAATATTAGGTGCCATATCAGACATTACCACGTCTACCATTGACGGTTGGATTCTGTCTAACAAAGCTTCTAATACTGCATCGTCACGAAAGTCACCTTGTAAAAAGCTTACACCAGCAATTGGATCCATTGGTAACAAATCACAAGCAATAATTTGACCGTTATCTCCTACTATTTTAGCAGCATATTGAGACCAACCACCCGGTGCAGCGCCTAAATCGACAACTGTCATACCCGGCTTCAGCAGCTTATCTTTCGTTTGGATCTCATCGATCTTGAAATAAGCGCGTGAGCGGTAGCCTTTTTTACGAGCTTCATTCGCGTATTTATCATCAAAGTGTTCTTTCAACCAGCGACCAGAACTAGCCGAATGTTTTTGTTTACTCATTTTAATCCTAACAAAGCGCAAATAGGAGCTATTGTTTCAATTGGCGTAACCTATTACTCAATAAATTATAGTCTTCAGCAATAGATGGCGTTAAAATAGCTTTTTTCAACCCTTATTTTAAAGAAAATTGGCCGCGTAATGAACCTAAGCACCAAACAAAAGCAGCACCTAAAAGGCCTGGCTCACAGTTTAAAACCTGTTGTGCTAATGGGCGCAAATGGACTTACAGAAGCCGTGCTAGCAGAAATTGAAATCGCTCTAAACCATCACGAATTGATCAAAGTAAAAGTTGCTTCAGAAGATCGTGAAACAAAACAGCTAATCATCGACGCTATCGTACGTGAGACGGGCGCTGAAAAAGTTCAGACCATCGGTAAAGTACTTGTGCTGTACCGTCAATCTGAAGAGCGTAAAATTGAAATCCCTCGTAAGTAGCATCTACTAACGTAAAGAAAACACTTACGTTGCAGAATAAAAAGGTCGCCGATGGCGACCTTTTTACGTTTGATCAGCAGATGAATGATCTAATTAAAGATATTCAACTCGGTCAATCTCGAAGTCTTTTGCACCGCCGGGGGTTTGGATAGCAACTTCGTCGCCTTCCATTTTACCGATAAGACCACGAGCGATTGGAGAACTGACTGAAATACGGCCAGATTTAATGTCAGCTTCATCATCACCGACAATCTGGTAGGTTTTTTCTTCATCAGTATCGATATCAATCAAAGTCACGGTTGCGCCAAAAATGACCTTACCAGTGTTTTCCATCTTAGTCACATCAATAACCTGAGCGACAGATAGTTTGTATTCGATATCACGGATCTGTGCTTCACAAATCCCCTGCTCTTCACGTGCAGCATGGTATTCAGCGTTTTCTTTTAAATCACCTAGCTCACGAGCTTCAGCAATTGCCTGTGAAATTTGAGGACGCAGCTTAAGTAGACGCTCTAGTTCTTCACGTAGCATTTTTTCGCCACGTAGTGTCATAGGAACTTTTTCCATTATATAACCTCAAGCCCAATTTGTTTTTGGACAAAATAACCCTACCCTGCCGTTAGACTGGGTAGTGTGTTTGAAGATGTGTTTTCCCTAGTGTAAACAAACTCAGAAGCGAAATCACCCAAATTCGAGATCGAGTATTCCTTAGGTTTCTCAATCGAATCATACAACTCATTCTGCGATGAATACATTGTCGTAATTTGTTGAAAAACAGCACTATTCACTGCGTAAAAAACATCAAAAAAAGTAAAATCTAATCAACATCAAATAAACAAACAAAATTGAAAATCACTTAATTTACAGATAGATACCAAACAAAACACAGTAATGGAACAGTGTTCAAAACAGAAATTTATATCATTTTACTAACTCATCATGAAACTTTAGCGGTAAAACGTGTCCAGCAAGTCGACTTATCAATGAGTTACCAGCTCCGGCTATCTAGCAAATAGAACAATTTGATACTGATGACTTTTGAGAGCAGGCCTCTCCCCCATACAAAAATTATTATGGACAAGCTTACTAGGACAAATAAGATGAAAAAGACTCTAATTGCTCTTTCTGTATCTGCAGCAGCAATGGCAACTGGCGTAAACGCAGCTGAACTTTACAACCAAGACGGTACTTCTCTAGAAATGGGCGGCCGCGCTGAAGCACGCCTATCTATGAAAGATGGCGATGCTCAAGACAACTCTCGCATCCGTCTAAACTTCCTTGGCAAACAAGTAATCAGTGACGAACTATACGGCTTTGGTTTCTGGGAAGGTGAATTCACTACAGCTGATTTTGACGACCAAGGTAACGACATCAGCGGCGAAGACTCTCTAGACACACGTCTTGCATACGCTGGTCTAGGCGGCGCTTGGGGTGAGTTCTCTTACGGCAAAAACGAAGGTGCACTAGGCGTTATTACCGATTTTACAGATATCATGGCTTACCACGGTAACTCAGCGGCTGACAAACTAGCAGTAGCTGACCGTTCAGACAACATGATGTCTTACAAAGGTCAATTCGAGAACCTAAGCGTGAAAGCAAGCTACCGCTTTGCTGACCGTGTAGAAAACGAACAAGCTGGTACAATCTCAGACAATGACCAAGATGGCTACTCTCTATCTGCTATCTACGCTCTGGCAAACACTGGCCTTGAGCTAGGTGCTGGTTACGCAGAGCAAGACGAAGCTAACGAATATATGCTAGCTGCATCTTACACTATGGGTGATCTGTACTTCGCAGGTATCTTCACTGACGGTGAGAAGATGACTGACAACTTCCAAGATACTGTTGACTACACAGGTTACGAGCTAGCGGGTGCATACACTCTAGGTCAAACTGTATTCACAACATCGTACAACAACGCAGAAACTAATGACGAGACTTCTGCGGACAACATCGCTATTGATGCGTCTTACTACTTCAAGCCTAACTTCCGTGGTTACGTTTCATACAACTTTAACCTAATCGACTCTGGCGATAAGTTTGGCTCTACAGGTACTAAAACAGTCGCGACTAAGATCGACGCAGAAGACGAGCTAGCTCTAGGTCTACGTTACGACTTCTAATTCCAGTCTTTCGACTAGAATACTAAGTGCCCGCATCTTGCGGGCATTTTTATATCTTTAGTTTAATATCATACCCTTGGTTTATTAATTTTTGTCTCATCTATAGATGACCAGAAAACGATTATTCCTTCACCTAGCATCTTGGTTTAACTCGGGTATACTCATTTACATAACTCATCTCAGAAAGTGTCACTATGCGTTTACGTTGGTCCCTATTCTTACTTTCCCTGCTTAGTCCCTTAGCCTCACAAGCCTACCCTCATCAGGAAGTGTTGCCAGAAGGTGCACGCATCAGTTTGGTTGCACAAAAACTTAGTGGAAATGCTGAGCTCACAGGTATTCACCCAACAGAGCAGCTTTTTCCTCCTGCAAGTACACTAAAGATCGTGACCGCTTTGGCAGCAAAACTAGAGTTGGGTGATACATTCAGATTTCGTACCGCTATTGAAACATCAAGTTCAGATGCCGTTATTCGTTTCGTTGGTGACCCGACACTGCAAACAGAAGACTTAAAAAATCTGCTCATCCTTGCAAAGAAAAATGGCTTAAACCGAATTGAAGGCGATTTGTGGCTCGATAACAGCTTGTTTACTGGTTATAACCGAGCGATAGGATGGCCGTGGGATATTCTTGGTGTCTGTTATAGCGCTCCGGCATCAACCATCACACTCGATAGAAACTGCGTGCAAGCTTCTATTTACACGCAAAAGAATGGCGGGACTCGAGTATTCGTCCCCGAGCACCAGCCAATCTATGTTAAAAGTTCTGTAGAGACGGTATCAAGAGCAATTCAGAAAAGCCGACACTGTGATTTGGACTTACTCGCCAACCCTGACAACCGCTACGAACTAAAAGGTTGCCTGGTTGACAGAAAGGATCCGCTACCACTCAAATTTGCGGTTCAAGACCCAGATCTCTATACCAGTAAAAAGCTGGCTACTTTACTTAGACAACTCAATATTGAATTGAAAGGTAAAATACGAGTCGGGGAGGCTCCAAAAAAACAGCGTAAACTTTTGGCACAACATCAGTCAAAGTCACTACCCGACTTACTCGATCAGATGCTCAAGCACTCAGACAACCTAATTGCTGACACCCTAACGAAAACACTTGGCGCTAAGTTTTTTGTCCAGCCAGGCAGTTTTACTAACGGCACAGAAGCCATCAAACAAATCATATTTGCTAATACTGGGGTGGACATTCGTCAGGCACGACTAGAAGATGGCTCAGGCTTGTCGCGCAACAACCGTATATCTGCAACAAAAATGGCCGACATACTGCGCTATATCTGGAAACATGAGAAAGAACTTAACCTGATTGCCATCATGCCAAAATCAGGTGAGTCTGGCACTCTGCAGTATCGCCAAAGCATGCGTAATGCTCCGATCAAAGGACAACTGATAGCGAAAAGCGGCTCTATATACGGTACCTATAATATGGCGGGATATGGGCTAGATAAAAATGGCAAACCAGCTACCATTTTTGTCCAGTTTGTTTCTGATTATTTCCCAGAAAAAAGGGACGGTAATAAACCTGCCGTTGCCCCAATTACACATTTTGAGAAACTATTTTATAGCGATGTGGTGAATTTTAGTCAGGCAATGCCCAAGAAGTAACTCACGTCAATGAAGTCCATCTACATCCCTGATAACACACCCTAAATAAAAAGCGCCCTTTTGGCGCTTTTTATTTCAGATAGTTACGGGTTACTGAATCGTAATACGAGCAAATTTGCGTTTACCTACCTGGAATACGTAGGTACCAGCTTCAGGTGCAAATTTAGCGTCTTCCACCTTCTCGCCTTCCATCTTAGCTGCGCCTTGTTTTACCATGCGCATTGCTTCTGAAGTTGAAGCACACAAGCCCGCTTCTTTCAGTAGGTTAGCAACTGGAGTACCCGCTTCGAAATCAAACTCTGGCATCTCATCAGGAATTTGGTTCTTAGCAAAACGGTTAACGAACTCTTGCTCAGCCGCGTCTGCATCCGCTTCGCTATGGAAACGAGCAATGATTTCTTTAGCAAGTAGCACTTTGATATCGCGAGGGTTTTTACCCGAAGCAACGTCTGCTTTGAACTGAATGATTTCCTCTAGAGGGCGGAAAGAAAGCAGCTCATAGTAGCTCCACATCAGGTCGTCAGAGATCGACATGATCTTACCAAACATCTCACTAGGCGCTTCGCTGATACCGATGTAGTTGTTAGCAGACTTAGACATCTTCTTCTCGCCGTCTAGACCAACAAGTAGAGGCATCATCAGTACAACCTGAGGTTTTTGACCATGAGATTTTTGTAACTCGCGGCCCATTAACAGGTTGAACTTCTGGTCTGTACCACCGAGCTCAACATCCGTTTTCATTTCAACTGAGTCCCAACCTTGCAGTAATGGGTACATGAACTCATGAATTGCGATTGGCTGCCCACCTGTGTAACGCTTTTTAAAATCATCACGCTCTAGCATGCGAGCAACAGTTTGGTTAGCAGCAAGGCGAATCATACCTTCAGCACCAAGCTCGGATAGCCACTCAGAGTTAAACTGAATCTTAGTTTTCGCAGGATCTAGAATTTTAAAAACCTGCTCTTTGTAAGTTTCTGCATTACGAAGCACGTCTTCGCGGCTAAGCGGTGGACGAGTTGTGTTTTTACCTGTTGGATCACCAACCATTGCTGTGAAGTCACCGATAAGGAACGTCACTTCATGACCTAGCTCTTGGAACAAGCGAAGCTTATTGAAAATTACCGTATGGCCTAGGTGAATGTCTGGTGCCGTAGGATCCGCCCCCAATTTAATACGTAAAGGACGGTCTTCTTTTAGTTTTGCGATCAGCTCTTCTTCTGGAATCAGCTCTTCAACACCGCGCTTAATCTCGGCTAATGCAGCTTCAATGCTCGCCATTCTTGTTCACTCCCACAGATTTGGCAAAATATAATAGCTGAACATATTACTTGAATAGCGATGTATTTTGAAACACGTTAGACTATGTAGTTGTCATTTTTTACGTTTAATTGAGCAATCACGTACCCCATGCATTCGATTTTTGTCCGACTTCCACTCTTGCACAAAGTACTGATCGGTTTTTTTAGTGCTCTGATTATCTTTGCACTGTTCTTTTTGCCCGATCCGCAAGACCTGAGCCCACAACAAAGCCGATTAATCGTCGGGCAATCTTATCCTGTGCCGATTTCTATGGGGCTGACAACATTAAATGGTGCTTCGGCTACGTCTTCGGTATTGCGCTGGGAGACTTATAGAGTCAAAGACGGGGAAAGTGCAGCCGTTCTCTTTAGCCGTGTCGGCTTATCACCTCGCATACTGCATGAATTAGTGTCGTCTGATAAAGAAGTGGAAGAACAGTTAACTCGTCTTCGACCAGGAGACAGCCTGCAATTCGGTTTCGATGAGGAGAATAACTTAGTTCAGCTGAGACGCACTTTGAGCGCTTTCGAAACCTTCCGTATAAAACTGCAAAATGGTAAGTACGTATCTGAAATTGATAAAAAAGAGGTCGATTACCAATACAACTTTGCAGAGGCGACCATCAAATCCAACTTCTGGAATGCCGGTATTTCCTCCGGATTAAATGGCAACCAAATCATGGAGTTAGCTGGAATATTTGGCTGGGATATCGACTTTGCCTTAGATATTCGTAAAAACGATACCTTCCGCGTACTTTATCAGGAGGAAGTTGTAGAAGGTGAAGTCATTGGACGCGGTAAAATTATCGCGGCGGTGTTCAAGAACCAAGGCGAGACCTTCACTGCGATTTTAGATGAAAAAACGGGTAAATATTACGATGAGAACGGCCGCGCCATGAGAAAGGCCTTTTTACGTGCTCCATTGGATTTCCGTCGCGTAAGCTCTAACTTTAACCCACGTCGTCTCCACCCAGTGACTGGTCAGGTTCGCCCACACAGAGGGACGGACTATGCAGCACCGGTTGGCACCCCAATTTGGGCGGCAGGTGACGGCGTTGTAGAGAAGTCGTCATACAATAAATTTAACGGTAACTATGTGTTTATCAAACACAGTAATACTTACGTTACCAAGTACTTACACTTAACCAAGCGCACAGTAAAAACGGGGCAGCGTGTAAAGCAAGGCCAAACTATTGGTACGCTAGGTGGTACAGGTCGCGTGACAGGCCCTCACTTGCATTACGAGTTCTTGGTTAATGGCGTTCACAAGAACCCGCGTACGGTTAACTTGCCTCAGTCACAATCCTTAACAGGGCAAGCACGAAAATCGTTTATGGCAAATGCCAAAATTCATATGGCTAAGCTCGATCGTTACAGCGAATTATTAACCATGAAATAACCATCTCAAACGGAAATGAGGCCACTTATGTGGCTTCTTTTTCTTCTGATGGTTGCGACTCTTCAGATGGGGTATCTCTGCCGAGCATCAACAGACATGGTGTTAACACTAAAGTTAGTAAAGTCGCAAACGCCAAACCACCAGCAACGGCCGTTGCTAGCTGAGACCACCACTGCGTGCTGGGTGCACCAAATTCAACTTTCTGATTTACGAAATCGATATTCATTTCTAAAACCATAGGCAATAAGCCCAAAATAGTTGTAATGGTGGTAAGTAATACAGGTCTTAAACGTTGAACACCTGTACGCAAAATGGCCTCAGATTTGTTCATACCTCTTTTACGCATTTGGTTATAAGTATCAATCAACACGATATTGTTATTCACGACAATACCCGCCAGCGCAATCACACCAATACCAGACATGATAATACCAAATGGCTTTTGGAAGATAAGTAAGCCAGCAAACACACCAACTGTTGAGAATAACACTGCACTCAAAATCAAAAAGGCTTGATAAAAACTATTGAACTGAGTGATTAAGATGAGTGCCATCCCCCCCAATGCGACAACAAAAGCACTTTGTAAAAAAGCTGACGAATTATCCTGCTCTTCATTCTGCCCACGAATCTTGTACTCAACGCTTTGAGGCAAACCGAGCTTATCGATTGCTGTTGCTATTTTAGGTAACGCCAAAGCCAGATTGTAACCTTCAGCTATATCAGCCTGAATATTGATAACCCGGTGCCCATCAACGCGACGAATTGTACCTTGCTTATGATCTGGCTTAATTTGAGCAAAATTGGTGATCGGAATCATACCTGCTGCGGTCTTAACTCTGAGCTGGTCAAAGCGACCAATATCGCGTTTATCTTGAGGGTAACGCACCAGAATATCCACTTCTTCATCAACGTCATCCGGCAAGTAGTCACCGATTTTTAGGCCGTTCGTTACAAATTGAACCGTGTTACCGACTAAAGTCGCGTCAGCTGCAAAACGTGCTGCGTCATCTCGTCGAATATCAATTTGCCAATCAATGCCATCTTTATTGGTGGTATCACTCAGGTTGGTCAGTGCGGGATTCGCATCAGCCCAAAGACGTACCATTTTAGCCGCAGAATCTAAATCGCTGATGCTGCTACTCCGAGAAGAAACCTCAATGACTACATCGTGCTCAACTGGGGGACCTGCGTCTGCAAATTTATATTCGAGTTCAACGCCAGAAAAACGGTCGGTGACTTCTTTTAGCTCATCAATGATGATTCTGACTTTACGTCTGTACTGCCAATCAACCGGCGTAATTTGAATCTGGCCGATTTCATCCCCATTGTTACTCGCTCCTGTTCGGGTATATACGCTCTCGAATTCATCATGACCAAGCATCACCTGCTCTATTTGACGCATTACAGTATCTTTTTCATTAATCGAAAGGTCACCATAAGAACGCACTTTCACCGTGAAGAAGGCCGGATCAACTTCCGGGAAAAATTCTGCTCCTAGCCCCGCTTTACTGTACGTAACGCCGATTCCCGCGGCTAATAAAATAGCGCTGAGTAACACCTTCCAAGGGTGACGAATCGCAACCGATAACGTCTGATAATAAAGCTTAGTTATGCCTGTCGCTTTATCAAAATTGCCATGATAGAGCTCAACCATCTCTTCCTTCGCTTTAGAATCAATGGATTGAGGCTTGCCGATAATTCCGCCTATCACGGGTACAAACAGTAAGGCCATCATCAGTGACGCAGCTAATGTAGCAATTAACGTTAGTGGTAAGTATTTCATGAACTCACCCGTGATATCTGGCCAGAAAAGCAGAGGTGCAAACGCAGCTAAGGTCGTAGCCGTCGATGCTGTGATAGGCCAGGCCATGCGTTTAGCAGCATCTCGGTAAGCCGCTTTGCGTGGTGTTCCTTCTTGCATCCGGCGATCGGCAAATTCCGTCACCACAATGGCACCATCCACCAACATCCCCACCGCCATGATCAATGCAAACAACACAACAATGTTGACGGTAAGACCAAATATTGAAAGTACTAGCAACCCTGTAAGGAAAGAGCCGGGAATTGAAATGCCCACCAATAGCGCGGTTCGTACGCCCAAGATCGCAATGATGACTATCACCACCAAAATAATGGCGGAAATAACATTATTTTGCAGATCGCTGAGCATGAGTTTGACATCGTCCGACTGGTCACCAGTATATTTAACCTGCAAATTGTCTGGCCACTCAGCCCGTTTTTTAGCTTGAGTTACCACCTCTTTGATTAATTCTACGGTCTCAATGATGTTCTCCCCTGCTCGCTTCTTCACATCTAAAACGATGGCAGGAGCACCATCCAAGCGGGCAAAGCTTTCCGGATCACGAAATGCCCTGCGTACCACCGCGACATCGCCAAAAGTGATCACTTCTTTACCATTCACTTTGATTGGCAACTCGAGTACATCTTTTAAAGAATCAAACACTGACGGGACTTTTACTGAGAAACGCCCATAGCCGGTATCAATAAAACCAGCAGCCACTACCCGATTGTTCAGAGCGATCAAATTATAAATATCAGCTTGATCCAATCCGTAGCTTTCCATTAGAAGAGGATCAACGGCGATCTCGACTATATCTTCGCGATCCCCAGCGATATCCACTTCTAACACCTGACGAAAACTCTCGAGTTTATCTCTTAACGCTCTGGCAATTTGTACGATCGTCCGCTCGGGGACCGTTCCATAAAGTACGACGGTCAACACTGGCATTTCAGAAGCAAATGTCACTTCATTGACGGTGGGTTCGTCACTTCCTTCCGGCAACTTAGGCTTAGCCAGGTCCACGGCCTCTCGCACATCGGCCATCGCCTTATCAAGATCGACCCCAACACTAAACTCCAAAGTAACTGAAGCATGACCTTCCGACGCAACAGAGGTCATCTCCTTCACTCCTTCAATCGAACGTAATTCTTGCTCTATTGGACGCACCAATAAACGCTCAGCATCGATGGGAGAAATTCCCTGATGAGCAACAGATACATAAATAATTGGAATGGTAATATCCGGGCTGGATTCTTTCGGAATAGTGACGTAAGTAATGACACCAGCAATCAGGATCATTACCAGAAAAGTCATCATGGTGCGTGATCGGGATAAGGCAGCATCGATTAGCGAATACATACCGCCTCCTTATTGCTCGTTTAATGTGCTAGAAACCACATTGTCTGCTCTGGTCGCGATGACAGGGTCACCATCACGAACAAAACCCTGTCCAAGAACGATAATGTCACTCTTCGCTCCCAGACCAGAGAGCCAAACTCCATCTTTTTCTGCCTTAACCAGTTGAATTGGTATAAATTTAACGTGATCATTGAGCAGCGTTTTAACCCCAAGATTCCCTTCTTCGTCCAAAGCCAACATTGCTGCGGTGATTTTTATTGCGAGCACTTCTGTCAAAGGCAGGAGCACTTCTGCACTTATCCCCGCAGGCATCCTCGACTCTCGGTTATCAATCTCGATTTCAATGGGAAAAGTGTTTGTAGAAGCGGAAGAGATACGGCCTATATAACGCAACGTGCCTTGAAAATGCTGCTCGTTAACCATTCTCACATCGGCTTTTAATCCCTCGACCAGATACTGAATGTGCCGCTCACTCACATCTGCTTCTATTACTAAGGTGTCTAAATCAATAACGGTCGCAATGGAGTCTCCAATACCAACAAAATCCCCGACTTCAACGAAGTGATGGTCAACAATGCCATCAAAAGGAGCCTTCACTTCGGTATTCTTCAATGCGGTTTGAACATTACTTAGATTAGCCCGGGCATCCACAAGAGCAGCTTCAGCGGTAGCGAACGCAACCTCACCTTGAAGACCTTTGCTCTTGAGAGAACGAGCCGCATTAAACTCTTTTTGTTTTACCACAAGCATGGCCTGAGCCCGCTGAAGTTGAATGCCAAGATCACGCTTATCAATATTAGCGATGATCTGACCACGCTTAACGGTTTGACCTTTTTCTATATTTAGACTGATGATTTTACCCGCGACTTCAGCCCCTAAGCGTGCCTGACGATTGGGAGCAGTGCGGCCATATAACTCAAGGGTTTTTCGGGTAGGTTGAGCAATAAAGGTGTCAAACATCACCTTCGCAATGGGTGTCTGACTGGATTGATGTGTTGTAGAAATAGACGGTTCGTCTTGCGCGTTAAACTGTCCAATAGCCAGCCATGCGACAAGAACAACAACAAGAATTAGAGATATTAGCCAAGGACGCCCGACACGTTGTCGCACGAAAGAAATAGCAGACATAAAAAGTCCTTATTATTTTCTTTCTTGCAACCTCTTACAGGGAGCGTCTTTACGTAATAGCTACATAAAGCTCAGGCAGCCACAGGCTGCCCTTAATCGTGCTTGTTACACGCTAAATGATGCACCACAACCACAAGTGGTTGTTGCATTCGGGTTATTAACGAAGAAGCGAGCCCCTTCCAAACCCTCGGTGTAATCCACAACGCCGCCGATAAGATATTGCAAGCTCATAGGGTCTACAACCAGTGTTACGCCACTGTTTACTATCGTTGTATCACCGTCATTCACGTTCTCATCAAAAGTGAAGCCATATTGGAAACCACTACAGCCGCCACCAGTAATGTATACGCGCAATTTCAATTCTGGATTTTCTTCTTCCGCAATCAGCGCCTTAACGCGTGATGCTGCAGCATCAGAAAAAGATAATGGTACGTTTACTTCGCTCACGAAGACCTCTCTCACTCGTGTAATGCGTCAAGCCTGGAGCAAGACGTCAAATTTGTACTAATTGTTTACGATTATCCAATACCTGACAAACTCGTTCAAGTATTCACCGCCGATTCTTTATATCGAATACGGATATATAATATTACGCGGAAAAACAACACATAAATTGAGCAAAACGTTTCTAAGTTGATTATAGCTAGGTACAATGCGCTCCACTTGGTCCGAGCAATCAAAAGAGGATAATCCCATGACCAAATCATCAGAGCTGTATCAAAAAGCTCAGAAAACCATTCCTGGCGGTGTAAATTCACCAGTTCGTGCATTCAACGGCGTTGGCGGTTCTCCGCTATTTATCGAACGAGCAGACGGTGCACTGATTTTTGATGCCGATGGTAAAGCGTACATTGATTACGTAGGTTCTTGGGGGCCAATGATTCTTGGCCACAACCATGCGGTAATTCGCGAAGCGGTTATTGACGCAGCACAACGTGGTTTGAGCTTTGGCGCACCAACCGAATTGGAAATCTCCATGGCAGAGCTAGTTTCTGAACTTGTGCCATCAATGGAGCAGCTCCGAATGGTAAGCTCTGGTACTGAAGCAACCATGAGCGCAATTCGTCTTGCTCGTGGTTTTACTGGCCGCGACAAAATCATGAAGTTCGAAGGTTGCTACCATGGTCACGCAGACAGCTTACTTGTGAAAGCAGGGTCTGGCGCGCTAACTCTCGGTCAACCAAGTTCACCTGGCGTACCAGCAGACTTTGCTAAGCATACCCTAACTGCAACGTTTAACGATTTGGATTCAGTACGTGAACTGTTCGCCGCAAACAAAGGTGAGATCGCGTGTATCATCGTTGAGCCAGTTGCTGGCAACATGAACTGTATCCCGCCAGTAGAAGGCTTCCACGAAGGTCTACGTGAAATTTGTGACCAAGAAGGCGCTCTACTGATTTTTGATGAAGTAATGACAGGCTTCCGCGTTGCACTTGGTGGTGCTCAAGCCTACTACAACATCAAGCCAGACCTGACGACATTGGGTAAAGTGATCGGCGGCGGCATGCCAGTTGGTGCTTTCGGTGGCCGTAAAGAAGTCATGCAATACATTGCTCCGACAGGCCCTGTATACCAAGCGGGTACGCTTTCAGGTAACCCAGTAGCAATGGCCGCTGGTTACGCTTGTTTGAGCCTGCTAAAAGAAGAGGGCAACGAAAAACGCCTTGCGTCAAAAACGAAGCAGCTAGCAAACGGCTTTAAGTCTCTGGCAGAAAAACACGGCATTCCTTTGGTGGTTAACCAAGTAGGTGGCATGTTCGGTTTCTTCTTTACAGATCAAGAAAGTGTAACCTGCTACGAAGACGTGACTAAGTGTGATGTTGAACGCTTTAAACGATTCTTCCACCTTATGCTCGATCACGGCGTATACCTTGCCCCATCTGCATTTGAAGCCAGCTTTACGTCTTTAGCGCACGGCTCAAAAGAAATTGATGCGACATTAGAAGCCGCTGACCGCTGTTTCGCCATCTTGGCTGCAGAAGCAAAATAATCGCTAAGCTACAGATATATAAGTACATAAAAGGGCCTTCTCGGTCCTTTTTTACTTTTACCGCCAGTTCAAAATAACTAACAGCGCGAACACACTCATCGCGATGGCAAACCACGGGATGCGTTTGCTTTTTTTCGCACTTTGACATTTCTTATCACCGTCACAACAACCCATTCTGCATCTCCCGATTGATAACCAACTGATTTGTGGTCATTATATCAATGTATTCTACTAAGCCATAATTTCATGATGTTTTAAGGAATTTATGGGCAAAGTAATAAAGGTTCAAAGCTACCACAATAAGCTAGAAACCGTAAACGTCATCCGTTAGTTGGACTTATCTTATGTCAAACAATGTAAAAATCACGTCGAGTCATCGCGTTCTAATGGTCGCCCTGCTCGCCGCTGCTTTTGCTTGCTATTTACTGGTCGAACCCTACATCAATTCGATCGTCATGGCTTTTATCATCTCGTTGCTCATGTTCCCGATTCACGATTGGTTTGAACAAAAAATGCCTACACATCGGAACATGGCATCGTTACTGTCTTGTGTTGTGCTGACCTTTATTATTGTTATCCCACTTTTGTTTGTGTTTGCCGCTATCGTTCAACAAGGATCCGTCTTTTCGCAAAACACCTATAAGTGGGTAACGAACGGAGGCATTCAGGACATTTTCCAGCATCCTTTAGTTGTAAAAGGTTTGTCGTTGGTTAATGAGTACTTACCTTTCGACAAAATTGAACCTAAAGCAATAGCAGAAAAAATTGCGCAGTTTGCGACTTCATTCGGTTCAAACCTTGTAGCGATCAGTGCCAAGATTTTGGGGGACGCAACAAACTTCTTAATGGATTTTTTCCTTATGCTGTTTGTTCTGTTCTTCTTACTACGCGATCACGAAAAAATCATTTCTGCTATTCGTCATATCCTGCCCCTGTCTCGTAGTCAGGAAGACAAAATCCTGACCGAAATTGAGCAGGTTTCGAAATCGGCGGTGATGGGATCGTTTCTTACCGCCATTGCGCAAGGATTTGCGGGTGGTATTGGCATGTGGCTAGCCGGTTTCCCTGGGTTATTCTGGGGCACAATGATGGGTTTTGCTTCGTTCATCCCTGTTGTGGGTACCGCGTTAATCTGGATTCCAGCCGCTACGTACCTGTTCCTAACTGGTGACACCACTTGGGCCATTTTCCTCACCGCATGGAGTGTGGTTATTGTCGGATCCATTGACAACTTATTGCGCCCACTTCTGATGCAAGGCAGCGCGGGCATGAACACCTTAATGATTTTCTTCTCGCTATTAGGTGGTCTGCAGCTGTTTGGTTTAATCGGCCTGATTTATGGCCCACTGATTTTTGCCGTCACCATGGTGCTATTTAATATTTATGAAGAGGAATTTAAAGACTTCCTCAACGATCAAGACAACAGCTAGTCACTCGTTAATTACTTCAAGCTTGGGCCAGATTGTGCGAAAATCTGGCCCACATTATTTCTGATAAACCAAATTTATGTCTGCTTATATCGCTCCAAGCCAAATAGCTCTACGCCAACTGGAATACTTCAATGGTAAGCATGTATTAGTTGCAGGTGAAGTCGAAGATTTTTTTCCGCTAGAACTGACTGCACACTGTGAATCTGTCGAAGTTTTCACGTCCAACTACAGCTATTACCGCCAAATTCGTACCTCTGACAAAATCAAAAGTCACTTTGGTTCAGAATTTGACATCGATACTCAAGCCGACATGCTGTTGCTGTACTGGCCAAAAGCCAAAGCCGAAGCCGAATACTTACTTGCGATGCTCATGGCGAAACTTGGCGTCAACACAGAAATTGTTGTGGTTGGAGAAAACCGCTCTGGTGTCAAAAGCATTGAAAAAATGTTTAAAGAGTATGGTCCAGTGAACAAGTATGATTCTGCGCGCCGCTGCTCTTTTTACTGGGGTCAATGCTTAAATGAGCCTGCGCCATTTAATCAGCTCGACTGGTTTAAGTCATACAATATAAACCTGGGTAGCCAATCGCTGGTAGTTAAAAGCTTGCCCGGCGTCTTCAGCCATGGCGAGTTCGATTTAGGCAGCCAGCTATTACTCGAAACCTTGCCGCCATTATCCGGTAAAGTGCTCGACTTTGGTTGCGGTGCTGGTGTACTGGGTGCGTTTATGGCAAAAACCAATCCAGAAATCGGGATTGAGATGTGTGATATCAATGCCTATGCAATCACATCAAGCCAAGCAACACTGGAAGCCAATGGTTTAGCAGGTAAAGTGTTTGCTTCTGACATCTACTCAGATACCGCAAACGACTATCGATTTATCATCAGTAACCCACCATTCCACAGCGGTCTGGACACGAACTATAACGCGGCAGAAACCTTACTTGGTGATGCGCCAAAATATCTTATGCGCAATGGCGAAATGATCATTGTTGCTAATAGCTTCCTAAAGTATCCACCAATTATTGAAAGCGCTTTCAGTAATTGCGAGACGCTAAATAAGACCAAAAAGTTCTCGATTTACTACGCTAAAAAGCCTTAATCACCTTCCGCGCAGATAACAATCTGCGCAATTTTTAGCTATAAACTCACAAATCGCACGAAAAACTGCGTGACTCTGCACGCTTTGCACTCAACTTTCTTGTCAAAGAAAAAAAACTCGTTAATTTTGTTATTTCTATCGAATTTAACTTCTATCCGTTTTTGACGAGAACCTCGGCAGCCGTGAATATGTTTTCTGCTGCCCTTTATGAGTTGCAATCTTACCCATGTTCAAATTTTACAAAAAACAGAAGTTTAAGCGTCTTCAGAGTACGCTGATGACTGCGTTTCTTGTCCTCAGCCTTACACCTCTAACTATTACTGCGATTTTTTTCCTGCGCTCCCATAGCCAAGACCTGCAAGAACAAAGCACATCACACCTTTTGTCCGTGCGCGATTCCAAGCAACAGCAAATTGTTGACTACTTTGAAGCCCGCGAAACCGAGGTTATGGGGTTTGTTCGCTCTGAACTTGCCTACGCCAGCGGAGGCCGCTTTTATGGCTTAGTCAATGCATTCAGCCGCTTAGGAAACGACATTGAAGAGTCACGTAAAAATGCACAACAACGTTATATTGAAGGCAGCGGCGATCAAATAAAAACGTCGATTTTGCCGGAGTCTTCCAATTATGTAGGGAGCGAAAGGTACCGTCTGCTCCACAAACGCTACCATTGGGCTTATTTAGAACTCCTCAAGCGATCTGACTTCAATGACATCCTATTGGTCGATATCAACGGCAACGTCACCTACTCAATTAATAAAGACGACAATTACGGCACTAACCTCCTATCCGGACATTATAAAAACTCTTCGCTCGGTAAAGCATTTAGTCGCTTGGCGGATGATGTTAACGAGCGCCGAAAAGTGAACGAAGACTACACACCAGTGATCGTTTCCGACTTCTCACTTGAAAATGGTAAACAGGTCGCTTGGTTGGGCGCTCCAATTGTTCAGCAAGGTTACCTTCACAGCTACGCTATGTTCAGCTTACCAAGCAATGGCGTCACCAAACTTGTTGCCGATCAGAACCGAGAATCATCAATTGAAACGTTACTTGTGGGAAGTGACCACCTGCCTCGCACTATCAACACGAAACAAGATGATATACAAAATAGTCTGGAAGTCGTCGACTTGGCGCTTTCTGGGAACACAAGCGTAGGAACCTATACCAATGGACTAAGTGAAGCGATCATTGCCGCCTACGCCCCAATCCGAACTCGCGGAATTAACTGGGCATTGGTGGTGCAGTTACCAGAGAAGGAAGCCTTTTCGCGTATTCATCAGTTGGAAAAGTTGTTCATTATTGCGATGTTCACCGCGATTATTCTCGTCGTCATTGCCTCACACTATTTATCTAACTTCATAACCTCTCCATTGCTCAAACTGACCTGGGCAGCAGAGCGAGTATCCGCAGGTGATCTGGACGAAACAACGTTTAATACCGAAAGAAAAGACGAAATAGGCCGTTTGGCAATCAGCTTTGAGCGTATGCAACGCTCAATTCGCGAAAAGATCCAAACCATCAAAAAGCAAAACGAAGAGCTGGAAAGCAACATCCGATTAATTCAGAAGCAGAATGATGAGTTACAAATTGCCGACAAATTAAAAGATGAGTTTCTTGCGACAACTTCACATGAACTACGCACACCTCTACACGGTATGGTTGGTATTGCAGAAACTCTTATATCCGGAGCGAATGGTGCTATCCCAGCAAGCCAAAAATATCAGCTTGATATCATTATTAAAAGTGGTCAGCGTCTGGCCAACCTTGTCGATGACTTGTTGGATTACCATAAAATGCGCTATGGCAGCATGGACATTCAAAAATCCGCAGTCAGTCTGGCAAGTTCTACGCAGTTAGTACTTGAGCTATCCAGTCATTTACTTGGTAACAAAACCATTCGAATCATCAATCAGGTACCTAACGATCTAAAAGCAGTATCGGCAGATCCTCAACGCTTGGAACAAGTGCTATACAACCTGATTGGTAACGCAATTAAGTACACTTCCGAAGGAAAAATTGTAATCTCCGCAGGTGTAGTGGATGAGTACGTGCGAGTTCAAGTAGTAGATACCGGTCAGGGTATCCCTGCGGAACATCTTGAGCACATTTTTGAACCTTTAATTCAGGCTGGGCAGGATGAAAGCCGCTACCGTCAAGGAGCAGGATTGGGATTATCTATCAGTCGACAATTAATTGAACTGATGGGGGGCTCATTATATGTCAGCAGTCAACCAATGGTTGGAACAACCTTCAGTTTCACTCTCCCGCTGGCTAGTGAAGAAGAGATTATGGCCACACAGACACTGGCAGCCCGTGGACATTTCCAGATACCAGAACTCAATTTGGATAACGCTGATAACCTGTCTTTACCTGAAAACCCAGATGGCCCACTACTCTACGTGGCAGACGATGAACCCGTTAACCTTCGAGTACTAGAAAGCTTTTTACGTTTAGAAGGCTATCGTGTCCGTACTACTTGTGACGGCCCGGAGACACTTTCACTGATCGAGAAAGAGAAACCCGAGCTTCTCCTGTTAGACATTATGATGCCAGGAATGAGCGGCTATCAGGTGTGTAGTGAACTTCGTCAAACCTATGATCATGCCGAGTTACCGATCATTATGTTAACGGCACTCAGCCAAACTGAAGACCGCGTCAGAGGATTCGAAGCAGGAGCAAATGATTACTTATCTAAACCATTTAATAAACAAGAGTTAGCCGCGCGAATTCAGGCACATTTAACTGCTAGCAAAGCGGAGATGCGCCATCTCGAGAATAAGTTACTTGAATCTGAACTTCGCCAGCGAGCGCAAGTCGAAGCAAGCCTGCTTGAGACTCAGGGCCGATTGCTTGAACAGCTTGAATCAGCACCAGAAGCCATCATCTGCTTGCGTGAAGATCAGCGTATTCGCTTTGCGAACGAGGCGGCATGTAAGCTATTTAAACGCAGTTTAGAGCAACTCAAACGCTCTTCAGCTGATGAGTTGATTGCGCCTAAATTCCTGACGGTTAAGCAGCCACATTACTGTGGCAAGATTGATATATACATCGAAGATATTCGTCAGAATATTGAAGCGGATATTCTTAAACTGCCTGAAGGCTCCGGCTTAGATATCATGTACATATTTAACGTCGGGGGTGGCGCGAATGCGGCACGTATCCATAATTTGGAAACAGCGGTAGAGGTGCTATCTGGCTATGCATTCGACGGTGATAAAGAACAGCTACAGAAATTGAAAGAGCTAGGTGGTGAGTTCACTCGTTTAGCAGATAAAGCATTAGGCAACAAAAAAGACAAACAGGAATTGATGCGTGAAGTGTTAGTCGACGTGATGACGCACGCTCTAGAATACTGGGAGTCAGCAACGGGAGAAAGTAAATTTACCTTTGCTGAACAAAGTGGTTTATGGCGGGTATATCTCGATCGCAGCACGTTGCAGACCCGTACATTAGACAAATACATGCGCATTGAAACATTACCTAAAACGCCACGCTGGAGAACGGTTCTCAGCTCTATCGAATTCATCCTTACTCACTGTAAGGAGCAACGCCCAGAACGAGCTTACATAGAAGCACAGCGTGATAAACTACAGAGATTACTTACCAGCTAACTCACTATATCTTAAACGATAATAACCCAAAGCCCCGTACAGTCGGGGCTTTTCATCGTTATGCGTTAATTACTACCTAAAGTCAGGCTTTTCGTAAACGGCGCGATATTATTTTACTTGAACCTGCACTGACCTACACAGATTGCCATGCCTTCACCGATATTTACCTAATCTGAGGCAACATCATCTTCCGTAACTCGGTTTATGTTATCCGTTGCTTTGGATATTGGAGTTTTAGGTATCCACAAACCGTATGAATAAGTGACTTACAAAGTAGCCAGACATGCAGATGAAACTCTTATTTCAAGATTGAAAAAACACTAATTACCACTTCCTTTTCAATATAAAAAAAGGGCATTAAAGGCCGGAAAATCGACCATTAAAAATCGAATAAAATTATCGAAGAACACTAAGTTGACGAACAATTGATACAGATTGCGAACTCAATCACAACAGAACGGCAGATTAAATTTTATCTGATAAATTAACATGCTCGATGCATGTGAGCCAGATCTCCGAACTTAAAATGACACTAAAAATGTAGAGATTAAAAGAGCAATCAAGTTAGCGAATACTAACAAACAACTTTTTTGCGAATATCCGCTGCGACGCATATCAAGGTTTAGTTTTGAGCTCCAACTGGTTTAAAAGCAAACAAAATGACGTTTATAACGTAGATAAAGGCTTTTTTAACGTTTTTGACGGGATGCGAGTTTGATTATTTTTTGGAGAAGGTGTTTTCTTACTTCTGTCAAAGGCCTACAGGCCACTCTTAACGTGATGATATGTGAAGAACATATGTTGCGATGAAGCTAAGAGGTGGGTCTTGGCGAGTGTTTATCAATTGATGACATTCAATTCCATTAAGTGAAATGAAGCAAACAGTAAGGAACAGCTATGCTTGCCAATATTAAAAAAACAGCACTAGCAACTGCAATTATTGCTACAGCTACTACAGGTTTTGCATCGGTAGCGACTGCGGCTGAACGCAGTGAACTGACTATCCACCCTAAAGAGTTTACAACTTTCGTTCGTAACTTTAACCCTTTCTTGGGTGCAACTAACCTGCACACAACAACCGACTTTATTTACGAGCCACTTGTGGTTTTCAACGAAATGCACGGTAACACTCCTGTATTTCGTCTAGCAGAAAACTTCCAAATGGCTGACGACTTGATGAGCGTGACTTTCGATATTCGTAAAGGCGTTAAATGGTCTGACGGTCAAGCGTTTACAGCGGATGACGTTGTGTACTCTTTCAACCTGGTAAAAGAGAAACCTGAACTAGACCAATCAGGCATCAACTCTTGGGTTACTGGCGTAGAAAAGGTGAACGACTACCAAGTTAAATTCCGCCTAAGCGAAGCTAACTCAAACGTTCCTTACGAAATTGCTAAAGTACCAGTTGTACCTAAGCACGTTTGGAGCAAAGTGAGCGATCCTACAACGTTCACCAACGAAAATCCTGTTGGTACAGGTCCATTCACAGTGGTCGACACTTTCACTCCTCAGCTATACATTCAGTGTCAAAACCCTAACTACTGGGATGCAGACAACCTAGATGTAGACTGTCTACGTGTTCCTCAAATCGCAAACAACGACCAGTTCCTAGGTAAGATTGTAAACGGTGAGATGGATTGGACTTCTTCTTTCGTACCAGATATCGACCGTACTTACGCAGCTGCGAGTCCTAACCACCAATACTGGTACCCGCCATCAGGTACTCAAGCGTTCGTAGTGAACTTCAAAAACCCAGATGCAGCGAAGAGCGAAGCACTTACTAACGTAGACTTCCGTCGTGCATTCTCTATGGCTCTTGATCGCCAAACTATCATCGACATCGCATTCTACGGTGGCGGTACTGTGAATGACTTCGCTTCAGGTCTAGGCTACGCATTCGAAGCTTGGTCTGATGAAGAAACTCACAACAAATACAAAGGCTACAACACATACAACGTTGAAGGTGCTAAAGAGCTTTTAGCTAAAGCAGGCTTTAAAGACGTAAACAAAGATGGTTTTGTTGACACACCATCAGGTAAGTCTTTTGAACTTCTAATTCAATCACCAAATGGTTGGACAGACTTTAACAACACAGTACAACTAGCCGTAGAGCAACTAGCTGAAGTAGGCATCAAAGCTCGTGCCCGTACACCAGACTTCTCGGTATACAACCAAGCAATGCTTGAAGCTACGTACGACGTAGCATACACCAACTACTTCCACGGTGCTGATCCGCACTTGTACTGGAATAGCGGCTACAACTCGAAGTTACAGTCTGGTGACGGTATGCCTCGTTTTGCTATGCACTTCTACAAAAACGAACAGCTAGACAAATTACTTAACAGCTTCTACAAAACTGCTGATAAGCAAGAACAGCTAGCAATCGCTCATGGTATTCAGAAGATTATCGCTACAGATCAAGTAACTATCCCTGTATTGTCTGGTGCATACATGTACCAATACAACACAACTCGATTCACTGGTTGGTGGAACGAAGAAAATCCTAAGGGTCGTCCAAACATTTGGGCTGGCATCCCAGAGCGTCTACTACATGTACTGGACCTAAAACCAGTTAAATAAGTAGAAGTTCATTCCTCGCGGCATATTCTCCGTATGCCGCTTATAAAAATCCCCTCATAACGGAACCAATTTATGGCGCTCGTCGTCAGGGGATTTTTCGCTCTAAATTTCGCTAGGAGCGATCTGGAACCAGAAACAGAGAAAAAAATCTGGGTGAGTAAGGTGTGAGTTATGGGTTATTTTTTAAGACGTTTGTCGTTCTATCTTGTCGCGCTCTTAGTTGCAGCGACGTTAAACTTTATTATTCCGCGAGCAATGCCTGGTGACCCAGTTACCATGATGTTTGCTAACGCTTCCGTACAGGTAACACCAGAGCGAATCGCAGCAATGAAAGAGCTGCTAGGATTTGTTGATGGTCCGATTTATATCCAGTACCTGTCATACATTAAAAACACTCTGAGCTGGGAGCTAGGGACTTCAATTCAGTTCTACCCACTTTCAGTAAATTCTTTGCTTGGTAGTGCATTTGGTTGGTCTCTGTTCCTTGCAGGTACTGCAGTAATCCTTTCCTTTTCGATCGCATCTGTGCTTGGCATCTTTGCAGCCTGGAAACGCGGTAGTAAATACGATGCTTTTGTGACTCCTGGAACCCTAATTATTCAGGCGATTCCGCAAATGGTTATCGCAATGCTGGCTCTCTTTATCTTTGCTATCGGTTTGAAGTGGTTCCCATCTGGTTACGCTTACACACCGGGTACCGTTCCGGACTGGACTAGCTGGGAATTCATCAAGGACGTTGGCTATCACGCAGTGCTACCTCTTTTCTGTGCAACCATCGTTCAAATTGGTGGCTTCCTGGTCAACATGCGTAACAACATGATCAACTTGTTGGCTGAAGACTACATCACGATGGCTAAAGGCAAAGGCCTGAGTCAAAACCGTGTGGTTTTCAATTACGCAGCACGTAACGCATTACTTCCAAGTGTAACGGCGCTTTCAATGTCTCTCGGCATGGCGATTGGTGGTCAGCTAATTATCGAAATGATCTTTAACTATCCGGGATTAGGCACCGTGCTTTTGAATGCGATACACGCTCGAGACTATCAAGTACTTCAAGGTCAGCTCATCATCATGACGATGTTCATGCTCTGCTTCAACCTGATGGCTGACATGCTGTACATGATTCTAGACCCTCGCCTACGTAAGGGAGGCAAATAATCATGAAAAACTTATTTAAACTCATTTTAGGCAACTCCTTCGCCCGTATTGGTTTAGCCATTATTACGCTGTTTATTTTCGTCGCAGTTGCTGCTCCATTTATCACAAAACATGCGCCAGACAAACGTACAGGTAATCCACATGAATACCCGAGTTTTGTCGTGAAACAAGCACAAAGTAACCCGGAAGGCTGGACTGCAAAGAACCTGGCTGATGACCGCCGTACACTGTTAATGTCTAAAAAAGCCGATCACGTGCTAGGTACTAGCCGTATGGGTCGAGATATTTGGTCACAAGTCGCTTACGGCGCTCGCGTCTCACTTGGTGTTGGTTTTGGTGCAGGTATCATTGTGTGTTTCTTAGCCACGGTTATCGGCATCTCCGCTGGTTACTTCGGTGGCAAAGTAGATGACATTTTAAGTGCCGCCATGAACATCATGCTGGTTATTCCCCAGTTACCTTTACTGTTCGTACTCGCTGCATTTATCGGCGAAGCAGGCCCATTCACTATCGCGCTCATCATTGCAGGTACCTCTTGGGCATGGGGCGCACGTGTTGTCCGCTCACAAACCATGGCACTGCGTGAAAAAGAGTTCGTCAAAGCCGCTGAAGTACTGGGCGAGTCTTCATTCCGAATCATCTTTGTTGAGATTTTACCAAACCTAATCCCTATCGTAGGCGCAAGCTTTATCGGCTCAGTCATGCTGGCCATCAACACAGAAGCGGTTATTTCATTCCTCGGTTTAGGCGACTCGAACACCGTCAGCTGGGGCACCATGCTTTACAACGTTCAAACCTCTTCAGCAATGCTGATTGGTGCATGGTGGGAAGTATTAGCACCTTGTATCGCATTGACCGTGTTAGTGACTGGTCTAGCTCTGTTGAACTTCGCAGTAGACGAAATTGCTAACCCTCAGCTTCGTTCTCACAAAGGGATGAAACGCTGGAAAAAGCTAGCTGAGAAAGACAAGAAAGAACGTGAGCCTGAATTGGCACCACAAAATGCACTATGGAGCGGAGATAAATAATCATGACTGCACCACTAATTTCTATCCGCAACCTATGCGTCGATTACATTACAGATGCGGGCGATGTCCGCGCCTGTAATAACGTCAGCTTTGATATTGCACCGGGCGAAGTCTTTGGTCTGGCTGGAGAATCAGGTTGTGGTAAATCAACCGTTGCTTTCTCGCTAATGCGTTTACATAAGCCGCCAGCGTTTATTACTGGAGGCGAAGTGATCTTCAATGGAGATGACATTCTCAAGTACAGTGATGACCGTATGCAGGCATTCCGCTGGAGTGAAATGTCAATGGTGTTCCAGAGCGCGATGAATGCTCTGAACCCGGTTCTCACCATGGAAGAGCAGTTCTGCGATGTAATCATGCGCCACACCAACATGACTCGCGAGCAAGCGAAGAAACGTGCTGAAGGATTACTGGAAATTGTAGACATTCACCCTAGCCGGCTCAACGACTACCCTCACCAATTCTCTGGGGGCATGCGTCAACGTTTGGTTATTGCAATAGCTTTGGCACTGAATCCTAAGATGATCATTATGGATGAGCCAACCACAGCCCTCGACGTAGTGGTCCAACGCGAAATTCTGCAAAAGATCTACGCGCTAAAAGAAGAGTTTGGATTCTCAATTCTGTTCATTACCCATGACTTGTCGTTGATGGTTGAGTTCTCTGATCGCATCGGGATCATGTACTCAGGTGAACTGATAGAAGTCGCACCTTCTAAACAAATATTGGAAAGTCCTTACCACCCATACACTAAAGGTTTGGGTAGCTCTTTCCCTCCATTGACTGGTCCAAAAACCAAACTGACTGGCATTCCTGGCAACCCTTTGAACTTGCTTGAAATTCCTCAAGGTTGTCGCTTCCAGGCTCGTTGTGACCGTGTCCACGAAACCTGTACTAAAGTACCAACTCAGTTACGCCAAATTGAACCAAGCCGTTTCTCAAACTGCCATTTGTACGGCGAAACCATTGCTCAAGCTAAGATTTAACAACCCAAAATCACGCTAGCTACGAACAAAATTACACTGGAGAGAATTATGAGCAAACAACTCGGTGAACTGCTGATTGAGGGTAAAAATGTCGTCAAGGACTTCCCGCTAAATAGCAACTCTATCAAGCAGTCTAAGATGCGTGCGATTAACGACGTATCATTCAAAATGTATAAAAGCCGCGGTTTGTCTGTAGTGGGTGAATCTGGTTCAGGTAAATCTACAACCGCGAAAATGATCGCGAAAATGTATGCACCGACCGATGGCATCATCGAATACAAAGGACGCGATATTCAAGAAATCAAATCGAAACACGATTTGATGGCGTATCGTGAAGGGATACAAATGGTCTGGCAAGATCCTTTTGGCTCTCTAAACCCTACACACAATATTTTCCACCATATTGCCCGACCACTGCTTATCCATAAAAAAGTATCGCCAGGGAACAAAAAAGAGCTGAAAGAGCGCGTGTATGACTTGCTGGAACAAGTGGGCCTGATTCCACCTAAAGAAACGGCACAGAAGTTCCCCCACCAGCTTTCGGGTGGCCAGCGCCAGCGTGTAAACCTGGCTCGTAACATTGCTGTTGGCGCAGAGGTTGTACTGGCAGACGAACCGACATCGATGTTGGACGTATCCATTCGAGCAGGTGTTCTTAACCTGATGGAAGAGATGAAGTTCGAGAAACAAATGTCCCTTCTGTACATCACTCACGATATCGCAACAGCACGTTACATCGCAGAAGACTTAGCGGTGATGTACGTGGGCCACATGGTGGAATGGGGTGACACGGAGGAAATCATTCATGATCCGCAACACCCATACACTCAGTTGCTGGTGTCTGCAGTTCCCGATCCTTCGAAATCGATTCACGAGAAACTAAAAGGGAATAAAGGGGAAATCCCACTTTGGACACCAGAATCTGTAGGTTGTCCATTTGCAGGTCGCTGCGTTCACGCCACAGATAAGTGTCGCCAACAGTTACCTGCTGTTACTCAACTATCAGACAACCATTTCGTCCGTTGTTATTTATTTGAAAACTAAGCATAACCAGGGTCAGGTAAGACTGACCCAATTCTATTTTTTATTGTTTCGCGGAGACATTGAATGCTGCTACTGACTAATCACATTGGTTATGAGCGTCTAGGCCAGAAAAAAGCGGTCATCCAGACCGAACAACCACACTTGTCTACTGATACCGCTGAATTGATCTGCGCCAAAAGCGCCCAGGCTGTTGCGACATTCAAGATACAAGAGCAAGGCAAAGTAGCGAACTGGCACCAAGGCTATTTCTACCTCATCGACTTTTCATCCTTTGAGCTTCCAGGTCACTATTATCTTCGCTTTGATAACGTATATTCATCTCACTTCGAAATCGGTGAGCATGTACTACTGGGCCACACATTGTCCGATGTGATCCATTATTTTAAGTCGCAGCGTTGTAGCGGTATTTTCGATCATGCCGATCGTAAAACTCCGCTACTGAATTCAGAACAAACGGCCGATGTTCATGGCGGTTGGTATGACGCCTCTGGTGACGTTAGCAAATATCTGAGTCACCTTTCGTACGCAAACTATCTTAATCCTCAACAAACTCCGATGGTGGTTTGGAATATACTGAAGGGCCTTTCTCTGCTAGAAGCTAGCGAAAGTATCGCAGCATTCACGCGCACTCGCCTTATTGAAGAAGCACTATTTGGTGCAGACTTTCTTGTCCGCATGCAAAACGAGAAAGGTTTCTTCTATCTGACGGTGTTTGATAAGTGGAGCAAAGATACCGCTCAACGAGAAATTTGTGCTTTCGAAACTCAACTCGGTCACAAGTTTGATGACTATCAGGCAGGTTTTAGGCAAGGCGGTGGTATCGCAATCGCTGCACTTGCCGCAGCATCACGCTTACATGTTCACGGTGAATACGATCAACAGAAATACCTTAACGCTGCAGAGAATGGCTACTGGCACTTAGCAGAATACAATCAAGGTTATCTCAACGATGGTGAAGAGAACATCATCGACGAGTATTGTGCTCTGTTGGCAAGTATTGAACTGTTTAAATCCACCAAAGAAACTCGTTATCTAGACGAAAGCCGCCAATGGGCTAAACGTTTAGCTTCACGTCAAATGAGCGATGACCTGATCCAAAACTATTGGTCAGCAAACCAAGATGGTAGTCGCCCATATTTTCACGCAGCAGAAGCTGGATTACCTGTTATTGCGCTGTGTGAGTATCTATCGATTGAAGACGACTCTGTGTTGGCGGAACCCATTTTTCGGATCGTCAATCTAGCCTGTGAATTTGAAGTAACTATCACCAATAAAGTCACGAACCCATTTGGCTACCCTCGTCAGTATGTCAAAGGAGTAGATGAGGCAAAACGTGATGCTTTCTTTGTGGCACACAACAATGAGTCAGGCTATTGGTGGCAGGGTGAGAATGCTCGCTTGGGCTCATTAGCATCAATGGGTTACCTCGCTCAGGCTTATATCGAATCCCATGAAACGCAACAACAGCTGATGCATTTTGCCCAAAATGCACTCAACTGGATCGTTGGCCTAAACCCTTACGATATGTGCATGCTTGATGGTCATGGCCGCAACAATCCAAATTACTTACCTCAGTACGGTTTCTTTAACGCTAAAGGCGGTTTGTGTAATGGCATTACGGGCGGCTTTGATGACGAAGAAGACATCGCCTTCAATCCACCAGAACAAAAAGACGACATGCTGCAAAACTGGCGTTGGGGAGAACAATGGATCCCTCATGGTGCTTGGTACTTGCTCGCAATAATGAGCCAAGCACAGCACCTTTCGCATTCAGTGATAACGCAAGAAGTTAAGGAACAATAATCATGGGAATGTATTTTGTTGGGATAGATGGTGGCGGTACTTCGTGCCGCGCCCGTATTAAAGATTCCCATGGAAAATTTCTTGGTGAAGCAAAAACTGGCAGCGCCAACATAATGTTAGGCGCTGAAATTGCGATGGCTTCTATCATCGAGTCCATTACGCGAGCTGCTGAACAGGGAGGACTAACTCAACAAGCCTTTTCTTCTATGCATGTTGGCCTCGCTTTAGCTGGCGCAGAACATAAAACATCTTGGCAATCGTTTATGTCTCTTCCTCATCCCTTTGCCAGCATGACATTAAATACTGACGCCTACGGCGCATGTATTGGTGCACATAACGGTGAAGACGGCGCGATCATGATTGCAGGAACCGGTTCTTGCGGCATCTACCTCAAAGGATTGGAACAGCATGTTGTTGGAGGACGCGAATTTCCGATATCAGACCAAGGCAGCGGCGCCGTCATGGGACTTCGTTTAATTCAGCAAGTTTTACTGGCAGAAGACGCTATTCGAGCAAAAACACCGCTTGCAGACAATGTGATGAATCATTTTGAAAATGACATCGACAACATTGTTGCCTGGTCTAAACAAGCACTTCCTCGTGACTACGGGCAATTCTCTCCCGCTATTTTTCAATTTGCTGAGCAAGGCGATGAACTAGCGATTGAAATGCTAAAACAAACGGCCGCTGATATAGAAATGTTTCTTATGGCACTCAACAAACGTGGAGCGACCCGTATTTGTTTAATGGGAAGTATTGCTGAACGTATTTTGCATTGGCTTTCGCCTCCTGTTCAGCAGTGGATTGTAGAGCCTCAGTTTGATGCGATTGAAGGAGCAATAATGTTCGCAGGTAAGCCTGAACATAACCTTTACCCGCTATTGGTAGATTAGGAGTAGATATGGAATATCGCCTTGACCTCGTTGTCCTGTCAGAACAAAAGCAAAATTGTCGTTTTGGACTGACCTTTCATAATTTAAGTGACCAAGACCTCCACGATTGGCGCCTGACTTTCGCTTTTGACCGATACATTCTTCCTAGCAGTATATCTAATGGATTACTGACTCAAATAGGCAGCTTTTGCACCCTAAAGCCAGAAGGAATGGTGTTAGCGGCAAATCACAACTTTTACTGCGAATTCAGTATTGGTTCAAACCCATTCCGCTATTATTCAGACGGATTTAACGAAGCCCTGATTGATTATGTCGTGAATGGCAACGTCTATCGTGCCGAGGTAGATGTCACCCCTATCGTACTGGCCTCACCTTACCGTGAGCGTAGTGAGATTCCGTCGAGTTTGATTCACTCTCAGCCTTTACTACCAAAACCAAATCATATTGAAGTTCATGACAATTATTTCACCTTCAATGAAAAAGCCGGTATTGCCGTTTACTCAGATTTAGCCAACTCAGCCAAAGAGTGGTTGCTTGAGGAGTTATACCGCATTCACCAGTTTGCACCTTCATCATCCAATAACAGTCAAGTTATCTTCAAAGGAAACCCAACGTTAGATGAGGGCGCATACAAACTTAAAGTGACTGAAGCATCGGTTAAAATTGAGGCGGGATCGTCGTCGGGTTTTACCCACGCCTGTGCTACCTTGCTACAGCTTGTCAGACGTAGTGATCAGACACATACAATGGAAGTGGTTTGCTGCTCAATTAAAGACAGTCCTCGCTTTCGCTATCGTGGAATGATGCTCGATTGTGCTCGACATTTTCACTCTGTGGATCAAGTGAAGCGTCTGATCAACCAATTAGCTCACTACAAATTCAACGCATTCCATTGGCATCTCACTGACGATGAAGGCTGGCGGATTGAAATTAAGTCACTGCCTGAACTAACAGATATTGGGGCGTGGCGTGGTCTGGACGAGACTATTGAGCCTCAGTACACACACCTGTCTCAACGTTACGGTGGCTTCTACACCCAAGACGAAATTAAAGACGTTGTAGCCTATGCATCACAACGAAGCATTACCGTCATCCCAGAGATTGATGTGCCGGGTCACTGCCGCGCAGCCATCAAATCACTGCCTCATTTGTTAGTAGAAGAGAACGACACCACCGAATTTCGCAGTATTCAGCACTACAAAGACAACGTCATTAACCCTGCGCTTCCGGGGAGCTACGAGTTTCTCGATAAAGTACTGGAAGAAGTCGTTGAACTATTCCCTGCCCCATTTGTACATATTGGCGCTGATGAAGTTCCACATGGCGTATGGTCAAAGAGCCCTGCCTGCCAAACGTTGATGGAGCAACTGGGCTATAGCGACTACAAAGAGCTACAAGGCCACTTTTTACGCTATGCCGAAGACAAGCTACGCAAACTTGGCAAGCGCATGTTGGGTTGGGAAGAAGCTCAACATGGCGACAAAGTGAGTAAAGATACCGTTATCTACTCTTGGCTAAGTGAAGAAGCCGCTCTGAATTGTGCTCGTCAGGGATTCGATGTTGTTCTGCAACCAGCCCAAACCACGTATTTGGATATGACCCAAGATTATGCGCCAGAAGAACCCGGTGTGGATTGGGCCAACCCAATACCTCTCGAGACCGCATACAACTACGAACCAT
The DNA here is from genome assembly GCF_052353105.1 of Vibrio sp. YIC-376. Classification (NCBI taxonomy): domain Bacteria; kingdom Pseudomonadati; phylum Pseudomonadota; class Gammaproteobacteria; order Vibrionales; family Vibrionaceae; genus Vibrio; species Vibrio sp. YIC-376. The sequence continues at coordinate 284,800 of NZ_JBBWFK010000007.1, forward strand.
TGGCACAAGTAGCAGACAACGATCCGATCAGAAAACGTATCTGGGGTATTCAGGCGGCACTTTGGTGCGAAATCATCAACAACCAATCTCGCATGGACTACATGGTATTCCCAAGGCTAACCGCGATAGCAGAAGCCTGTTGGACAGATAAACCACACAGAGATTGGGCTGATTATTTATCGCGCCTGAAAGGACACCTTCCTCTGCTCGAGTTGCAGGGCGTGAATTACCGTAAACCATGGAAGTAGCGTAAAGCCATATATAAACGGCGCGCTTTCAAGAATTTTTAAATTTTGGCTGCTAATGCAGCTTTGTAAAAAGGAAATACACAAAATGAAATACGGCTATTTCGATAACGAGAATCGTGAATACGTCATTACTCGCCCAGATGTACCAGCACCTTGGACTAATTACCTGGGGACTGAAAAGTTTTGTACGGTTATTTCACACAACGCTGGTGGCTACTCGTTCTACAACTCTCCAGAATACAACCGTGTTACTAAGTTTCGCCCAAATACGACATTCGATCGCCCAGGACACTATGTTTACCTTCGTGATGATGAAACAGGTGACTACTGGTCAATCTCATGGCAGCCAGTAGCAAAGAGCCTCGACGAAGCAAATTATGAAGTTCGTCACGGTCTGTCTTACTCTAAATTTAAGTGTGAATACAGTGGCATCACGGCAACAAAAACGTTGTTCGTACCAAAGGGTGAAGATGCAGAAGTTTGGGATGTGGTAATTAAAAATACCTCAGACAAACCACGCACTATCAGTGCATTCTCATTTGTCGAGTTCTCATTCAGCCACATTCAGTCGGATAACCAGAACCATCAAATGTCTTTGTACTCGGCAGGCACGGCATACAAAGATGGTGTGATTGAATACGACCTTTATTACAATACCAACGATTTTGAAGGCTTTTACTATCTGGCTTCTACATTCGATCCAGATTCATACGATGGTCAACGTGACAGCTTCCTGGGCTTGTACCGTGATGAGTCGAATCCACTGGCGGTTGAGCAAGGCAAGTGCTTCAACACCGCGCAAACTTGTTACAACCACTGCGGCTCTTTGCACAAACAATTCACTATTCAGCCAGGTGAAGAAGTTCGTTTTGCTTACATTCTGGGTATCGGTAAAGGTAACGGTGAGCGTCTACGCGCGAAGTATCAAGATCTAGCTGAAGTAGATAATGCATTTGCGGGTATCAAAGCGCACTGGGACGAACGTTGTGGCAAGTTCCAAGTGAAATCGCCAAACGAAGGTCTGGATACAATGATCAACGCCTGGACACTTTACCAAGCAGAAACCTGTGTGGTTTGGTCTCGCTTTGCGTCATTCATTGAAGTTGGCGGACGTACTGGTCTTGGTTACCGTGACACGGCGCAAGATGCGATTTCAGTACCTCATGCAAACCCGAAAATGACTCGTAAGCGTATCGTTGATCTTCTGCGTGGTCAGGTAAAAGCAGGTTACGGTCTACATCTATTCGATCCAGATTGGTTTGATCCTGAGAAAGCAGACGTTAAACCATCGAAGTCACCGACAGTGGTTCCAACGCCTTCTGACGAAGATAAGATCCACGGCATTGAGGACACCTGTTCTGATGACCATCTATGGCTCGTACCAACGATCTGTAAATACGTAATGGAGACGGGTGAGCACAGTTTCTTCGACGAAATGATTCCTTACGCAGATGGAGGCGACGCGACTGTTTATGAGCACATGAAAGCCGCATTAGACTTCTCTGCAGAATACGTAGGTCAAACTGGCATCTGTAAAGGTCTGCGTGCAGACTGGAACGACTGCCTAAACCTAGGTGGTGGTGAGTCTTCAATGGTGTCTTTCTTACACTTCTGGGCCCTGCAAGAATTCATCGATCTGGCGAAATTCCTGGGCAAAGACGCAGACGTAGCGAAATACACTGAAATGGCAGCCAACGTTCGCGAAGCGTGTGAAACGCACCTTTGGGACGATGAAGGCGGCTGGTACATTCGTGGTCTGACAAAGAACGGAGACAAAATCGGTACAGCGCAGCAGAAAGAAGGTCGCGTACACCTTGAGTCAAACACTCTCGCGGTACTGTCTGGCGCGGTTTCTCAGGAGCGTGGTGAAAAAGCGATGGACGCAGTGGATGAGAACTTATTCTCTGAATACGGCTTACACCTAAACTCGCCTTCATTCGCAACACCAAACGATGACATTGGCTTCGTTACTCGCGTATACCAAGGTGTGAAAGAAAACGGCGCAATCTTCTCACATCCAAATCCATGGGCCTGGGTTGCAGAAGCAAAACTCGGCCGTGGTGACCGAGCAATGAAGTTCTACGATGCTCTAAACCCATACAACCAAAACGATATCATTGAAAAACGTGTCGCAGAACCTTACTCATATGTTCAGTTCATCATGGGCCGTGACCATCAGGATCATGGGCGCGCAAACCACCCGTGGCTAACTGGTACATCGGGGTGGGCTTACTTTGCGGTCACCAACTTCATTCTTGGCGTGCGTACTGGTTTCGATGGTCTGACTATCGATCCATGTATCCCTACTAACTGGCCTGGGTTTGAAGTCACTCGCCAATGGCTTGGTGCAACTTACCACATCAAAGTGATCAACCCAGATTCAGTCAGCAAAGGCGTGACGTCGATTACAGTCAACGGTGAAGCTGTTACTGGTAAGTCAGTTCCAGTACAAGCTGAAGGTTCAGTAAACGAAGTGATCGTTACTTTGGGTTAATCCCTTTATAAAAAGTCCACTGCACTTGGACACTTTGAGTCAGTGCAGTGGGTTCGCTAGTAAAAGTTTAAGGCGCGGTGCATTGCCGCCCTTACTGAGGATCAAATCATGATCAAATTTGGTACAGGTGGCTGGCGTGCATTTATTGGTGAAGAGTTCACTAAAGAGAATGTACGTTTGGTTGCTCAGGCAGTTGCAAACATCACCAACGCGGAGTCAGTGGCAGAGCGTGGCTTTGTGATTGGCTATGACCGCCGATTTCTTTCCGACAAGGCTGGTCGTTGGTTTGCAGAGGTTTTAGCTGCAAACGGTATAGTTGTCAACTTCATTGATAAGTTTGTTCCTACTCCTATCGTCATGTTCAAAGCGAGAGAGATGAACTGCGCATACTCAGCTTGTATTACCGCTTCACACAACCCTGCAGACTATAACGGGATCAAAGTTTTTATCGAGGGCGGCCGTGATGCAGATGAAATCATCACACAGAAAATCGAATCTCAGATCGCTACGATCACAGAACAAGATGTGCAATACGTCGACTTTGACCAAGCTGTAGAAGATCGGTTAATTCAAATCATTAATCCGATGAACGAATTCGTTGATTCAATCATCAACTTTGTCGACATTGAGGCGATCAAAAAGGCAAACCTTCGCGTACTTATCGATCCAATGTTTGGTGTGGCAAAAAATGCCCTACAAACAGTGTTGATTAATGGCCGCTGTGAAGTCGATGTAATCAACGACGGTAAAAACCCGGATTTTGGTGGCTTGATGCCATCACCTAGTGCTGCAACGCTTTATCGACTGATGCACCTCGTCGCCCAGCAAGGTTATGACATTGGTATTGGTACCGATGGTGATGCAGACCGTTTGGGTATTATTGATGAAAAAGGTAACTTCATTCATCCGAACGAAGTGCTCATCTTGTTGTACTACTACTTACTGAAATACAAAGGCTGGAAAGGCTCCGTAGTACGAAACATCGCAACCACACATCTGCTGGACAAAATCGCTGAAGATCACGGAGAAAAATGCTTTGAAGTACCAGTCGGCTTTAAGCACATCAGTTCACAAATGGAAGCCGATGACTCGCTGATCGGTGGTGAAAGCTCTGGCGGTTTGACTATCCGTGGTCACATCAAAGGCAAAGATGGCGTGTTTGCTTCCAGCCTGTTGGTCGAGATGATTTCCGTTACTGGTAAGAAACTCTCCGAGCTTCTCGATGAAATCTACGGTAAGTATGGCTATGCCTATATGGCTGAAGGGGACTGCAAATTCAAACCTGCTCAGAAAGAAGTGCTGTTCAACAAGATTTATGTTGAAAAACAATTGCCAGCGTTCGAGTTTGAGATTGAAAAAGTCAGCTACGAAGACGGTGCAAAAGTTTATTTCAAGAATGGCGGTTGGATCATCGCTCGCTTCTCAGGCACTGAGCCGCTGCTACGAATTTTTGCAGAGATGCAAGACAAAGACACTGCGGAACGTGTTCTTCAACAGTTTAAAGATTTTTTATCTTTATAACTGGTCTTGTGCCCACTTCAAGCACATCGGCTAAAACTGAAGCATTTTGATTAAGTTAAGCTAAAGACGAGGAACACTTGCCCGGCAGTACTGCCGGGCTTTTTTACTTCTAAGGAATAATAAGACTAAGCAAATGCCAGAACGCCCTGAGTCTCCACTCTAACAGCAACACTATCACCAACATTTAAAGCTTCGGTTGATGTTGCTAATAGGCGATCACCATTAACGTCAATCACATATCGACAGTGATCCCCCATAAAGTGCTGCTCTAATACCTTCACTGCACTGTCTTCATCCGCTTGAATTTGCACGTGCTGTGGACGCAGCAACAAAGAACAATCGGCCTGATATTTAATATCCTGTTGCGCGCTCGCTTCTACCACCCCTAAGTGGGTCTCGAATTCACTCTCAGAAACTCTGGTTGCAGCAAGATAACTACCACCACCTAGAAAATCAGCAACGAACTTACTGGAAGGTTGGTAATACAACTCTGAGGCCGTACCGTATTGCTCAATGACACCATTGTTCATCACGGCCATTTTATCGGCAAAAGCAAAGGCTTCTTCACGGCTATGCGTAACGAAAATCGCGGTTACGCCCTGCTGTTTGAAGATCTTACGTATCTCACGAATCAACTCGTGTCGTACTTGGGTATCAATGTTAGAAAACGGCTCGTCCAGCAATAGCAAATCTGGTTTATAAGCCAGTGAACGCGCAATCGCAACACGCTGCTGTTGACCACCGGACAGCTGATGCGGGTAACGATCACCATAGCCTTTGAGATGCACTAAGCCTAACATCTCTTCCACTTTCAAAAGCTTCTGCTGGGCGGTTTCATGCTTTAAGCCAAATGCGATATTCTCAGCCACTGTGAGATGTGGAAATAACGCATAATCTTGGAAAATCATACCAATGTTACGCTGCTCTGGTGGTAGCCAGTTTTCTCCATCATCAATGGTCACGCCATTGAGGCTCATTGTGCCCGAAGATAAGGGAAGCAACCCCGCAACCGCTTTGAGCAATGTTGTTTTACCGCAACCACTAGCACCTAACAGACAAACAATCTGACCTTGCTCAACCTCAAGTGACAGCGACTCTAAAACAGTTTGGGCATCGTACTGACAGGTCAGGTTTTTAATTGATAATGCGCAACTCATCAGTGATTTTGCTCCAGTGAACGGTTAACAACAATAAGCGGGATTAAGCCAACAAGAACCAACAGCACGGCTGGTAAAGCTGCCAACTCTAATTTTTCATCAGAGGCAAAGTTATAAACGTAAGTTGCCAATGTTTCAAAATTAAATGGACGCAACAGCAGTGAGGCATTGAGCTCTTTCATTGATTCGATAAACATCAGCAGAGCAGCAATTAAGGCACCACGTTTTACCAACGGGAAATGAACCCGCCACAACATGGCATTAGGTGTGCAGCCCATGGTACGTGACGCCATATCCAATGAAGGCGAGATTTTATTTAAGTTACTCTCGACACTGCCAATTGCAACGGCGGAGAAACGCACCACCATGGCAAAGATCACAGCGAACATTGAGCCCGAAAAAATCAGTCCCGGCCTGCCCCATTCCATCGCTTTTGCAATATCATTGACTCTATGATCCATAAACAGCACGGCAACCATCACACCAATCGCCAGTACTGTACCTGGAACAGCATATCCCATTGAAGATAAGCGCATAAATGCCAACGATATCCGGTTACCATTGACTCGGTAAGTAAAGTTCACCACTAAAGCGACGGCAACACCGATGAAAGCAGCGATGACAGAAACGACCAAACTGTTCCACGCGTACTCACGGAACTCAGGCGTCCAGCTTTTCGCAAAGTAGGTAATCGAATAATCAATCAATTGTATTAATGGAATAATAAACGCTACGGCAACCAGACCCCAACACCATGCCAGCGCAACCCATTTTTTCCAGCCAGTCAGCTCATAACGAAAATCTTCATGGCTGTTGAACTGACTTTGGAAGAGCTTTTGTTTTCTTCGGCTGTAACGTTCGGTACTCAGTAGCAATACGATAATCACCAGCATCATTGCCGAAATTTTAGCGGCGGCATTAAGATTTGAGTATCCGAGCCAGGTATCGTAAACCGCAGTGGTTAGGGTATTGACGGCAAAATAACTGACGGTGCCAAAGTCACCAATGGTTTCCATCGCGACAAGTGATAAGGCTACCGCTATCGAAGGGCGCACTAAAGGCAGAGATATCCGCCAAAAACTTTCCCAAGGCGAACACTTCAGCAGACGCGCACTTTGCAGCAACGAGACATTCTGCTCCATAAATGCAGCCCGACAAAGGAGATACACATACGGATAGAGAACAAGAGAAAGAACAAATGTTGCACCGGCCAGAGTTCGAATATCAGGGAACCAATATTCCCTCACACCCCATCCCGTGATATCACGCAAGAAAACCTGAATAGGTCCTGCAAAGTCGAACCAATCGGTGAATATGTATCCAATAATGTAACCCGGCATCGCTAAGGGTAAAACCAGAGCCCACTGCAACCACTTCTCGGTGGGTAGTTTGCACATGGCCATCAGCCAGGCACACGGGATACCAAAAATTAGAGACAACACCATCACACCAATAGCCAGTGTGACCGTGTTATAGATGTAGGTCGGCATTACTGTTGCCATTAAATGCGCAAACAGTTCATCCGTTTCACCAATCGCGGTGTAGAAGATCGCTAAGATCGGCAAAACCAGGAACAGAGTTATAACCCCACTGCTGGTTTTCCATGGAGAGTGTTTATCTTTCATTGCCTAATTTACTGCAAGGCTGCATGAAACATAAATGCGGTTGCAAATACATCTCATATCCTTTAATCAAATGGGGGTACTGTTATACCCCCACTAGGGATTAAAGGTCAAATTTGACTTCATCTATTAGCTTGATCGCTTCTTCATGATGAGATGCGATTTCATCTAGAGAAAGAGTGTCCGCTTTAAAGTCACCCCAAGATTCCACAAGGGCAGAACGCTTAACGCCTTCTTTTACTGGGTATTCGAAATTCACTTCTGCGTACATTTTCTGTGCTGTATCACCAGTTAAGAATTCCATCAGCTTAAGCGCGTTTTCTTTGTTTGGTGCATACTTCGCCATCGCCATACCAGAGATGTTTACGTGTGTGCCCGTCGTTTCCTGGCTAGGGAAGTTAATGTAAACCGCATCAGCCCAAGCTTTCTGCTCTTTGTCATTGATCATGTTGCCAAGGTAGTAACTATTACCAAGAGAAACGTCACATAGACCTTCTTTGATTGCTTTCACTTGGTCACGGTCGTTACCTTGAGGCTTACGAGCCAAGTTAGCTTTCACGCCTTCTAGCCACTGTTTAGTTTCCGCTTCACCTTGATGAGCGATCATAGATGCAACTAGAGATACGTTGTAAGGGTGCTTACCGCTACGAGTACAAATTTTACCTTTGTATTCTGGCTTAGTCAGATCAGCATAGTTAAAGTCTGTACCTAGTTTGCCAACACGGTCGCGAGAAGAGTACACACTGCGAGTACGTAGTGTCAGTGCAAACCACTCATTCTCTTTGTCTTGGTATTGAGCTGGTACGTTCTGTTCGATGATTTCGCTATCTACTTTCTGAACAAGACCTTTATTCGTTAGTTCAGCTAGGCGGCTGATATCTGTTGTCAGTAGTACGTCTGCTGGACTGTACTCGCCTTCCTGTGCCAGTTTTTCAGCGATACCTGTTTTCGCGAATTTTACGTTTACTTTAATGCCAGTCTCTTTAGTAAACTCGTTAAACATAGGTTCAACCAGGAAAGGTTGACGGTAAGAGTAGACGTTTACTTCTTCAGCAGCCATTGCTGTAGGAGCCAAAATTGCGCAAGTTAGCGCTGAAAGAGCGAACAGATTTTTCATTGTTTAATCCTTTACCATGCTAATGATAACGTTTATCAGTTGCGTTATTATATGTATCTTCAATAGTAAAACAACGACCAATACAAAAAAACCTGCTACTACGAGCAGGTTTTTGATTATGTGAAGTGTAACAATATGCTACATGGTAAATCTTATTTTGATGTAACGAATTCTGGGTAAGCACCTACGCCACAATCGTGCATATCCATGCCTTCCATCTCTTCTTCTTCGCTTACTCGGATACCAACCGTTGCTTTCAAGATACCCCAAACAACTAGGCTTGCACCAAATACCCAAGCAAAGATAACTGCCGCACCAAGAAGCTGAGAACCAAACGATGCATCACCGTTGCTTAGAGGCACTACCATTAGGCCAAATAAGCCACACACACCGTGAACTGAAATCGCACCCACTGGATCATCAATCTTAAGCTTGTCTAGGCCGATGATGCTGAATACTACTAGTGCACCAGCTACTGCGCCGATAGCAACTGCGTATAGTGGTGATGGTGATAGAGGATCCGCCGTGATAGCAACCAAACCAGCCAACGCACCGTTTAGGATCATAGTAAGGTCAGCTTTGCCCCACGTAGTCTTACATACAAACAGTGCTGCAATTGAACCTGCTGCTGCTGCTGCATTGGTGTTTAGGAAGATTTGACCAACTGCAGTTGCGTTCTCGAAGTCTGAAACCATTAGCTGAGAACCGCCGTTAAAGCCGAACCAACCAAACCATAGAATGAACGTACCTAGTGTTGCTAGAGGCATGTTTGAACCTGGGATTGGGTGGATTTCACCATTTTTGCCGTATTTACCTTTACGAGCACCCAGTAGCAGTACGCCAGCTAGAGCTGCAGATGCACCTGCCAAGTGAACAATACCTGAACCAGCAAAGTCACTGAAACCAGCTTCAGAAAGGAAACCACCGCCCCAAGTCCAGTAACCTTCAATTGGGTAGATAAATGCCGTCAGGATTGCAGAGAAGACTAGGAATGACCATAACTTCATACGCTCAGCAACCGCACCTGACACAACAGACATCGCTGTTGCAACAAATACCACTTGGAAGAAGAAATCTGATTCTAGTGAATGGTCTGCGCCTTCACTTTGTGAACCAATCAAACCACCGAATGATGGTAACCAACCGCCTTCACCGTTACCAACGTACATGATGTTGTAACCAACAACTAAGTAAGTAGTACATGCAATCGCGTACAAGCAAAAGTTTTTGGTTAAAATTTCTGTTGTATTTTTCGAGCGTACTAGACCTGCTTCAAGCATCGCAAAGCCCGCTGCCATCCACATTACCAACGCACCAGAAATGAGGAAGAAAAAGGTGTCAAATGCGTAACGTAACTCCGTTACAGTTGTTGCTAATTCCATAATAATTCTCCAATCCCTTGAAATACTTAAAGTGCTTCTGCGTCCATTTCACCAGTACGGATACGCACAGCATGACTCAGGTCATAAACAAAAATCTTGCCATCGCCGATTTTTCCGGTTTGCGCCGCTTTCGTGATTGCTTCCACCACGCGATCCACATTATCGGCATGGGTTGCAATTTCTATTTTCACTTTTGGCAGAAAATCAACCTGATATTCTGCGCCACGGTACAATTCCGTGTGACCTTTTTGGCGGCCAAAACCTTTAACTTCTGATACTGTCATCCCTTCGATGCCGACGTCAGCTAGCGCTTCACGAACATCGTCTAACTTAAACGGCTTAATAATGGCATTGATTATTTTCATTAAATTCTCTCCGAAGCATTCATCCTGAAACACTTCCTCTAATCCAATCTGCGTGCCAAGTTTTTAAGTAATTGATTTTAAAATACTAACAACTAATTTTATCGATACAAATAAAAAGAGCGCACCATTACGGTGCGCTCGCTTCCCAAAAACAAGGCAATTGCCAGTTCATTACCCAAAACTGTGCATCAAATGTTCAAGAAATCTTTCCATTGCTCTATAAGAGATACAAAGTCCTCTATGCCACAACTGGCAGTACTTTCTGAGTCGTAGAAATCAAATTCATTATCTAAATCTATCGACTCCTCATATCCCTGTGCCAGAGTATTCTCCTGCACCAGAACTTCATCACCATGAACCATAATGCTAATTTCTGTGCCAGTTAAAGTATGCTCTTGAGAAGGCGAAGAAAAAGAAGCTTCGATTAGCGCTTCAACCTGACGCATTTTGGCAGGGTCTTTACCAATTTCCTCTTGCAGCCAGCGCCCTACAATCTCATGCCCCATACTGCATTTTACGTAGTACTCGCCCATCAACGTATTGCGGATGAATTCAAATTCCATTGAGATTGCCTTTTCGTATCAATTTGGTGCGGAGTATACCTAATTAAGCATGGATCCCAAAATGACTTGAAAACGCACCTCTAAAAGCAAGTCAGAGACTGTTTTGGGGCATAAAAAAAGCACCTCTTCTGAGGTGCTTTCTATTGGTGCATTTCGCTAATTATGCAGGCTCTTGGAAGATAACCGTGTCTGCTTTCTTAGTGTACTGATCCATCTTATGGAAGTTTAGGTAGCGATATGTGTCAGCCGCTGTTGCGTTGATCTTCGCTGCGTACTCTAGGTACTCTTCCTTAGTTGGGATACGACCCAGGATTGCACCTACTGCCGCTAGTTCTGCTGAAGAAAGGTAAACGTTAGCACCCGTACCCAGACGGTTCGGGAAGTTACGCGTTGATGTAGACATCACTGTCGCTTTGTCTGCTACGCGAGCTTGGTTACCCATACATAGAGAACATCCCGGAGTTTCGATACGTACACCTGCACGACCGTAGATACCGTAGTAACCTTCTTCCGTTAGCTGGTCACGGTCCATCTTAGTTGGCGGAGCCACCCATAGACGCGTGCTTAGCTGACCACCCCATTGCTCAAGCAGTTTACCTGCAGCACGGAAGTGACCGATGTTAGTCATACATGAACCGATGAATACTTCATCGATTTCAGTACCTTGTACTTCAGATAGTAGACGCGCATCATCTGGATCGTTTGGAGCACATAGAATTGGCTCGTTGATTTCCGCCAGGTCAATCTCGATTACGTGCGCGTATTCCGCATCCGCATCCGCTTCCATCAGCTCAGGGTTAGCCAACCACTCTTGCATCGCAGTAATACGACGCTCGATAGTACGACGGTCACCGTAACCTTCAGAGATCATCCACTTAAGCATGGTGATGTTCGAGTTCAGGTACTCTTCGATCGACGCTTGAGACAGTTTAACTGTACAACCTGCCGCTGAACGCTCTGCCGAAGCATCTGAAAGTTCAAACGCTTGCTCAACCGTTAAGTGCTCAACACCTTCAATCTCTAGTACGCGACCAGAGAATTCGTTGATCTTACCTGCTTTCTCTACTGTCAACAGACCTTGTTTGATCGCGTAGTAAGGGATCGCATGTACCAGGTCACGTAGTGTGATACCCGGTTGCATTTCACCTTTAAAGCGAACCAGGATTGATTCTGGCATATCCAGTGGCATAACACCTGTTGCCGCTGCGAATGCAACCAGACCAGAACCTGCCGGGAATGAAATACCCAGAGGGAAACGAGTATGCGAGTCACCACCTGTACCTACAGTATCAGGCAGAAGCATACGGTTTAGCCATGAGTGGATAACACCGTCACCTGGACGTAGAGAAACACCACCACGGTTCATGATGAAATCAGGTAGAGTGTGATGAGTGTTCACGTCAACTGGTTTAGGGTATGCAGATGTATGACAGAAAGACTGCATTACTAGGTCTGCAGAGAAGCCCAGACACGCAAGATCTTTAAGCTCATCACGAGTCATCGGACCGGTTGTATCCTGAGAACCTACTGTTGTCATCTTAGGCTCACAGTAAGTACCTGGACGTACGCCTTCTACGCCACAAGCTTTACCAACCATCTTCTGTGCAAGCGAGTAACCTTTGCCTGAGTCAGCAACATCACCTGGCTTACGGAAGATAGCTGACGACTCTAGACCTAGAGATTGACGCGCTTTGTCTGTCAGACCACGACCGATGATCAGTGGAATACGACCACCAGCACGTACTTCATCAATCAGTACGTCTGTTTTTAGCTTAAATTCAGCCAGAGTTTCGCCAGTTTCGTGGTTACATACCTTGCCTTCAAATGGGTAAACGTCGATAACATCGCCCATGTTCAGCTTAGATACGTCAACCTCGATTGGTAGCGCGCCCGCGTCTTCCATTGTGTTAAAGAAGATAGGTGCAATTTTACCACCAAGCACGTAACCGCCAGCACGTTTGTTTGGTACGTTAGGGATATCATCGCCCATGAACCAAAGTACTGAGTTAGTTGCAGATTTACGTGAAGAACCTGTACCTACTACGTCACCAACGTAAACTAGCTGATGACCTTTAGATTGAAGATCTTCGATCTGCTTGATTGGACCAATACTACCTGGTTGATCAGGATTGATACCTTCACGCTCGTTTTTAAGCATTGCAAGTGCGTGAACAGGGATATCAGGACGAGACCAAGCATCAGGTGCTGGAGACAGGTCATCGGTGTTTGTTTCACCAGTAACCTTGAATACAGTCAGAGTGATTTTTTCTTGTAGCTCAGGCTTAGACAGGAACCATTCCGCATCAGCCCAAGATTGTAGAACTTGTTGTGCAAACGTATTGCCTGATTTAGCTTTCTCTTCAACATCGTAGAAAGCATCAAACATAAGTAGAGTGTGAGATAGCTCTTTTGCAGCAATTGACGCAAGTGCATCATCGTCCAGTAGATTAACCAATGGTTCGATGTTGTAACCACCTTGCATAGTACCTAGCAATTCAGCAGCTTTTTCACGGCTTACAAGTGGAGAAGAAACATCACCTTTTGTCACAGCTGTTAGGAAACCAGCTTTAACATACGCCGCTTCATCAACGCCTGGTGGAATACGATTCTCTAGCAGGTCAAGAAGAAACTCTTCTTCACCTTGAGGGGGATTTTTAAGAAGCTCCACAAGGCCTGCAACTTGCTCAGCATCTAGTGGTTTAGGTACAACTCCTTCGGCAGCACGCTCTGCGACGTGTTTACGGTAGGCTTCAAGCACGACTTTTTCCTCTCATTGCGGTTCCTCCTCTATTATTACTATTCTTAAAGTAAAGGAGTGAACATCCTTGGAAACTTGGCTCTCCATTGCCCTTGTTTTCATTCAATAATGATTGAGAAACAGCGCCGTAGAGGCCAAACTGTGGGCCAAATAATAGCAAATTTAACCTTCAATTAAAATGTCATCATTTTGACCAACATAGCAACTTACGACTAAAGTCCTGCTAATTTTGACCAAATATGTCGAGGTTAAGCTTTCTTGTGGCAATTAATTAAACGAGGTTCCTACGATCAAATACACAGCTTCCAAGTTCTGCTCTGTACGACCATAAGCCAACATTATAGGCCCGATTGGCGAATCGACCCCAAAAAATACTGAGCCCGCGTTATATAAAGGCGCGTCATTCAGTTTCAAATCATTATCTGACCACACACCGCCATATTCTGCTGATGCGCCTATATACACCGGAGCCTCAAACAACCCGAAATCATTATCGAACCATTTATAGCGGTAGACCAGACTGCTGAAGAATAAATCCTGTCCAATTAAGCTATTTCTCGGAATACCAGAAAGGTTCAAAAAGCCACCTAACTCCCGTGGGTCGAGTGGAATGGTAGAATTTTTGCTCTCAACAAAGCTATATTCAGCATGTCCGACTAAAGTATGACGCTGATAACTCACTGCTCCCTTAAATCGAGCAGAAATTTCATACACGGTATCCTCGACCGTGGCCTCCGAATCTAAGAAGTTGTCGCCTTCCGGACTTTTATCGTGAGAGACCAAATATTCCAGATCAACAAGCAAACCGTGAGTAGGAAAAGCAAAGTCATCCAGAGTATCTAAACGGTATTTCGCGAACAGCCCAAGTCGATCAAAATCCAACGCTCCAGCAGAGGCAAGCGTAGAAAGCTCAACCTTCCCTTTGGAATAGCGGCCACCCAAACGTAACTCTTGCCATAACGTTGGCTGAAGGCCAATCGAAATCTCTGAGGTAAAATCACTGTACGAGACAGGAAAAAAATCATCCACGGCGCTGATATCTGGGTTTTGAAAGTCGCTAAGCGGTAAGTGTCGACTTTCATTACTGTAGGCCATTCTGGCAGAAACAAAAAGCTTCTGGGTGGACAGAATCGGAGAGTACAATTCAGCTTCAATCAACTTATCCGTGCCCATTTCTACATTAAATGCCAGTTCTGCACCGTGAGAGTTCAGGTTGGTAAAGTTGGTGGACATGCCGATGCCGTATTGACTGTCGGTGTCAAAATCATCTTCAAGGAAAAATCTAAAATTGAGATAGTTGGGACCCCATGACTTCTCGTTCACAGTGAATACCAGACGCGTAGAACCTGCGACTTCCTCATAGTCATAAGTAATCAGCTCGAAACGATCGAGTGCGTAAAGGTTTTCAACTGCTTTTTCGATTTCTTCCATCGGGATTTTACGTCCCGTTTCTAAATGCAGGCGATTAGTCAGCAGAACGTCACTATAGTGCGTGTTGTTTACAATCACGACCTCATCGACCACACGGTCATCTCCGTGTACTAATGCTTTTCGCGCATCTTGTTTGCGTTCGATGTATTTCTGGTAATCCGCACTTGATACACTTAACCCCTTGAGTTTCGACGCCATCTCTTTGGTGATCTCATACCCAGACTGAAACGCCGATGGCATTTTATCGAACTCAACGGTTTCCATCTGACCGACATTAGGACGAATGTAAACATCTTGTTCTTCAAGCGCTTCTACTTGTTGTTGAGTACTGCGGCGCACAAGATAGTTAGAGAGTTGGTCTGCGACGGTAAACAGGCCAGTAAAATCTTCCTCGTTTTTATAATCGGTACTGATATCTACGGCGATGACAACATCAGCTCCCATTGCGCGAGCAACATCGACTGGCATGTTATTCACCACGCCACCATCAACCAGCATGTGACCGTTTAACTGGTAAGGAGGAAGCGCGCCGGGCACAGACATGCTGGCCATCATTGCATCGATTAGGTAGCCGTTGCCTATTACCACCTCTTCAAGCTCTAAGATATCAGTCGCAACAGAGCGATAAGGTATGGCTAGTTCATCAAAGGAATCGAAACGCCCCAGATTCCCAGTGGTCTCGCGCAGAATACGCAGCATGTTCTGGCCTTGCACCACGCCGTTAGGAGCACGGATTTCACCAAACCTCAGCCCAAGGTCCGTGTAAATTTGATAACGGTCTTCATATTCTTTATCTCGAACTCGGCGTTGACTTCGGTCTACGCGATCCCGATAGCCACCATTCCAGTCGACAGTGTAGATAAAGCTTTCAATCTCATCGGCACTCATGCCCGTGGCGTACAGACCACCAACATAGGCCCCCATGCTGGTTCCCGTAATGATATCAACAGGGATCTGCATCTCTTCTAGAGCTTTGAGGACACCAATATGAGCCGCACCTTTTGCACCACCACCAGCAAGAACCACAGCAATTTTTGGACGCGATACTGATGTATCGTCCTGAGTTTGAGCCACAGAAGGCGTAACGATCAAAAAGAGGCTAACCCAAAGCGTTAAATAGCGATTTAATGGGCTTAATGACAACTTTTTGAACATTCACATCTTCCTTTATTGAATCTCTGGTCACATGGACGTGCTGATGACAGGTGGTTAACATCACCTTAACTCTTCACACGCCCTAATATGTACTAAGAATTGACCAGTTAAACAAGTTTATGAATTCTATTTAGCGAGTTTACCAATCAAATAACTCATTAAGCCAGCTAGACTTTTTCTCACACTGTTGTTTTATCTGACCTGTTTTATCCCAAACTGGCAGTTTATATTCACTACGACAGTTCATTTCTAAACTTCCGTCAGCGGCTTGTTTAAAGCCCAACGTAGTCACTTCTTTAGGCCAAGGAAGCTCTAAACGTTCAGGGATACGCAGAGACAGATATTCAGAATATACCCGCAAAGCACCGCTTGCCCCTGTCAGATTGGTTGGCTTGTTATCGTCTCGTCCCAACCAAATGGTTGTCACTTCTCGACCATCAACACCAACGAACCAGCTGTCTCGTGTATCGTTACTGGTGCCCGTTTTACCGGCTAGTGCAGCCCATGCAAATTGGTTCTGTAAAAAACGTCCCGTGCCCTGAGCAACACCTTGCTTCATCGCGTACGTGGTCAACCAAGCTGCTTGTTCATCAACCTCTCGCGAGGAGCGAGGGAGTGACTGATACAACACGTTACCGTCCATATCAATAACTGAGCTCAGTGCCGACAATTTAGCGCGCTTACCTGAGTTCGTCAGAGTTTGATACATCTGTGCCACCTCTAAAGGCGTCAAAGAGAACGCGCCAAGGAACATAGAAGGAACTGGACGAATCTCATCTTTATTCACCCCTAAAAGCTCTAGTGTATTGGTAACTTCAGGGATACCAAGCTCCATACCCAAACGAACCGTTGGCACGTTAAGAGAGCTCGCTAATGCAAGATAAAGGGGAACATCACCGCGGTATTTTCGGTCATAATTCCGAGGTGTCCAAACCGTGCCTTCACTGCCTTTCAAACTTAAAGGCGTATCGTGCAAAGTCGTACCCAAGTTGTACTTATCTGGCTGGCCAAGAGCCGTCAGGTAAATAGCTGGTTTCACCAACGAACCAATTGGGCGGCTCGCGTTGAGTGCCCGGTTGAAGCCCTCATAACCGACTCGTTTACCACCAACCATAGCGCGGATTTCACCACTGTGACGGTCAACGGCCACCGCAGCTGCTTCTAGATCTTTGCCGCCTCGCTTGGCCAAATCAGGGATCTTCTTGGCAATCGCCTGTTCCATTTTGCTTTGCGACACCGGATCCAGTGATGTGAATACACGTAAGCCTGTTTCCGCTTTAAACTGATCGCCGACTTTTTCTTTCAGCTCGAGATTCAGCTGCTGGAAATAAGCTGGCTGACGGCTGGCAATACGAGGCGTTTTTTGTGTGTCTAACGATCGGCTCGCAGCTTGTTCATACTCTTGAGCTGTCAGCATATCTTGATCCATCAGCAAACGCAGTACCAAGTCACGGCGCTCTTTGGTGCGTTCTGGATAGCGAACCGGGTTGTAATATGAAGGGCCTTTTACCATCCCCACCAGCATCGCGAGTTGATCAACGCGCAACTCTTGAATCGGAGCGCCGAAGTAATAGCGAGAAGCCAAGCCAAACCCGTGGATCGCTTCACCGCCACTTTGCCCCAAATACACCTCATTTAAGTAGGCTTCCAAGATACGGTCTTTGCTGTAGCGATAATCCAAGATCAACGCGATGTAAGCTTCGCGAAGCTTACGCCACAATGTCTTGTCACGGGTTAAAAATAGGTTTTTAGCAAGCTGCTGTGTCAACGTACTGCCACCTTGAACCGTACGGCCAGCTTTGATGTTGGCAAGGAGAGCACGTCCAATTGCCAGCGGCGAAACACCGTCATGTTGGTAAAAATGACGATCTTCGGTAGCAAGCAGTGCATCGACCAAAATTTCGGGAATTTGATCCCGGCGCAGGAATAGTCGTTGCTCATCCTGATCTTTTTCCAGCATCCCCAGCATTTTTGGTTCAAGACGCAAATAGCCGAGATCACCCTTAGATTCCAGAGACTGGATACGTTGCAAGCCACTGTCAGAGAAATGCAGCATGACATGACGATCCGGCTCCGGACCATCAGCAAATTCAAATGGGCGACGAATTAATTCGATGCGAGTCGAAGAGGAAGAGTATTCACCAGGATAACTAGGGTTACTCACCTTACGGTAGTTGAGTACGTCCAGTTCATTCCTAAGCTCTTTAATGGTGAGGTTTTCACCCGGGTTTAAATTTAAAATTCGGGCATAGACAACCGTAGGTAATTCAAACAGCTGACCATCAAAGCGCTCTTTTACCACGCTATCCAAATAGATGCCGACAAACAGCAATACCGCCGCGAGCGCAATGCCTGCTTTCCAACCAAACGACCACAACGTCTTTAACCAAGAACGTTTGCCATTGGTTGGCTTTTTGCTCGGAGTACGTTTGGTACGCCTAGCCCTACGGTCCGTTGTCTCTTTCTTCGCAGGCGCTTTGCTCGCGCTTGACTTCTTACTGTTAGTCATTATTCAATTGTCTTTTCGTTTTCGTTGTCGCTACATGGTTTGCTGGATCATCTGGCCACACGTGTTTCGGATAACGGCCTTTCATCTCTTTTTGCACGTCTTTATAGCTACCCTTCCAAAAGGCTGAGAGATCCGTGGTCACTTGTAATGGGCGCTGTGCCGGAGAAAGCAACTCAAGTACCAAAGGTTTTCGCCCAAGAGCAACCGTTGGCGAAGCAGACTCTCCAAACATTTCCTGCATCCGCACAGACAATACTGGCTCATGTCCGTATTGATAACGAATGCGTTTTTTGGTGCCCGTTGGTAGCTGATAGTCTTCCGGTAACCATTCATCAAGATTCTGATTCAAAGGCCATCCCAAGCGGGCATTTAATGCTTCGGTTAGATTAACTTTATTCAGTTCCTTTAACGACGATACTGACGCCATGTATGGCTCTAACCACTCTTCTAATGATTCGAGTAAACTTGCTTCATCAAAACCTGGCCACTGTTGTTCAGGTAACCATTCCACGGCGCAGCGAATGCGGGTAAGTAAGCTTTCTGCAGCCGGAGTCCAGTTTAGACTGCCTATGCCCTGACGGCGGACATAAGTGAGTAAAGCTTGTGTCATTTTTTCTTTACCCGGGCTAGGTAACGGCGCTCTATCAACAACTATCTGACCGATTTTTAATTGCTTCTCAGCCACTAAACGCCCTCTTTTTTCATCCCAATCTATTATTTCTTCAGATGAAAATAGCGAGCTAAAAGTCGATTGCAGTATATTAACGTCCAATTCACATGCCAAATGAATTTGACTCGAATTAGAGCGTGAACGCATCAAGTCAACCGTCACTAAATACTCACATTCACCCAAGGTATCTTCTGGACGACACTCCGCTCCATGGCCATTCGCCAGAGTAAATCGACCATCCTGATTGCTGCGTTGCTGCGCAATACGATCCGGAAACGCCAGACTCAGCACCAGCGGCAGTGCACTCTCATCAACATCTGAAAGAGAAAATGCACTATCCAGCTTAAGTGCAAGAGATTGCGCGCGTTTGAACAACAGTGATTTTTTCGGATGCGTGCCCATCACCCAACGATGCAAACTATGCGCGATATTAGTAACGTTTCTTTCCGGCTCTTCAATAAGGGCGACCGCTGCTAGCGCGGTATTTAACATTTTCTCACTGTGATGCGCAGATTTTATCAACATAGCTGCAGCGCGAGGCTCAACACCAAGTTCATGCGCCTGTTTACCGTCAGCAGTTAACTGACCTTGTTCTGTTAACTGCCCGAGAGAAATCAACAGCTGCTTCGCCTGACTCAAAGCTGCATAAGACGGAATATTAAGCCATTTGAGTTCCTGAATGTCGCTCGCGCCCCAAAAGGCTAACTCCATCACCAGACTGGCAAGATCTGAATGCAAAATTTCAGGCTGTGGCACCACAGGTTGCTGTTTTAACTGGCTTTCGGAATACAGACGAACGCAGATCCCCTCTTCGATTCGTCCTGCCCGCCCCATACGCTGAATGGCCGATGACTGGGCAATACGCACTTGTTCAAGACGAGTAAGTCCATTTTTTAGATCAAAACGCGCTATCCGCTCTAACCCTGAGTCAACGACAAGACGAATCCCTTCAATGGTCAGGGAGGTTTCCGCAATATTGGTTGCCAGTACGACTTTGCGCTTCCCCTTCGACGCAGGAGAAATGGCCTTTTGCTGATCGGCAAAACTCAATTGCCCATATAGCGGACATACTTCAACCTCTGCAGGCAAATGAGATAATCGCTCCTCAACCTGCTTGATAGCCGCAACGCCGGGAAGAAACGCCAACAATGAACCTGACTCTTTATTCATCAAGCTCTCAATCGTTTTTGCCATAAGACTTGGCAGATGATCGTTGACGCCTAACGGTGCATAGCGGGTTTCGACATCAAAACTTCGCCCTTCTGACTCAATAAAACTCGCTTCGGGTAACAGCGTTTGCAACGCATCTTGATCGAGTGTTGCCGACATCACCACCAGCTTGAGATCATCACGCAGCGCGTCCTGAACTTCTAAACTGAATGCCAAAGCAGTATCTGCATGAATACTACGCTCATGAAATTCATCGAAAATCAGTAGATCAACACCATCCAGCTCAGGGTCGTTTTGGATCATGCGCGTCATGATCCCTTCAGTCACGATCTCCAATTGCGTTGCAGCGCTTACCTTTGTCTCACCACGGACACGATATCCGACCCTCTGGCCAACTTGTTCACCTAATTGCTCGGCTAAATACCGCGCGATATTGCGTGCTGCTAATCGTCTTGGCTCAAGCATGATGATTTTTCCGGCCACCAGTTGGTGTTCCAGAAGTTGTAGAGGGAAGTAAGTCGACTTACCTGCACCCGGAGCGGCTTTTAAGATCACCTGATGTTGATTTTTGACCGCCGTAAGTAGCTGAGGCATCACGGCTTCAATCGGCAATTGTGACAAAGGAAATACCTTATGGTGTAATGATGGCAACATTGTACATAAAAAGTTTCCCGTCTAAATAAGCAAAATGCATTTCGAACCCGCTTTAGAGTCAGCAACTCTACTCAAACGCTATAAACGCTTTCTTGCCGATATTGAACTTGATAACGGCGAAGTTCGCACTATTCATTGTGCCAACACTGGTGCCATGACTGGTTGTGCCACGCCCGGTAACAAAGTTTGGTACTCAACTTCCGATAATCCTAAGCGGAAATACCCCAATAGTTGGGAGTTGAGTGAGACTGAACTCGGCCACCGTATTTGTATCAATACCGCGCGGGCTAACCAGTTAGCCGTTGAGGCTATTGAAAATAATGTCATTTCAGAGCTTTGCGGTTACGACACACTTCAAACTGAAGTAAAATATGGCAATGAAAATAGTCGAATTGATATCTTGCTCAGCGCAAGTGATAAACCAAAGTGTTATATAGAGGTGAAAAGCGTCACACTTCTTGATGAGACTAGCTCAAATGGGCAAGGATACTTTCCTGATGCGGTCACTACTCGTGGACAAAAGCATTTGAGAGAGCTCACAGAAATGGCACAAACTGGAAGTCGAGCCATACTTTTATTTACTGTTTTACACTCAGGTATTGAAAAAGTATCTGCGGCACACCATATAGACGCACAATATTCACAATTACTTAAACAAGCACAAGAAGCTGGAGTAGAAGTTCTCTGCTACAAAGCTGAACTGAGCAGTACTGACATAACACTGATTTCTGCTGTTGATTTCATCAATTTAGAGAAAAAATGATGTTGTCTTCACATTGACGATAAGTTTGCAAATCAGTATTTGCTTGCACCGCCTCTTTTTGCTATAGATACCCGCCTTAAATAAACTGCGTAGCAGTTGACTAGGTGTAAGTAGGAGATGCTGTATGCCAGAATCAAAGAAGAAAACAATTGGCATCCTAGCCATTGCAGGCGTGGAGCCATATCAGGAAAAACCTGGTGAAGAATACATGTCACCAGCACAAGTTGAACACTTTACTAAAATCCTAACGGCTTGGCGTGATCAACTAAGAGTTGAAGTGGATCGTACTGTTCACCACATGCAGGACGAAGCAGCAAACTTCCCGGATCCAGTTGACCGCGCTTCTCAAGAAGAAGAGTTCAGCCTAGAACTGCGTAATCGTGACCGTGAACGCCGTTTGATCAAGAAGATTGAAAAGACGCTAGACAAAATCAAAGATGATGATTTTGGCTACTGTGAGTCTTGTGGTGTTGAGATTGGCGTTCGCCGTCTTGAAGCACGTCCAACTGCAGACCTTTGTATTGACTGTAAAACACTTGCAGAAATCAAAGAGAAGCAGATGCAAGGTTAATTCCTACGCATTTTGATTATTGAAGGGAGCTCTGGCTCCCTTTTTGTTTTGGCTTATACCAATCTGAATAAGTAAATGACCAATTTATTGCGCAGGAATAATCGCTTAGAGCAAGAATGATTAAGTACTTATTTAGATTGGTATCATCTGAGATACACACGAATGACAAGCTATGTTGGCCGATTCGCTCCATCTCCTTCCGGTCCGCTGCATTTTGGCTCCCTGGTCGCTGCCCTTGGTAGTTATTTCCAGGCAAAAGCTAATCATGGCGAATGGTTAGTTCGAATAGAAGACCTCGATCCACCCAGAGAAATGCCCGGAGCATCAGAAGCAATTTTAGAAGCGCTGCAAGCTTACGAGCTATTCTGGGACGGCGAAGTGGTTTATCAGAGTCAACGTCATCATCTTTACCAAGCCCAAATTGATGCCTGGCTCGAAAACGGCGATGCGTACTACTGCCAATGTACACGTAAGCAAATTAAAGAGCACGGCGGGTTTTATCCGGGTACTTGCCGAGATAAAAACTTGAAAGAAGGCGCGATACGCCTAAAAATGACCAAACCAGTTGCCAGCTTCGTTGACCAGAAACATGGAACAATACAAATCCCTGAGCAGTTGGTTAATGAAGATTTCATTATTAAACGTCGAGATGGGTTATTTGCCTATAATCTTGCGGTAGTATTAGATGACATCGACCAAGGGGTGACCGAAGTCGTTCGAGGTGCTGATTTAATCGAGCCTACAGGACGTCAGATCAGCTTGTACCAAATTCTTGGTCAACCCGAGGTAAGTTACTTGCACTTACCACTGGCGATGGACAAAAACGGCAATAAACTGTCGAAGCAAAATCACGCAACGGCTATTGATATTAATGACCCTAAGCCAGCTCTGCTACGCGCTATGATGTTTTTGGGCTTTGATATTCCCGAAGAGATAAAAGCCAACAAGATTGCAGAGATTCTTCGTTGGGGCTGCGAAAACTGGCGGTTAGAACAACTTCCAGCAGAGATCGAGATCACCGCATGATTCTCAAATGCCCCTGTGTAGTGCTATCATTAGCCGCAAAATCAGCCCTAGGGCACAGAAAACTAACCAAAGCAAAATTGGATTAAACCCAGTTATTGCCAGATGCAGATGAATACAAACGACTATACAACAAGCGAACCTGCCACAATTCCAGAGCTCGCTCTCAATGTAATAACTCGTGAAGAGCACAACATTTCGCGCAAACAGATCAGTGATAATGCACTGAAGGTACTGTACCGCCTTAATGGAGCTGGTTTCGATGCTTTTCTTGTAGGTGGCGGGGTTCGAGACTTACTGCTTGGACAAAAACCTAAAGATTTTGATATTGCGACCAACGCGACGCCAGAGCAAATTAAGCAGCTGTTTAGAAACTGCCGCCTGATTGGCCGTCGTTTCCGTCTGGCTCATATTATGTTTGGGCGAGACATCATTGAGGTCGCGACTTTCCGTGGTCACCATCAAGAGCACAAAAACAAAAGCATCTCCCAGCAATCAAAAGAGGGCATGCTGCTACGTGACAACGTTTACGGCACCATTGATGAAGATGCTGAACGTCGGGATTTCACGATCAACTCGATGTACTACAACATCGCTGATTACTCTATTCATGACTATGCCCGTGGTATCGAAGACTTAGAGGATCGTCTGGTTCGCCTGATTGGTGATCCCGAGACCCGCTACCGCGAAGATCCCGTGCGCATGCTGCGCGCAATTCGTTTCGCGGTAAAACTCGATTTTGATATCGAAGAAGATACAGCGGCACCGATCGAAGAGATGTCAACTCTACTACGTGACATCCCGTCTGCTCGCCTGTTCGAAGAGTCATTAAAGCTACTTCAGTCTGGGCAGGGTCTGGAAACCTACCACCTGCTGCGCGAATATAACCTGTTCCAACAGCTTTTCCCTGCGATTTCTGAGCACTTCACAGAGGATTACTCATCTCACACTGAGCAGATGTTGGATCTGGTACTCGATTCCACAGATATGCGTATGGAAGAAGGTAAACGCATCAACCCTGCGTTTATGTTTGCTGCGATGTTGTGGTATCCACTTTGCGCCGTTGCCGACAAGCTGATGGAGCAACGTCATCTTGGTCACTACGATGCCATTATGGAATCGAGTAACATCATTCTGGATGAGCAAGTTCGCACCATCGCCATACCACGACGTCACACCGCGACTATCCGCGAGATTTGGCAACTGCAATTGCGTCTCCCACGACGCAACGGTAAACGTGCATTCCGCCTAATGGAGCTCAATAAATTTAGAGCTGGTTTCGACTTCCTTGAAATGCGCGGTGAAGTTGAAGGTGGCGAGACTGAGAAACTTGCCAAATGGTGGGGAACTTTCCAAAATGCAGGCCGTGAAATGCGCCAGGCAATGGCAGCCGATCTCGATGATCAGACACCTAAAGGCCCGCGTCGCCGTAAAACCTTCCGTAAGAAAAAGAGTAAGCCTAAATCATGATCACAGCGTACATTGCGGTAGGCAGTAACTTGGCTGAACCCGTCAGCCAAGCAAAGCAAGCGATCGAAGCTCTAAAAGCGTTGCCTGAATCAGAATTTATCAAAGCTTCAGAACTCTACAGCAGCACGCCAATGGGGCCACAGAACCAGCCGGATTACATCAATGCGGTCGTGGAGATCAAAACTAATTTGACGCCTCTGCAACTACTTGATTGCACCCAAGCAATTGAGCTGGAGCAAGGACGTGTCCGTAAAGATGAGCGTTGGGGGCCAAGAACACTGGATCTCGACATCATACTTTATGGCAATGAGGTGATTAATTCCGAAAGACTTACCATTCCTCATTATGGAATGAAAGTACGCGAGTTCGTTCTTTACCCTCTTGCGGAAATTGCACCAAGTTTACAACTCCCTGACGGGACCGAGGTCTCTTCACTACTGAAACAAGTAGATCGAAACGGCCTCAATATTTGGCAGTCATAGCCAACTCCTAGTAAGGATAAAACAATGAAAAAAATGACCATCAACGACCTGATGAAGTGGAAACAAGAAGGTCGTAAATTTGCTACTTCTACCGCTTATGATGCAAGCTTTGCTCAGCTTTTTGAAAGCCAGGAAATGCCAGTACTGCTAGTGGGTGATTCACTGGGTATGGTACTGCAAGGTGAAAACGATACTCTGCCTGTAACGGTAGACGATATCGTATACCACACTCGCTGTGTACGTGCAGGCAGCCCAAATTGTATGCTGATGGCAGATATGCCATTCATGAGCTACACCACACCAGAGCAAGCCTGCGAAAACGCAGCGAAAATCGTTCGTGCTGGCGCAAACATGGTGAAGATCGAAGGTGGTGATTGGTTAGTAGATACCGTTAAAATGCTCACTGAACGTGCTGTTCCTGTATGTGCACACCTTGGCCTGACACCTCAATCTGTAAACATCTTTGGTGGTTACAAAGTACAAGGCCGCGATCAGGATAAAGCGGATCGCATGGTAAAAGATGCACTGGCGCTGCAAGAAGCTGGCGCTCAAATCATACTACTAGAGTGTGTTCCTGCATCACTAGCGGAACGCATCACTCAGTTACTCGACGTGCCTGTAATAGGCATTGGTGCGGGTAATGTGACAGATGGTCAAATTCTTGTGATGCATGATATGTTCGGCATTTCAGCCAACTACATGCCAAAATTCTCCAAAAACTTTCTTGCTGAAACAGGTGATATGCGCAAAGCCGTTGCAAAATACATGGAAGATGTAGCAAACGGCGTATTCCCAGACGACGCTCATACCATTGCCTAGAGGACAAGTTCATGCAAACTTTTGCAGAAATTTCAGCAATTCGTGACCAAATCAAAACCTATAAGCGTGAAGGTCGTAAAATCGCGTTTGTCCCGACAATGGGCAATCTGCACGATGGTCACTTAACATTAGTTCGTAAAGCGCGTGAATACGCGGATATCGTGGTCGTAAGCATCTTTGTCAACCCAATGCAGTTTGAACGAGCTGACGATTTAAATAATTACCCACGCACACTCGATGAAGATCTGAGCAAGCTAGCAGCTGAAGGTGTCGAGTTAGTATTTACCCCAACACCAGAGATTATCTACCCAGAAGGTTTAGATAAGCAGACTTCTGTTGATGTTCCAGGTCTATCAACCATTCTAGAAGGTGCGTCACGTCCGGGTCACTTCCGCGGCGTAACAACCATCGTCAATAAATTGTTTAATATCGTCCAGCCGGACGTGGCTTGCTTTGGCGAAAAAGACTTTCAGCAACTTGCCGTCATCCGCAAGATGGTTGAAGACCTTGCTATCGACCTTGAGATCGTTGGTGTCCCTACTGTACGTGAAATGGACGGACTCGCGATGAGCTCCCGAAATGGTTTGCTCACGCTGGATGAACGTCAGCGCGCTCCCGTTCTTGCTCGTACCATGCGCTGGATTAGTAGTGCAATGCGTGGTGGTCGTGATGACTACGCTTCCATTGTAGAAGATGCGAATGATCAGTTGCGTGCTGCAGGGTTACACCCAGATGAAATCTTTATCCGTGATGCCCGCACGTTACAAGCGATTACTGCTGAAACCACTCAGGCTGTTATTCTGATGTCAGCATTCTTGGGTAAAGCTCGTCTTATCGACAATCAGACCGTTGATATTACGGTAGAAGCCAAAGACACCTCAGAATCTGGCGATGCAAGTGCAGCCAGCGCTGAGTAAGCATTAGCCAAAATAGAAAAGGTCGACTTAGTGTCGACCTTTTTTGTATCTAATCGCTCCCGAAAAACTGCCAGAGAGCGTAAATAAAATTTATGAGCGCAGACCAATACCTTTAGTCACCAAGTAGTGAGCAATGGCATACAGTGCGATCACAAAAACGCCCAGCACACTGAATGACGTCACAATACCCACATCAGAAACGCCTAGGAATCCGTAACGAAATGCGTTCACCATATACACAATCGGGTTGATTTTTGATACGCCCTGCCAGAATTCAGGCAGCAAGCTGATCGAATAAAATACCCCGCCCAGATAGGTCAGTGGCGTCAGCACAAAAGTAGGAATGATCGAAATATCGTCGAAGGTTTTTGCGTATACCGCATTAATTAAGCCTCCGAGTGCAAACACAACTGAGGTTAGGAATACGGTAGCGATAATGATGCCCCAGTGATCCACTTGCAGATCCACAAACAACAGAGAAACACAGGTTACAATCGCGCCGACCAATAAGCCACGTGTCACTCCACCCATCACGTAACCCATGATGATCACATAATTCGGCACTGGCGCAACCAGCAACTCTTCAATATTTTTTTGTAGCTTGGCACTAAAAAAGGACGAAGCGACATTGGAATAAGTGTTGGTGATTACCGACATCATAATCAGGCCAGGAACGATATATTCCATGTAGGTAAAACCACTCATTTCACCGATTCTGGAACCAATCAAATTACCAAAAATGATGAAATAGAGTGTCATCGTAATCGCTGGCGGAACCAGAGTTTGTACCCAAATGCGAGAGAAACGCGTGATTTCTTTGCCCAGCAAACTGCGAAATGCCGTCCAATATAATCCGTACATTTACTTGCTCCCTTCTCTAACAATGCTGACAAACAACTCTTCCAGTCGGTTAGCTTTATTTCGCATCGACAGTACCTTGATACCGTGATCAGTAAGTTGGCTAAACACCGAGTTCAGGCCCTGGCTTTTATCCAGTTCAATCTCAAGCGAACCTTCAGACAAACTCTGGCAATTCACTCCGGCCAGCTCAGGCACGTCACCATCACACTCAATATCAAGAATAAAGGTTTCAACGCTTAGCTTGCTGAGCAACGCCTTCATCGTCGTGTTTTCAATCAGCTCACCACGATTGATGATTCCGATATTACGACACAACATCTCGGCTTCTTCCAAGTAGTGCGTTGTAAGGATAATAGTGATCCCCTGCTCTTGGTTGATCTCTTTAAGGAAGTCCCACATGGAACGACGCAATTCAATATCAACACCGGCAGTAGGTTCATCCAGGATCAACAGTTTTGGTTCATGCATTAAAGCACGGGCGATCATTAGACGACGCTTCATACCGCCAGACAGATTGCGTGCACGCTCTTTACGCTTTTCCCACAGATCAAGCTTCTTGAGGTATTTCTCAGCACGCTCTTTTGCCAGCGCTTTTGGTACGCCGTAATAACCGGCCTGCTGTATGACGATCTGTTCAACCGTTTCAAACTGGTTGAAGTTAAACTCCTGAGGAACCAGACCTAAATTTTGTTTTGCTAATTCCAGATCGGTATCAATGTCGTATCCAAAAACTTTGGTTTTTCCGGAAGTTTTATTAACAAGAGAAGCAATAATGCCGATTGTGGTTGATTTCCCTGCACCGTTTGGGCCGAGAAGCGCATAAAAGTCACCTTTTTTTACTTGTAGACTGATGCCTTTTAACGCTTCAAAGCCGCCTGCATACGTCTTGCGTAGCTGTTCGATTTCTAATGCGTACATAATGGAGCTCTTTTTTTGGAGATACCGTATATGTTCCGATTTTAACGGCAGTTTTCAACCCTAAGCCAAAAATAGTTTTTAACTTCCAGAAGTTGATTCTCGAATACCCTTACCAATCTCGCAGTTGTTAATTGATAGGAATCATGGATAATTTTCTATACTGCTCAGATGAGTGATCTCTAGGCGAAATAGTCAGAGATTGATGTAATGACATTGTGTATAGTTGGAACAGACATTTAAGGGAAGTAACATGCCAGAGATTAAACAACTATTCGATAACAACTCAAAGTGGTCAGAGTCGATTAAAGCAGACCGCCCAGAGTACTTTACTAAGCTCGCTGAAGGGCAAAATCCAGATTTCTTGTGGATTGGTTGTTCAGACAGCCGTGTACCAGCAGAACGTTTAACTGGCCTATATTCAGGCGAATTGTTCGTTCACCGTAACGTTGCGAACCAAGTTGTTCATACTGACTTAAACTGTCTTTCTGTTGTTCAGTATGCAGTTGATGTACTTAAAGTGAAGCACATTATTGTTTGTGGACACTATGGATGTGGTGGTGTTACTGCATCAATCGATAATCCACAACTTGGTTTGATCAATAACTGGTTACTGCACATTCGTGATTTGTACTTTAAGCACCGTAAATACATTGAGTTGATGCCAGAGTCAGAGCGTTCTGACAAGTTAGCGGAAATCAACGTAGCTGAACAAGTTCACAACCTAGCAAACTCCACCATTCTGCAAAATGCATGGGAACGTGGACAAGAAATTGAGCTTCACGGTGTTGTATATGGTATCGAAGATGGCAAGCTAGAGTACTTAGGTGTTCGCTGCAATTCTCGTGAAACCATTAATGACAGCTACAACAAAGCAATGGAAAAAATTCTTAATCCAGAACACAAACTGCTTTGTCGCTAATCTCTTTCTATAAGCTATGAATACAAAAAAGCCCACTGATGTGGGCTTTTTCATTATTAACAACGGCAATTATTCTTGAGGAACTACTTTACCGATGAATGGTAAATGACGGTATTTCTGAGCGTAATCGATACCCACACCTACTACAAACTCATCTGGAATTTCAAAACCGATCCAATCTACCGGTACATTTACTTCACGACGAGATGGCTTATCCAGTAGTGTACAAATTGCGATAGATTTAGGTTCACGAAGAGACAGGATTTCACGAATCTTGTTCAGCGTGTTACCCGTGTCGATAATATCTTCAACAAGCAGAACGTCTTTGCCTTTGATATCGTCGTCTAAATCTTTCAGGATACGTACATCACGTGAGCTTTCCATCGTGTTGCCGTAACTTGATGCTGTCATGAAATCAACTTGGTGAGTCAGGTTAATAGCACGTGCTAAGTCGGCCATAAATACAAATGAACCACGTAATAAGCCAACCAAAACAAGGTCTTCGCTGCCTTGGTAGCGCTCTGTTATTTGCTTGCCTATTTCACGAACTCGCTCCTGAACTTCTTGCTCAGAAATCATGACTTCTACTGTGTGTTTCATACTGTGCTCAATTTAATTGTTGGGTTGAGGTAAGTCGCACGCAAACGATCACCTAATCTTACGGCGTGTAGTGTATCACCACGCTCATTGGGTTGAAAGTCACAACCCAATGCCAACATTTCTTGGAAGCTCGACCTCATTTTCTCAAAATGACGGGAAATGCATCAACAATCATGAAATTGCTGTCTACAAATCACACAACAACTGTTGACCTTGCACATATGCACCATTACACTCATCAATTGCTTTAAGCAATTATTAAAATAATCAATTAGGGGGATTTCCCCCCATATACAACTAAAATGGCAAGGTAAATATAATGGACTCAATTGTAAAGAGAGCCCGTACTAGGCTTTCCCCTATCAAACGTAAGCAACAACTCATGGAAATCGCGTTGGAAGTGTTTGCTCGTCGTGGCATTGGCCGTGGTGGTCACGCAGACATTGCAGAAATAGCGCAAGTTTCGGTTGCTACCGTATTTAACTATTTCCCAACCCGAGAAGATCTTGTTGATGAAGTGTTGAACCACGTAGTACGTCAGTTCTCTAACTTCCTTTCAGATAACATCGACTTAGATATACACGCTCGCGAGAATATTGCCAATATCACCAGCGCAATGATCGAGTTGGTAAACCAAGATTGCCATTGGCTTAAAGTATGGTTTGAGTGGAGTGCGTCAACACGTGATGAGGTTTGGCCGTTGTTCGTGTCAACCAACCGCACCAATCAGCTACTGGTACAAAACATGTTCATTAAAGCGATTGAACGTGGTGAAGTGTGCACCACACATAATCCAGAGCATTTAACGAACCTTTTCCATGGTATTTGCTACTCGTTGTTTGTTCAGGCAAACCGTTTTAAAAGCGAAGATGAACTGAAGAGCCTCATCGACTCATACCTTGATATGCTTTCTATTTACGATTGCGTTCAATAAAGTTTTAAATCAGAACTAACCAAGCCCAGCGTCTGGGCTTTTTTGTATCTAAAAACTAACCTTTCACGTACAAAAAAGCCGCTGAAATTTCAGCGGCTTTCGTTAATCAGTCAGTAAAGAATCTTACTTCTTCTTAACTGCTTTTTTGTTTGGAAGGTCAGTGATTGAACCTTCAAATACTTCAGCAGCCAGACCTACAGACTCGTGTAGAGTTGGGTGAGCGTGAATAGTCAGAGCGATATCTTCTGCATCACAACCCATCTCGATCGCAAGACCGATTTCGCCTAGTAGTTCACCACCGTTAGTACCAACGATAGCACCACCGATAACGCGGTGAGTTTCTTTGTCGAAGATTAGCTTAGTCATACCGTCTGAACAGTCAGATGCGATTGCACGACCTGATGCTGCCCATGGGAATGTTGCCACTTCGTACTTGATACCAGCTTCTTTCGCTTCTTTTTCAGTCTTACCAACCCAAGCAACTTCTGGCTCAGTGTACGCGATTGAAGGAATAACTTTAGGGTCGAAGTAGTGCTTCTTACCAGAGATAACTTCAGCAGCTACGTGACCTTCGTGCACACCTTTGTGAGCAAGCATTGGTTGGCCAACAACATCACCGATAGCGAAGATGTGAGGAACGTTAGTACGCATTTGCTTGTCAACGTTGATGAAGCCACGCTCGTCGATTTCCAGACCCGCTTTTTCACCGTCGATTAGCTTACCGTTTGGTACACGGCCGATAGCAACTAGAACAGCATCGTAGCGCTCTGCTTCAGCAGGTGCTTTCTTGCCTTCCATTGAAACGTAGATACCGTCTTCTTTCGCTTCAACTGCCGTTACTTTAGTTTCTAGCATCAGCTTGAACTTGTTTTGGATACGTTTGGTGAAAACCTTAACGATATCTTTATCTGCCGCAGGGATTACCTGGTCAAACATCTCAACAACGTCAACTTTAGAACCTAGAGAGTGGTAAACCGTACCCATCTCCAGACCGATGATACCACCACCCATGATAAGTAGTTTTTCTGGCACTTCTTTTAGTTCAAGAGCGTCAGTTGAGTCCCAAATACGTGGGTCTTCATGTGGGATAAATGGCAGTTTGATTGGGCGAGAACCCGCCGCAATGATTGCGTTGTCGAAGTTAACAACCGTTGACTCGCCTTCACCTTCTACAAGGATAGATTTAGGGCCAGTAAACTTACCGTAACCGTTAACAACCGTTACGTTACGCATCTTAGCCATGCCACCTAGGCCGCCAGTCAGTTGGTTAACAACTTTCTCTTTCCAGATACGGATTTTGTTGATGTCAGTTTGCGGTTCGCCAAATACAACGCCGTGTTCAGCCATTGCTTTCGCTTCTTCAATCACTTTAGAAACGTGAAGAAGTGCTTTCGATGGGATACAACCCACGTTCAGACAAACACCGCCAAGAGTGCTGTAACGTTCAACTAGTACAGTTTCAAGACCTAGATCCGCACAACGGAATGCAGCGGAGTAACCAGCAGGACCAGAACCAAGTACAACAACTTGGGCTTTAATTTCTTTGCTCATTTTGACCTCTTGTAGTCATTATCCCTAACAGGCTGAGTAGTTTTTTGATTCTTTTTGTTTAAGTAAGACTTTTAAACAGTGATTTTCAGACCGCTAACAGTTTACAGAGATGTTAATGGCGTGAAAAGTAAATCAATTTAGCCTGTGAGCTAGACAACAATTCATTTATGAAAACCCTGAAGAGAGTAAGGGACATAACCAAATTGTCGATAATTGTTATTCGTTATTCGCTATAAACAGAGGCGGCTAAATTGCCGCCTCTCATTCATCCACTTCTTAAAGAACTAGACGACGAATGTCAGATAGACATGCGTTTAGGTAAGTGATGAAACGCGCACCTTCTGCACCATCAATCACACGGTGGTCGTATGATAGAGATAGTGGAAGTTGTAGACGCGGTTCGAACTCTTTACCGTTCCATACTGGTTTCATCTCTGACTTAGACACACCCAGGATACCAACTTCTGGCGCGTTTACGATTGGAGTAAACGCCGTACCGCCGATACCACCAAGGCTAGAGATTGTGAAACAGCCGCCTTGCATGTCTGCTGCAGTTAGTTTGCCTGCACGAGCTTTCTTAGAAACTACTGCTAGTTCTTCCGATAGTTCGTAAATGCCTTTCTTGTTCACGTCTTTGAATACTGGAACAACCAGGCCGTTTGGCGTATCAACTGCAATACCAACGTTCACATATTTCTTCAGAATCAAGCTTTCGCCATCTTCAGAAAGAGAAGAGTTAAATGCAGGGAACGCTTCAAGCGCTTTAGCAACAGCTTTCATGATGAACACTAGTGGAGTGATCTTCATGCCAGTGTCTTTCTTCGCTTCAATCGCGTTCTGCTCTTTACGGAAGTTTTCTAGCTCAGTGATGTCTGCGTTATCCCACTGTGTAACGTGCGGGATCATCACCCAGTTACGGTGTAGGTTAGCACCAGAAATCTTCTTAATACGAGATAGAGGTTGAACTTCTGTCTCACCGAACTTGCTGAAGTCCACTTTTGGCCAAGGTAGTAGACCAAGAACTGCACCGTCGCCTTTGCCAGATGCTGCTGCACCAGACTCAAGACGCTTAAGCGCTTCTTTCACGTAGTTCTGAACGTCTTCTTTCAGGATACGGCTCTTACGACCAGAACCTTTAACGTTAGAAAGATTTACGCCAAACTCACGAGCTAGACGACGAACAACTGGAGACGCGTGAGCATACTCATCGTTCTCTTTGAAATCACCAGTCGCTGCTGGAGCTGCTGCCGCTGGAGATTCTGCTTTAGGAGCTGGAGCTGCTGCAGGCGCTGCTGCTTGAGCTGGAGCCGCTGCAGGAGCAGGTGCTGCGCCAGCCACTTCGAATACCATGATTAGTGAGCCAGTAGACACTTTGTCGCCAGCTGCAATCTTGATTTCTTTAACCGTACCAGCAAATGGTGCAGGTACTTCCATAGAAGCTTTGTCACCTTCTACAGTGATCAGAGATTGCTCTTCTGTAACTGTATCGCCAACTGCTACCATGATTTCAGTAACTTCTACTTCGTCGCCGCCGATATCTGGAACGTTAACTTCTTTTGCTGCAGACGCTGCTGGTGCTGCCGCTGGAGCCGCTGGAGCCGCAGCTGCAACAGGTGCTGCTGGAGCGCCTGAACCTGCAACTTCGAATACCATGATTAGAGAGCCAGTCGATACTTTATCGCCTGCTGCTACTTTGATCTCTTTTAGTGTACCCGCGAATGGTGCAGGTACTTCCATAGAAGCTTTGTCGCCTTCTACAGTAATCAGAGATTGCTCTTCTTCGATGCTGTCGCCGATAGCTACCATGATTTCAGTAACTTCAACTTCGTCACCACCGATGTCTGGTACGTGAACTTCTTTCAGTTCTGCTGCCGCTGCTACTGCTGGAGCTGCTGCTGGAGCTGCTGCCGCAGGAGCAGGTGCAGCTTCAGCTGCACCCTCGGCTTCGAAAATCATGATTAGAGAACCAGTAGAAACCTTGTCGCCTTCTGCAACTTTGATTTCTTTAACGATACCCGCTTGAGAAGCAGGAACTTCCATAGAAGCTTTATCGCCTTCAACAGTGATCAGAGACTGCTCTTCTTCAACCTTGTCGCCAACGCTCACAAGAATCTCAGTAACTTCAACCTCATCCGCACCGATGTCTGGTACATTAATTTCGATTGCCATTTCTTATCTACCTTCTTTATTAAGCGTATAGCGGGTTAGTTTTTTCAGTGTCGATGTCGAATTTCTTAATTGCTTCAGCAATTACAGATTTCTCAACGTCGCCACGCTTCGCTAGTTCAGTTAGCGCTGCCACTACTACGTAACCTGCGTTCACTTCGAAGTGACGACGTAGGTTTTCACGGCTGTCTGAGCGACCGAAGCCGTCAGTACCAAGAACTTTGAAAGACTCAGCAGGGATGAATGCACGAACCTGCTCTGCGTAGTTCTTCATGTAGTCAGTTGCTGCGATAGCTGGCTCAGTACCCATTACAGTTTGGATGTAAGGAACTTGCGCTTCCGCTTCTGGGTGTAGCATGTTGTAACGCTCTGCTGCTTGACCGTCGCGAGTCACTTCGTTGAATGATGTTACAGAGTAAACATCAGACGCGATGCCGTAGTCGTCGCTTAGGATTTGAGCTGCTTTACGTACTTCGTTCATGATAGTACCAGAGCTCATTAGCTGAACTTTCGCTTTATCACCAGCGTAGGTTTCTAGCTTGTAGATACCCTTACGAATGCCTTCTTCAGCGCCTTCTGGCATTGCTGGCATTGCGTAGTTCTCGTTCATTAGCGTTAGGTAGTAGTAAACGTTCTCTTGCTCACCGTACATACGACGGATACCGTCTTGCATGATTACTGCAACTTCGTATGCGAATGTTGGGTCATAAGAGATACAGTTAGGAACCGTACCCGCCATGATGTGCGAGTGACCGTCTTCATGCTGTAGACCTTCACCGTTCAGCGTTGTACGACCAGCCGTTGCACCTAGTAGGAAACCACGAGCTTGTTGGTCACCAGCCATCCACGCCATGTCGCCAACACGTTGGAAACCGAACATTGAGTAGTAGATGTAGAACGGGATCATTGGTAGATCGTTCGTGCTGTATGACGTTGCCGCTGCAACCCATGAAGACATCGCACCCAGCTCGTTGATACCTTCCTGAAGTACCTGACCAGATGTCGCTTCTTTGTAGTAAGACACTACGCCACGGTCTTCTGGAGTGTAAGTCTGGCCGTGTGGGTTGTAGATACCAATTTGACGGAACAGACCTTCCATACCGAAAGTACGAGCTTCGTCAGCAATAATAGGAACGATGTTCTTACCAATGCCTTTGTCTTTTAGCAGTACGTTCAGAGTACGTACAAACGCCATAGTGGTAGAGATTTCACGCTTCTGCTCTTCAAGTAGAGGCTTGAACTCGTCAACCGCTGGAATCACTAGCTCTTGAGTAAAGTTAGGCAGACGCTGTGGCGTGTAACCGTGTAGCGCTTTACGACGAGCGTGTAGGTATTCGTACTCTTTAGAACCTTCTTCAAGTTTCAGGTACGGAAGTTCTTTCACTGCTTCGTCAGTCAGAATGTCTTGAAGACCCAGACGATCACGCATGTGTAGTACGTGAGTCATATCCATCTTCTTAACTTGGTGCGCGATGTTCTTACCTTCTGCCGCTTCACCCATGCCGTAACCTTTAACAGTCTTAGCTAGGATAACCGTTGGACGACCTTTAGTTTCTTGTGCGTTCTTGTACGCAGCGTACAGCTTAGAAGACTCGTGACCACCACGTTTAAGTGCGAAGACTTCGTCGTCAGTCATGTCTGCTACAAGTGCTGCAGTTTCTGGGTACTTACCAAAGAAGTGCTCACGTACGTATGCACCATCTTTAGATTTGAATGTTTGGTAGTCGCCATCGATAGTTTCGTTCATAAGCTGAAGAAGCTTACCAGTCGTATCTTTAGCTAGTAGTGAATCCCAGTTGTTACCCCAGATTACTTTTACTACGTTCCAGCCAGCACCTTTGAACAGACCTTCAAGTTCTTGAATGATCTTACCGTTACCCATTACAGGGCCGTCTAGACGCTGAAGGTTACAGTTGATTAGGAAACATAGGTTGTCTAGCTTCTCACGCGCAGCGAAAGAGATAGCACCACGTGATTCTGGCTCATCCATCTCACCATCACCCAGGAACGCGTATACGCGCTGCTCAGAAGTATCTTTTAGACCACGGCCTTCCAGGTACTTAAGGAAACGAGCTTGGTAGATAGAAGCAATTGGACCCAGACCCATAGATACGGTCGGGAACTGCCAGAATTCAGGCATTAGTTTAGGGTGTGGGTATGACGGGATACCTTTACCATCTACTTCTTGACGGAAGTTATCTAGCTGCTCTTCAGTTAGACGGCCTTCAACGAATGCACGAGAGTAGATACCTGGAGAGATGTGACCTTGGTAGTAAACTAGGTCGCCACCATCCTTCTCGTTTGGAGCACGGAAGAAATGGTTGAAACATGTTTCGTAGAATGCAGCAGAAGACTGGAAAGACGCCATGTGGCCGCCTAGTTCTAGGTCTTTCTTCGATGCACGCAGAACGATCATAATTGCGTTCCAGCGAATGATGGAACGAATACGACGCTCAAGTGTTGTGTCACCAGGGTAAGCTGGTTCTTGATCTGCAGGAATCGTGTTGATGTAGTTGGTGGTGATTCCAGTTGGCATGTCAACACCGCCTAGACGTGCTTTATCTAGAACTTGCTCAAGTAGGAACTGAGCACGCTCTACGCCTTCTTCACGTACAACTGACTCAAGTGCTTCTAGCCATTCTTGAGTTTCCAGTGCATCTACGTCATGCTTCATATCAGACATGGCGATCTATCCTTCTGTTGGTTGGATCTATAAAACAAACAAATCGTCGTTACGAGTCATTGCCCTGTTGCATTCGACGTAAAGAGCGTTCACGACGAGACTCTTCTCTGGTCAAATCCAACAATGTTTCTTCAATATAAGCTAAGTGTGAATGAGACATCTCACGTGCCTTTTCTGGCTGACCAGATACGATCGCATCCACGATATTAGCTCGGTGTTTACTTACTTTTTCGACCGCTTCAGGGCGGCGACGTAACAATTTAAAATTCTGTAGAATATTTTGCTCAAGCAAAGGCGCCAAACTACGCACAATGTGCAGTAACACAACGTTATGAGCGGCTTCCGTTAAAGCAATCAAGAATTGCATCACCTCAGCAGATTCAGCTTCGACGTCATTGTTTGATTGCACTTTACCAATTCGTTCAAGGCAGGCTTGAATACGCGCAAAATCTTCTTCGGTACCACGAACAGCTGCAAAATAAGCGGCAATACCTTCCATCGCGTGACGCGTTTCCAGTAAATCCAGCTGAGTTTCAGAGTGACTAGACAATAAATTTAGCAAAGGATCTGAAAAACTTTTCCAGATGTTATCGCTAACAAACGTGCCACCACCCTGACGACGAGTAAGAAGACGCTTGGCTTCAAGGCGTTGAATCGCTTCACGGACAGATGGACGAGACACATCAAACTGTTTTGCCAGTTCGCGCTCTGGTGGCAACTGCTGCCCCGGAGACAATGTTCCTTCCACAATCAACCGTTCTAACTCTTGTTCAATAACATCAGAGAGTTTTGGCTGACGAATCCTTTGATAAGCCATAATTTATTATTCTTTTACTCTTGCAGGTAATTGGTAATACCAATTTTAAGTTGGGGCAGAAATTAACATAATTAAAACGTCACTGTCCAGCCAAAAATTGACCTAAATCATAGAACAGGCCTAGTAAGAACAGTCCGATAACAATTGACCATTAAAACGGCAATAAAATTGGTCTTACCAATTACAATAAAAAAACAACTGGGTGAATAACGTGCTAGCGATTTTGGAAAGCAATTACAGGAAATGCCAAAACAATCCGCTCATTTATTAACCATTTTTTTAGGGTCACTTGCAAAAATGTAGTTAACTTTCTACAAAAGAAATTTTTTCATATACAAAAAAAGCATGTGCGAACACATGCCTTATTGATATTAGCCTCTGCAATTTACATATTTATCACAACTTTATTTCAAATAAGTTGTCGATATTTCACCCAGTCAAAGCTAAGACCAGGATCACTTTTTCTAAGAGGCGCTATATATTGATGCCCCGTAATTCTATGGGGAGTGACTTTAGGATAATGCGACATGATCGCTTGAGTTAAATCCGCAAGTGATTGATATTGCTCGTCGGTGTACGCAACAAATTCGGTACCTTCCAGCTCAATTCCTATCGAATAGTCATTACAACCCGTCCGACCAGCAAAGCTTGATTGCCCCGCATGCCATGCCCTATCAAGAAACGAGACAAACTGTACAACCTCTCCATTTCTCTTGATTAAGCAATGTGCCGAAACTCTCATTTTGTGAATCACATCAAAAAATGGATGCTCATTCGGATCCAGATTTCCAAGAAAAAAGTCCTCTATGTAAGAACCTCCGAACTGACCTGGCGGCAAACTGATGTTGTGCACCACTAAGAGAGAGATATCTTTTACATCTGAGCGAGCATCAAAAAATGGCGATGGGACGTGCTTGGCTTGCGTCAGCCAGCCATTCTCGATAATTGGGCGCATATCAACCTCACTTGTTTGAAAATTAACTGCTGAAATTATTGACACCGGAGAGTATCATTCGTTGCCATCTCCCTTTCAATACTAGATTTGCGATGAAGAACAAACACAACAGCCAAGAACGCCTGGAATTCCTGAAACAACAACTTCCTTTGGAAATCACCCGATCCGTCGCCGATACCTTAAAAGAAGACCTGGGTGGCACTGTGGATATCAATAACGATATCACCGCATCGCTTATCCCTGCAGATGCTGTCAATACCGCGACCATTATCACTCGTGAACACGGTGTGTTTTGTGGTCAGGCGTGGGCAGATGAAGTCTTTAAGCAGCTTGGTGGTAAAGTGACCATCGATTGGCACGTAAAAGACGGCGATAAAGTAGAACCAAACCAAACGCTTTGTACGCTTTCTGGCCCGGCTCGTGATTTGCTGACGGGCGAGCGTAACGCAATGAATTTTATTCAGACGCTTTCAGGCTGTGCAACTATCACTGCTGAGTATGCGGCGAAAATTGCCCATACGGAATGTCGTCTATTAGATACTCGTAAAACCATTCCGGGTCTGCGCAGCGCACTGAAATACGCGGTGGCTTGCGGCGGTGGCTTTAACCATCGTATCGGCGTATTTGATGCTTACCTGATTAAAGAGAACCACATCATCGCCTGCGGTGGTATTACTCAAGCTATTAAAACGGCCAAAGAGTTGAATCCGGGCAAGCCTGTAGAAGTAGAAACAGAAAGCTTAGACGAGCTAAAAGAAGCGATTAACGCAGGTGCCGATATCATCATGCTCGACAACTTCACCAAAGAGATGATGCGCGAAGCAGTAGAAATCAACGCTGGCCGCGCTGCACTAGAAAACTCTGGCAATATCACCTTAGAAACCATCGCAGAATACGCAGAAACTGGTGTGGATTACATCTCCGTCGGTGCGCTAACCAAGCACCTGAAAGCGATGGATCTTTCGATGCGCTTCAAATAAGCACCACAGACCGAAATCAGATTAATTTAATCAACTCAGATAGTTGTAGTCTAATTGTTGTAAATAGAGGGCCATTTGGTCCTCTATTTTTTTAGCCATAAAATAGAACCACTCGCAAATCGTTGCACATGATATGCAACTGAACATCAAAGATTTTTATCTCACTCGAGCACTCTTTTTTTGCTGGTTTTCACCCCTTCCAACTCTCCCTACTCTTGCGCCAATGCAACTGCATTATTTATGTCATGAGAAGGAAGAAAAAATGAAATCAACTAAACAGAAAAAACAGCAGGGTTTTACGCTGATTGAATTAATGATTGTGGTGGCAGTGATTGGTGTTTTGGCAGCTATTGCTATTCCTCAATATCAAAACTATGTAGCCAAGTCTGAACTGGGAGCTGGCTTAGCAACAATTACCTCTGTACGTACAAATGTTGAAGACTATATGGTAACAAATGGCTCTTTTCCCGATGGAACTACGGCAGGCCAATCACTTGCGGATCTGGGTGTAATTCAACCTAAAAATGGAACTATCTCATTTGACTCAGCAAAAGGAAATATACTCCTTACTTTCGCAGCTGCCGGAAACAGCCCTGACATCAACAACGCCAAAATTGCCCTTAACAGAGCTGCTGGCGGGAAATGGGAGTGTAAGGCCAGTCCTGCACAAAAACTTCTGCCAAAATCATGTACACAAGACGCTACCTTGTAATCAATGCTAACCAACCTCTCAACAATTCTTCGCCAATCAGGGTTCCTTAGCTTAGCCCAAGAAGAATCGTTAATAGAGCAAGTTAACGCTTCTGGTATTTCGATGCCAGAGGCGTTAGTCAATTCTGGTATATTCACTACCAGCGAACTCGCGTCTCACCTGAGCTCAACCTTCGGTCTCCCCTGCTCTAGATTATCTGACTATGCTTACACGCCATTGTGTCAGCAACTGGGGCTGCGTGAACTGATCACTAGTCACCATGCATTGCCACTGGAGCGAACGCCATCAACCTTAACCCTAGCCATTGCCGATCCCACCAATCAGCAAGCTGAAGATGATTTTCGCTTTGCTACCGGATTACAAGTCGATCTCGTCATTGCGGATTTTTCTGAACTTGACGCAGCTATCCGGCGCTTATATGGGCGCTCTATCGGTCAGGAGAAACCTGGCTTAAAAGAGATCAATCAGGATGAGCTTGCCAACCTCGTTGACGTCGATGCCGACGAAGTTGACAACATTGAAGACTTAAGCCAAGACGAATCACCAGTTAGCCGTTATATCAACCAGATTTTGCTCGATGCTGTGCGTAAAGGGGCATCCGATATCCACTTTGAACCTTACGAAAAAATGTACCGGGTAAGGCTGCGTTGTGACGGTATTTTGATTGAAACTCAACAGCCGCCCAGCCTGTTAAGCCGTCGTCTTTCTGCCCGCATAAAAATTCTATCCAAGCTTGATATTGCAGAAAGGCGCTTACCACAAGACGGGCGAATCAAGCTTAAACTCAATCAAGACACCGCGATTGATATGCGAGTGTCAACCTTACCGACGCTATTCGGCGAGAAAATCGTATTGCGGTTGCTCGACAGCAGCTCCGCGTCACTCGATATCGACAAACTGGGCTACAGCGACCAGCAAAAGCAGTGGTACTTAGATGCATTACGTCAACCACAGGGGATGATTTTGATGACCGGCCCGACGGGAAGCGGTAAAACGGTTTCGTTGTACACCGGCCTAAATATTCTCAACAAACCAGAAATCAACATCTCGACGGCTGAAGACCCCGTTGAAATCAACCTATCAGGCATTAACCAGGTTCAGGTTCAACCTAAGATCGGATTTGGTTTCGCCGAGGCACTGCGCTCCTTCCTGCGCCAAGACCCTGATGTCGTCATGGTAGGTGAAATTCGTGACCTTGATACCGCAGAGATCGCGATTAAAGCCGCACAAACCGGCCACTTAGTGCTCTCCACTCTGCACACTAATTCAGCGGCGGAGACCGTTGTCCGCTTATCCAATATGGGGGTTGAGAGCTTTAACCTCGCCTCTTCACTCAGTCTTATTATTGCCCAACGCTTGGCTCGTAAGCTGTGTCCTCACTGTAAACAACCACAAGCACTGACCGCACCGTTGCAACATCTTGGGATTCAGGTGTCAGACGATATTTACCAAGCTAACCCCAATGGCTGTAACCATTGTACACATGGCTATTCGGGACGAACTGGCATTTATGAAGTGATGCGTTTTGATGAATCGTTATCTGAAGCGATGATTAAAGGTGTTTCGGTACACGAACTCGAAAAAATCGCCATCCGTAACGGCATGAGCACACTGCAAATGTCAGGTATCACAAAACTCAAACAAGGGATCACCAGCTTTAGTGAACTACAACGCGTGCTCTATTTTTAATTCATTTTTTAATCAGTAGTCATGTAGCCTATGAAAACCACAACGCCACAACTCAAGAACTTCCGCTGGAAAGGCATTAATAGCTCAGGAAAAAAGACCTCAGGGCAAACTCTGGCCATGAGCGAAATTGAAGTACGCGAACGCCTCAACGCCCAGCATATAAAAATCAAAAAACTGAAAAAAGGCAGTATTTCTTTTCTGTCCAGGCTGAGCCACCGCGTAAAAGGCAAAGACATCACCGTGTTTACCCGCCAAATTTCTACCATGCTGGTTACTGGCGTCCCACTCGTTCAGGCTTTGAAGCTGGTCTCCAATAACCATAAAAAAGCTGAAATGAAATCTATTTTGATGAGCGTAACGCGAGCGGTAGAAGCCGGTACACCGATGTCTAAAGCGATGCGCACTGCCAGTACACACTTTGATGCGCTCTATACCGACCTCATCGCGACGGGAGAGCTATCGGGTAATCTGGCCGAGGTGTTTGAACGGCTGGCAACTTATCGGGAAAAAAGTGAGGAACTCAGAGCCAAAGTCATTAAGGCACTGATATATCCGGCAATGGTTATATTAGTTGCATTAGGCGTTTCCTTCCTTATGCTGACGCAAGTGATTCCTGAGTTTGAAAAAATGTTCGTCGGCTTCGGTGCAGACTTACCTTGGTTCACCAGACAAGTATTAGACCTGTCCAAGTGGATGCAAACTTGGGGAGCGTTTATTGGCCTAGGAACACTGAGTCTTGGGATATCGGCGCGCATAATGGTTAAACGCTCTGACTCCTTCCGCTTAATGATGGATCGAGCCATACTCAAAATCCCCGTGTTAGGACCTGTGCTATCAAAGGCGGCTATTGCCAAGTTTAGCCGGACTCTGGCCACCAGCTTTAGTGCAGGTATTCCTATTCTGACCAGTTTAAAAACCACATCGAAAACGTCTGGCAACCTGCATTATCAACTGGCGATTGAAGAGGTCCATCGTGATACCGCTGCTGGCATGCCGATGTATGTCGCAATGCGTAACTGTGACGTATTCCCTGAGCTGGTACTGCAAATGGTCATGAT
The DNA here is from genome assembly GCF_052353105.1 of Vibrio sp. YIC-376. NCBI lineage: Bacteria > Pseudomonadati > Pseudomonadota > Gammaproteobacteria > Vibrionales > Vibrionaceae > Vibrio > Vibrio sp. YIC-376. Next base: position 328,504 of record NZ_JBBWFK010000007.1, read on the forward strand.
TGGTGAAGAGTCAGGGCGACTCGATGATATGCTCAATAAAGTTGCGACGATTTATGAATTCGAGGTAGACAATACCGTCGATAACTTAAGTAAAATTCTCGAACCCCTGATTATTGTTTTTCTCGGTGTGGTTGTTGGTGGATTAGTCACAGCAATGTATCTGCCAATCTTTAACTTAATGAGCGTAATGGGCTAGAATGGAGCCATATCCAAATGGCTTTGTAATTAATCCCATCAAAACAGCACCTTGCTCGTTTGATTTACCAATCAAGAGACAAATATGGAAGTGTTCCAGTACTACCCATGGTTATTCGTTGTATTCGCCGTGGTTTTCGGCTTGATCGTGGGAAGTTTCCTGAATGTCGTCATTTATCGACTACCTAAAATCATGGAATTGGAATGGCGACGTGAATGCGCGGAATCATTCCCAGAATACAATATCGATCCTCCGAAAGAAGTGCTCACCCTGAGCGTACCCCGCTCTTCTTGCCAACAATGTGGTACGCCTATTCGTATTCGCGATAACATCCCAGTTATCAGTTGGTTACTTCTGAAAGGTAAGTGCCACAACTGCAGCGCCCCGATTAGCGCAAGGTATCCACTTATAGAAATACTGACAGCAGCATGCTCTGGCTATGTCGCATTTCATTTTGGCTTCAGTTATTTCACCATTGCACTGATTTTTTTCACCTTCATTCTGATAGCAGCAACATTTATCGACCTGGATACCATGCTTCTGCCAGATCAATTAACATTGCCATTAACTTGGGCTGGCATTGCCCTAGCATTGATAGAAGTAAGTCCTGTTAGTCTGAAAGACGCCGTGATCGGTGCCATCGCTGGCTATTTATGCCTCTGGTCGGTGTATTGGGGCTTTAAGCTGCTTACCGGTAAAGAAGGCATGGGTTACGGCGATTTTAAACTGCTGGCTGCTCTCGGTGCTTGGCTAGGTTGGCAATCTTTACCTATGATCATTTTGCTTTCTTCCGTCGTAGGCGTCATATTTGGAATAATTCAGCTACGATTGCAGAAAAAGGGGATCGAAAAGGCCTTCCCTTTTGGTCCTTACTTAGCGATTGCCGGATGGGTAAGCATGCTCTGGGGTGATCGGATTCTAAATTGGTATTTCACATCAATTCTGGGAGTGTAAATGGCATTGGTTATAGGCTTAACAGGCGGTATCGCCAGTGGTAAAACCACTGTGGCGAATCTGTTCAAGCAACAATTTAAAATCGACATCGTTGATGCGGACATTGTTGCAAGAGAAGTAGTAGAACCCGGAACTCCAGGGCTAAATGCAATTATTGAGCACTTTGGTAACGATATTGTTCTTGATAACCAATTGCTTGATAGAGCTAAATTGAGAGAACGTATATTTTCCAATCCGGAAGAGAAAGAGTGGCTCAATCAGTTATTGCATCCGATTATTCGAGAAAAAATGCTCGAGGATTTACAGCAAGTCACATCAGATTACGCATTGCTCGTTGTACCATTACTGATAGAAAATAATCTTGAAAGTCTGTGTGATCGCGTTCTGGTGGTCGATGTCGATCCAAATACGCAAATATCTCGCACAATGAAACGAGATAACGTCAGTGAAGAACAGGCTCGTGCGATACTCGCATCTCAAGTGTCTAGGCAGCAACGACTCGATATCGCCGACGATGTGGTTAAAAATAACCCAGACGACCATGAACTTTTGCTTCAAATCACAGATTTGCATGAAAAGTATCTAGCCATGTGTAAGAAAGATCTGCGAAAATAAGAATGAAACTCACCAAGGCTTACGTCGATGACCACGCACAAATTTGAACATCCTTTAAATGAGAAAACTCGTATCTATCTAAGAGTAGAGTCTCTACTGCGTCAGGCTCACTTGGCTTCTGGTTTTGCTGACAGCCATCAGCACCAGCTATTTTTCCGTGCTTTATTTGATATGGTCGAGATCTTTGAACAGCTTCAGCTTAAGAGTGAGCTAGCCAAAGATCTTGAAAAGCAACGCCTATCCTATCGCCACTGGCTGAACGTAGAAGGCGTTGACCAAGATGCACTGACTGCGTTACTCAATGAGATTGATGTTGTGCATAGCCAACTGATGTCGGCTGAACGTTTTGGGCAAGCAATTAAAGATGATCGCTTCTTAAGTTCAATCAGGCAGAGATTCAACCTACCTGGTGGTGCTTGTTGCTTTGACTTGCCAGCGCTGCATTTTTGGTTGCATTTACCAATCGAACGTAAAAAGCACGACGCGCAAAAATGGCTACAGAGTCTAAAACCACTTTCTGATGCATTAAACTTATGGCTTAAATTAACCCGTGAAACCGGGCAGTTTAAAGCTCAAATCGGACGTGCTGGCTTCTTCCAAAGTGATGCTGATGAAGCCAACATTCTTCGTCTCCATATTCCTATGGAACACGGCGTTTACCCTATGATTTCAGGTCATAAAAACCGCTTTGCGATTAAATTTATGTCTTTTGAAAGTGGGCAAGCCTGCACACAAGATGTTGAGTTCGAGCTAGCAGTTTGTAGCTAGCCTAAATTCACTCTACTACAATTTTTATACCCTTCTTATTATCTATATATTTGTTAGTACACAGAACACAAAGGGACGAACAATCCATGTCTAAAATTATTATCGTTCAATGCCCCCAGTGTGGCGCCGACGTTGAGTGGGGAGAGCAAAGCCCACATCGACCTTTCTGTAGCAAAAAATGCCAAATGATTGATTTTGGTGAATGGGCAGATGAAGAGAATGCCATTGCTGGCGCGCCAGATATGTCGGATAGCGACGGCTGGTCAGAAGATCAGTATTAAAAAGAGCCTAGATCCCAGGTTATAGATCCTAGGGGGCGATTGTTGGAAGCACTCTGCAAAACTTAAGCTTAGGTATATGTTGCTTGGGATTACGGATTACGGATTACGGATTACGGATTATTTTTCAATCAACCTCATTTGACGTCAAATACTTCTGTATTCTGTAATCAGTATTCCAAAACAACAAGCACTTGAGCTCCCATTTCTAACTGAACTGACCACATATACTCCTAGAACCTAGGACCTAGCCACTCAGGACCTGTCATTTCCTGTATTCGGTAATCTGTATTCCAAAACAACAAGCACCTGAGCTTCCATTTTTAACTGAACTTACAACAGACACTCATAGAACCTAGGACCCTAGCCACCTAGGACCTTTCTTTACCTAGGACCTATAAATAAAAAAACGGAGCCCTAATGGACTCCGTTTAATGAGAACGCTTGTTATAGCATTACTTCTTAGCAAGTTTCTCTTTGATACGAGCAGACTTACCAGAACGCTCACGTAGGTAGTACAACTTGGCACGACGTACTGCACCACGGCGTTTAACTTCGATGCTATCAACGATTGGAGAGTGTGTTTGGAACGTACGCTCAACACCTTCACCGTTAGAGATCTTACGTACAGTGAAAGCAGAGTGTAGACCACGGTTACGGATTGCGATTACAACGCCTTCGAAAGCCTGTAGACGCTCACGGTCACCTTCTTTTACCTTAACTTGAACAACAACAGTGTCACCTGGTGCAAATTTAGGTAGGTCTTGTTTCATTTGCTCTTCTTCAAGAGCTTTGATGATGTTACTCATTTTTAAAATTCCTAGAATAAACTGATACTAAATAAATTAGGTTACTTTGCATTATGTTCGTTAACGGCTTTATGCTCATTAACAAACTCGGCAAGTAATTGTTCCTGTTCGTCAGTCAGAGCTAGGTTTTCCAGGAGCTCTGGTCTTCTTAGCCAAGTTCGGCCTAGCGACTGCTTTAGTCGCCATTGACGAATATCCTTATGATTGCCTGACATCAGCACCGCAGGTACCTCTTTGCCATCCAACACTTCAGGGCGCGTGTAATGAGGGCAATCCAACAAGCCATTAGCAAAAGAATCTTCTTCCGCTGACGAAAAATCCCCTAATACGCCCGGAATAAACCGAGAGACAGAGTCAATTAACGTCATGGCTGGTATCTCACCACCCGTCATCACAAAATCTCCAATCGACCATTCTTCATCGACTTCAGATTGAATGATGCGCTCATCTACCCCTTCATAGCGACCACAGATAAGAAGTAAATTCTCATTTGTTGCCAGCTCTTCAACTCCTTGCTGGTCGAGCTTGCGACCTTGAGGAGAAAGGTAAATGACTTTCGTCTTACCCGGTGAGGCATTTTTAGCAGCATGAATGGCATCGCGCAAAGGCTGAACCATCATCAACATGCCAGGGCCACCACCGTACGGTCGGTCATCGACAGTTCGATGTTTGTCGTGAGTGAAATCTCGAGGATTCCAAGTCTCAATCGACAAAAGACCTTTTTTAACCGCTTGACCTGTTACTCCAAAATCAGTAACAGAACGGAACATTTCAGGAAAAAGGCTAATAACGCCAACCCACATGTTTATCTCGCCCTGTATTTTTGGAGATTAGAATCCAGGATCCCAGTCAACTTCGATCCGTTGAGCTTCGCGATCAACTTTAATGATCACTTGCTCTTCAAGAAACGGGATTAATCGTTCCTTTTGCCCGAAAGCATCTTTAAGATTTGCTTTAACAACCAAAACATCGTTTGAGCCAGTTTCTAGCATGTCAGTGACGACACCCAGATCGTAACCTTTAGTGGTTACTACTTGCATCCCAAACAATTCACGCCAGTAGAATTCATCTTCTGACAATTCCGGAAGTGCTGCAGGGTCAATAGCAATTTCAAAGTTAGTCAGTAAATGCGCGTCTTCGCGAATATCCAGACCTTCCAGCTTCACCACCATACCTTTGTTATGGCGCTTCCAGCCTTCTACTTTGTATTCAACCCAGTTGCCCTTATGGTTTATAAACCAAGGGCTGTAATCGAAAATGCTTTCAGCATTGTCTGTGTAGGAAAAAACTTTAAGCCAACCACGAATGCCGTAAGTAGCACCTAACTTGCCTACAACAATCTTTTCGTTGCTCATTGTTTCTTTACCTTTCATCGACATAAACTAGTTTCTACTTCTAAAGTAAGAATTAAGCCGCTTTTTGAGCGTCTTTAACTAGTTTTGCAACGCGGTCAGATAGAGACGCGCCTTGACCAACCCAATGGTTAACGCGGTCTAGGTCTAGACGTAGACCTTCTTCTTGACCTTGAGCTGTTGGGTTAAAGAAACCAACTTTCTCGATGAAACGGCCAGTTGCAGAGTTACGGCTATCTGCTACTACGATTTGATAAAATGGACGCTTTTTAGCGCCGTGACGTGCCAAACGAATGGTTACCATGTCGTCCTCTTTTGCTTTCTCAAAAATAAAATTAACCCCAAAAATCATTCAATATACTGAACAACCTGGGGTCTCGTGCCAAAATAAAGCTCCGGAATTCTACTCTTATCCCGGAGCAATGCAAGGGGTTTAGATACTTTTTCACCAACATAAATTGAAATTAAAGTTTGTGATGTAGCTAACACCCTGAAACTATAGTGTGATTGACTGGTTATCGACCAAATGGGTTGAAACCACCGCCTCCGCCCATGCCACCCATCATGCCTTGCATGTTGCGCATCATACCTTTCATGCCGCCCTTTTGCATTTTCTTCATCATCTTCTGCATTTGGGTGAACTGTTTTAGCAGGCGGTTAACGTCTTGCACCTGTACACCTGAACCCGCTGCGATACGTTTCTTACGCGAACCTTTGATGATTTCCGGGCGCTGACGCTCTTTCATTGTCATCGAGCTGATGATCGCTTCCATCTGCTTGAACATCTTGTCATCAACTTTGTCTTTTACATCAGACGGTAGCTGAGACATGCCTGGAAGCTTGTCGAGCATACCCATCATGCCGCCCATGTTTTGCATTTGACCTAGCTGTTCGCGGAAGTCTTCCAAATCGAAGCCTTTCTTCTCTTTGAACTTCTTAGCCAGTCTTTCTGCTTTCTCTTGGTCAACGTTACGTTGCAGGTCTTCAATCAAAGACAGAACGTCACCCATGCCAAGAATACGTGATGCAACACGATCTGGGTGGAATGGTTCTAGTGCGTCAGTTTTCTCACCAACACCCAAGAACTTAATTGGTTTACCTGTGATATGACGAACCGATAGCGCCGCACCACCACGCGCGTCACCATCAACCTTGGTAAGAATCACACCAGTAAGTGGTAGTGCATCACCAAAAGCTTTTGCCGTATTCGCCGCATCCTGACCTGTCATTGCATCAACAACAAACAGAGTTTCTACAGGTTTGATCGCAGAGTGGAGATCTTTAATCTCTCCCATCATCTCTTCGTCAATCGCCAAACGACCCGCAGTATCGACAATCAACACGTCGTAGAATTTTTTCTTTGCGTGATCGATCGCAGCGTTGGCGATATCAATTGGCTTTTGGTCTGGTGACGATGGGAAGAAGTCTACACCGATGTCAGAAGCTAGCGTCTCTAGCTGTTTGATTGCCGCAGGACGGTAAACGTCGGCAGAAACAACCAGTACTTTCTTCTTATCACGTTCTTTTAAAAGCTTAGACAGTTTACCTACAGATGTGGTTTTACCAGCACCTTGTAGACCCGCCATCAGAAGTACAGCTGGCGGTTGAGCGGCTAGGTTAAGTGCTTCGTTAGACTCACCCATAACAGCTTCAAGCTCAGCTTGAACAATCTTAATGAACTCTTGACCTGGAGTCAGAGATTTAGAAACCTCTACACCCACCGCTTTTTCTTTAACGCGGTTTACAAACTCACGCACAACTGGAAGTGCGACGTCCGCTTCCAGAAGCGCCATACGTACTTCACGTAGGGTCTCTTTAATGTTGTCTTCTGTCAGACGACCTTTGCCACTGATATTTTTCAGCGTTTTGGATAATCGATCCGTTAAATTCTCAAACATCTTTGTCTCTTCGCTAAAATGGCGATTAATTAAGGTGAGTATACCTTAGCCAAGGTCACAGTCATACCCGTACAGCTGCTCTATTGCTATATGATGGGCTAACTTATTAATTTCAATATCTCATCTAACACGATTGTTGTCGTATAGAACGTAGCCCCAAAGTGTAATGCAAGGTATAATTTCTCCATTGTGCACAACAACATTTAGGATTCATGGATAGCGTAATTGCCATTGCAGCCGTCATACTTTACGTATTGGCGATTGCGACCATCATACCTGGGCTCTCACACCAGTCAGTTATCAAAACAAAAACAGTGTTTGTCAGCGCTGCCTGCGCGCTTGTTTTTCATGCATGGCTACTGAGTGATCTGATTCTGGATGGTTCTGGTCAAAACCTCAGTATTCTTAATGTCGCATCTCTGATCAGCTTTATTATTTCTCTGGCCATGAGCATCGCGATGTTAAAGAACCGACTGTGGTTTCTGTTGCCTGTCGTTTATAGCTTTGCTGCTATCAACTTATCTGCTGCGGCTTTTCTACCAAGCACCTTCATCAAGCATTTAGAAAACGACCCTAAGCTACTCATTCATATATCTTTAGCGCTGTTTTCTTATGCCACACTAAGTATAGGGGCATTGTATGCGCTGCAACTTGCGTGGCTTGACCATAAGTTAAAAAACAAGAAGTCTTTAGCGATCAATCCTAATTTGCCGCCATTACTCATGGTCGAGCGTCAATTGTTTAAAATTATTTTGATTGGTAATTTGCTGCTGACTGCTACGCTAATAACAGGCTATGTGTTTGTTCAGGACATGTTTGCAGAAGGGAAAGCCCACAAAGCTATTCTTTCTTTCATCGCTTGGGTGGTTTATTCCATCTTACTTTGGGGTCATTACCAAAAAGGTTGGCGTGGAAGAAAAGTGACATGGTTTGCCGTAGCAGGAGCTACATTACTTACACTGGCTTATTTTGGTAGCCGCTTTGTAAGAGAGATCATATTGAATTAAGGCGCTTATCGGCTCTTTATATCCGCGTTCAAATAAAATAAAGTACGCGTAACTCATAACTTAGCAGCTTTACAGAGCTTTAAATAACCAAAAACTTACAAGGAACAGAAACGTTTTGGACGACATATCTACGGGTATCTTATTTGCGCTACTCGCGTGTCTTATCGTCATATCAGCTTACTTTTCCGGTTCAGAAACAGGGATGATGTCTCTGAACCGTTATCGCTTGAAACACCTGGCCAAAAATGGCCATAAGGGTGCGAAGCGTGTCGAAAAATTATTGGACCGTCCAGATCGCTTGATCGGTCTTATTCTTATCGGCAACAACCTCGTCAATATTCTTGCCTCGGCGATCGCGACTATTATCGGTATGCGCTTGTACGGTGATATAGGCGTCGCTATCGCAACAGGTGCGCTAACCATGGTTGTGCTGGTATTTGCAGAAGTAACGCCAAAAACCATCGCAGCTCTCTATCCGGAGCGCGTATCGTATGCAAGCAGCGTGCTTCTAGCGATTTTAATGAAGTTACTTTCACCATTGGTGCTGTTAGTTAACTTTATTACCAACGGTTTCATTCGCCTCCTCGGAGTTAAGGCTGATCACACTGTAGAAGATCACCTGAGTTCAGAAGAGCTGCGAACAGTGGTAAACGAAGCTGGCGGTCTTATTCCTCGTCGACATCAGGACATGTTGGTATCCATTCTGGATCTTGAGCATGTCACCGTAAACGACATTATGGTGCCTCGTAATGAGATTACGGGTATCGACATCAATGACGACTGGAAATCTATCGTTCGCCAATTGACTCACTCGCCACATGGGCGCATTGTTTTTTACCGCGACAAAATTGATGAAGTCGTTGGTATGCTGCGTTTACGTGAAGCGTACCGTCTGATGCTTGAAAAGAATGAGTTCACTAAAGAGACGTTACTGCGTGCAGCCGATGAAGTGTATTACATTCCAGAAGGCACACCGCTGAACGTGCAGATGTTGAAGTTCCAACGCAACAAACAACGTATTGGTCTTATCGTTGATGAATATGGTGACATTATTGGCTTAGTGACACTTGAAGATATTCTGGAAGAGATCATCGGTGAATTTACGACCTCAATTTCGCCAAGCTTATCCGATGAAATCAGTCCGCAAGGCGACGGCAGTTTCTTAATCGAGGGCAGCACAAACATTCGCGATATCAACAAAGGATTAAAGTGGCATCTGCCCACTAATGGTCCGCGAACCCTTAATGGCTTAATCCTGGAGCATTTAGAAGATATTCCAGAAAGCCATCTGAGTGTAAAAGTATCCGGACATCCGATGGAGATCGTCGAGATAGAAGAAAACCGAATAAAGTTAGTTCGAGTTTATCCGAAGAAGAAGAAAGGCGGTAACTAACCGCACTACTATCCAAAAAAAGAGCCTGACATAGTCAGGCTCAGATTGATGACGAACCCCACTTTTAAGGTGGGGTTCTGTTTTTTTTGCGGCCGCAGGCCGCGATCGCGATATTTTTTGTTAGATAAACTCTAGAGCGTTAGTGTTCTTAAATTGGCGTATATAAGTGAGGATTTGCGCTATTTCACCTCGATTTAGGCCGAGTTTACGCAGAGTGCTCACCACCAACGCTATCTTCTTGATGTTTTGAGCAGCCGCCGCCAACCAGCACTGCATCTGCACCTTGGCTAACCCTCGAAAGCGAGCGTATCGATGACCGTGATGTTGTTTTGCATCGGCGAAGCTTCTTTCTACCGTTTCACTTCTCCGCCTGTAGGTTTTCTTTCCATAAGCAGAGAGCCGCATCTGGTTGGCTCTATCCATGGCCTCCGTATAGATATGCCTCGTGATGACCTTCTTCATGTTTTTACTTTGAGTACAGTCATCACGCATTGGGCAGAACGCACATTCTTTAGGGTCTGAGTGATACTCTCGGTAAGCGCCGCGTGACGTCGTCTTGTAGATAAGGTCCTGTCCGTTGGGGCAACGATAGCTGTCTTTTTCTTTGTTATAGATAAAGTGTTTCTTCTTGAAGGCATTCTTTGTGCGTGATGGTCGGCGATAGCCGAACACGCCAAGTATCCCTCGGCGCTCAAGGGATTCAGCAACAGGGGCCGTGAAGTAACCGGCATCAAGACCAACGGCGATAGGATTGAGGTTAAACTGTTCAAGCGTGTGGTCGAGACGGCAGATATAAGGCTGGGAGTCATTGACATTCCCCGCGGTCGCATGGGTATCAACGATGATGCCATGCTGACCATCAACCGTGCGATGGTCGAGATAGAAGAACCCTTGCGGCTTATTGTCTCGGGTCATGAAGCCACTTTCTGGGTCAGTCGTACTGCTCTTCGTGTTATTAGCTTTCTGCTCAGAAGTTCGTTCTTTAAGTGGCTTCTTTCCCTCTTTTGCTCGGTCTAGTGCAACGTCTTCATCCAGCATATCTAAATATGCACTCGCTCGGACTGCCGTTTGTTTATTGGTGTGCTTGTTTTTGTTCGCGTTCGCTTTGAGGTGAGTGCTGTCAGTAAAGAGCTCTTGTCCAGCGACTAAGCCTTTAGCCATCGCTTGTTGAACGATGTTAATAAAGATACGTTCGAAGACATCCGTACCATTGAAGCGACGGATACGGTTTTGACTGAGTGTCGAGGCATGGATGACCTTTTCAGTGAGGGACATGCGGAGGAACCAACGATATGCGACATTCACTTCGATTTCTTTGACAAGCTGACGCTCGCTTTTTACGCCGAAGATGTACCCCAGTAGGATAATTTTGAATAGGCGGACAGGGTCTACAGGTGGTCGGCCATTGTCTTTGCAATAGAGGTGGGCGACTTCATCACGAATGAATTCAAAATCGATAGCAGAGTCAATTTTACGCACAAGGTGGTCTTTGGGAACAAGTTGTTCCATCGTCACCATTTCAAGTTCGTATTGTTGTGGAGAAGGTTCTTGAAGCATGTCGAGGTATCCAGATTTCGATACTCCTATTAGATCAAAGGACTAGCC